>BEHD01000004.1 GCA_002898355.1 archaeon HR01 | reverse complement strand
GTTTTGCCGCCTTGTTGTTCCACCGCATTTTTCCTCAAGCTTATATTCAACCTCCTGCAGATAAGTTTTTTCAGACAAAAATCAGACATGAATAAGATTTCAAAATTATTCTAGTAAGAGATTTATATTATTGCTACACAAAGCCTGAATAGGACATGGGGTGAAAGTGGGTGGAGGAATCTCCCTCGTCTTCGGGTGTCTTGGATAAACGGCTGAAGCAGTTGGAGGAGGAGTTTAAAAAGCTCAAAGACCCGTTGGAGAAGACACTTCTGGATGTAAGGGGTCTAATCAATTCTGTTGAGAACCCATTCAACCTGATCTTCTCTGACGCCAGTTACAGCGAGGGCAAAAACGTTACCCAGAGGAGAGAGGAGTTCCGGGAAGCTGGTGGCCAAAATGATGCTAGAGCAAGATTGGAGCGTGAAGATAGGAGTTTTGGGTCCTACGGTAGTCTCAACAGGTTCGTCAACGTCCTAACCGCAGTTAATCTCATGATTCTCTTGGTTGGCCGTGAACAGCTGCAGAGCCTCATCAATTTACTTACATGGAAAAATTTGCTGGATAAGGAGCTGGCCGAGATTATCAGGGAGGCGATGGCTTTTCTCACAAGTCCTGAGCTGGGTCTAAAGCCCCTCTCCCCGCAGAGAAATCCGCCGGCCATAACAGATATTATAACCGTGATGTATCTGATATCAAAGATAGCCAGAGACTCCGACGACTCCTTTATCACTGTTTTGCTATTTGCCTACGAGCCGATACGAAGGTTTCTAGAGCTGAAGGGATGGGGTGGGGGTGGAGGCTAGATGGCCGGAGAATACATCGTTGTGGAGTCTATCTTCATCATCACAGTACTCCTGGCGGTATCATTCTTCTCAACTACCATAATGGCTGCGTTTCAGGATATCCAGCAAGCTGAGAAAATGAGGTTAAACCGTCTGAAGGAATCGATACAGAATGACGTCACCATAATATTCGCTGTGGCCAGTGATGGTGTCGTCATATGGGCTAAGAACACCGGGGAAGGAGATATTAGCCCTGGAGTCTTAAAATCTTCAGACCTGTTCCTCATAGGTCGTAGAACCTACCAATACCTTAGATATTCGAATACTCCGCCGGGGTGGAACTACAGTATCGCATACGATATCAACGGTGATGGAGTTTGGAGTAGAGGCGAGACAATAGTGATCTACGCCGCCTTGACAGAACCCCTGCCATCTGGAGAGTATGTGGCCAGGCTGGTGGTAGGCCAGACTAGGGCTGAGTATCTCTTCTCAGTCGGGTGAGCGATATGTCGGGCGTGTCTGTGGTAGTGGGACTATGGTTTACGGCTTTCATAATCCTTGAAATGGTTTTAATGACTTCAACATTTCTGGAGACATCGATATCTCTGCCCATAAGCTCTAGGATAGAGAGGGCCCTATTTTTCCATGTTGACATAGTGGGTGTCAACAGCAATACTGTCTTCGCCGAAATCCGTAACCACAGCTCTAAGGATGTGAGCGTGGGGATGCTTAACTATTCAGACCTTGTCGTAACCTATGTAGATATGGCTGGCTCTGTAGAATATGAGCTCTTAAGGTACAGCCCCAACGGAGAGGGGCCGGGATGGAGGATAGCCGGTGTAAAAACTGGGGACTATCCAGCGGAGCTTTTGGACCCTATTGACATATCCACGGGTATGGCTGGCGTGTGGAATATTGGAGAAACGCTCGTCGCGGAGTTGAGGCTGAGTAGAGCGCCTAACGCATCAGTCCCTATCCTAGCCAAACTGGTGGTGGTTACATGAGGGAGAATGGTAGGGCATTTAAGAGCTACAACAGCGAGCTCGACCGTAAGGTAGGCCCCATAAGCACACCAGCCCTATTCCTGATAGAGGGCCCTAATGATTCGGGGAAATCTGTGGTCTCGATGCAGTATTGCTACGGCGCATTAAAAGATGGCTTCAGCTGCTACTTTGTGACGACTGAGACAAGCTTTCGTGGTCTGAGGGAGAGCATGAAGAACCTGTCCTGGGATGTAACACATTTCATCAACATGGGGCAGTTGAAGATAGCTGAGATGCATGTTAAAAACACGATGTGGAGTTCCAGCGATTCAAAACGCATTCTCGGCCTAATCGGTTCATTCATCGAGAAAAGGAACGACACAGAGCTGTTCGTGATAGACTCTATGACATACCTCCTCACCAACACCACTCCGAATAATATCCTCAACTTTTTCACACATCTGAGAAACATAGTCGACAGATATGAGAAAACAGTAATCCTGACCATTCATACCCACGCTATAGAGCAGGACATGTTTCTGAGGTTGAGGTCGATCTCAGACATCCATTTCATATTATCCATCAAGGAGATGGGGGATAGGATAGTCAGAATTCTCCAGGTTCTGAAACAGAAGGGGGCTGAGAAGAGCGGCCTAATGATAGCCTTCGAGATAGACCAGGTCTTCGGGATTCGTGTTCTCCCATTTTCGCAGGCGAAGGCATAATGTCATCCCAGACCATCACAATGTCAGGGATACCTCCACGGGTCCTGAGTCGGGAGCAGCATCTGAGGAAGTACGTTCTCAGCCTGGAACCCCAGGTAAGAAACAGCCTAGTCTATCTTGAGACTCTTTCAAGGCAGTTGAGAAATCAGAGGGAGTTCAACATAGTCTACCCTGTTGGACGGTCTCTATTCATCCATATCAGGTCCCGGGGTAGGGAGAGGTCACTCTATACGGCGGTAAACCCAGCTGTAGATGTTCCCGGGGAGATTGTCCATATTCTCGAAACCTTGATAGCGCCCCATTTAGGCGTGCATAAAGATTTTGAAACTAAGGAGGAGCAGGAAAAAATTTTGAGGGAGGTTCTGGATACGCTCGTAGTCCTTGACGATGCACTGGAGGATTTCGAATACTTGGTTGTATCCAGGAGGGGGACTCCGACCGCCATCCGCATGAACAGCTACACGGCAGAAGCTGCCAGCTACGCCCTCATCCTGGATAAGGTGTATATGGGTGTCTTGGAGCCACTGCTCAGAGACCCGTATATAGAGGACATATCCTGCGACGGCGTCGGCCCCCTCTTCGTCGAACACAAAATATTCGGGAGCTGCGAATCCAACATAGTCTTCAGGGAGCCGGAAGATCTGGACCGGTTCGTCCTAAAGCTATCGGAGAAGATAGGCAACCAGGTCAATTATAGGAGACCGATAGTTGACGCCTCCCTGCCCGACGGCTCGAGAATCAACATAGTCTACGGAAGTGATATTAGTAGGCGTGGAAGTAACTTCACCATCAGAAAATTCTCCGAGAAGCCTGTCAGCATTTTAGAGCTGATCTCTTGGAAGACCCTCAGCTCGCTGGAGGCCGCCTATCTCTGGCTTCTCATGGAGTATGGAATGAGCGTATGGTTCTGTGGTGAGACGGCGTCGGGAAAAACCACGGCGTTAAGGGCTGCAAGCGTATTTCTAAACCCGAAGTCCAAGATTGTAAGCATAGAAGACACCCCCGAGATAGTTGTCCCACATGACAACTGGGTTAGAGAGGTAACCCGGCCAGGTGAGGGTGGAGGCGGGGAGATAACACTCTTCGAGCTACTGAAGGCGGCGCTCCGTCAGAGGCCCAACACGATCATAGTAGGGGAGATCAGAGGTCAGGAGGCATCGGTGGCTTTCCAAGCCATCCAAACCGGCCACATGGTCTTGTCCACGTTCCACGCAGGCTCGGTGGAGAAGCTTATCCAGAGGCTAACCGGAGACCCAATAAACATACCCAAGACCTACATAGACATTCTAAACGCCGTTGTTATCCAGAGCGCTGTCAGAATCCCGGAGACCGGAAGGGTTGAGCGGAGGTTCCTAAGCATTAACGAGATCGTGGGATACGACCCCAGCTCCAAAAGGTTCGACTATATCGAGCTCTTCTCCTGGGACTCTGTAAGGGATCTCCACGAGTTTAGGGGGGAGGGCAACAGCTACCTCCTGGAGAATAAGATCCTGACGATGATGGGGCTCTCCAGTAGAAACGTCAGAAAGGTGTACGAGGAGTTGTCTAGGAGGGCTAGGATCTTGGAGCTGATGCTGGAGAAGGGTGCTCTATCATATGATGAGGTCTGGAATATGGTTAAGCTGGCTTACGAGGTAGGTACTGAAAAAACACTGGAGAGGATTGAGGGCGGTGAGAAGATATGGCTAAGACGCTGATTTCGAGGGTCATCAATGCTTTTGAAGGCGAATCACCCTACACCAACATAATACTCTACATGTCTTGCCTCGGAGCTTCACAGATGTCCCTGAACAGTATTCTGAGAGTCATGGCCGACGCTGAACACAGTTTAGCCGGTATAACAAAGACTGTTAGGGAGGCCCTTGACCTTATGAGGCGGTGGGGCTATGGACATAGCGAATCCCTCCAACACATCGTCAAAAACTCGGGCAACAGGTTAGTGAGCGAGCTTTTCAAAAGGCTTGATTACGCGGTTAAGGCCGGTGTCTCGGTAAAGGACTTCGCCAAGATAGAGTTTCAGAAATATCTTGCCCTATCGCAGGTAGAGTTTGAGAAGAATTTGGAGAAGCTGAAGAGAATCGTGGAGGCCTATACGACACTTCTTAGCACGACTTCACTGCTGGCTGTCTCATTCCTCCTGATATCCATTATTTTCGGCACCTCAGACCCCTCTGAGATTCTGGAGATATCCGCTGCCGTAATCCTGTCCACACTCTCCTCCTCTTCACTTCTTTTTTTGACTACAAATCTCAGGCGTAGGCTTTTTCACAGGGAGGCAACACGGCCCGAGTCTCTCTATATCTTGGAAAGGCTGACCATACCCCTGCTAATCCTCTCATTCTTTACACTGGCTTTTAAGTTCGTCTACCCAAATCCGTTGGAAAACCGGGGCTTCTCAATACTCTTCTACAGCGCCTTAGGTGGCGGACCAGTCTTAATTCACGGATTCCTAGGGAGGAGATGGCATAAGAAAGTGGGGAATATTGAGGAGAGCCTCTCCATCCTCATCAGGAGTTTGGGAGACTATATAGCTGTCTCCGGCTCCCTCAGGTCAGCCTCGAAGCTTATGCTCCTCAACGACTTCGGCCCCCTCAACAATCTACTGGCTAGGATGGAGGTGAGGGTTCGGGCCGGTATCAACCACGCCCTATCCCTAAAAATGCTCGGTGTTGAGACGTTGAGCAACCTTGGACACAGGATTTTAAGGATGATGGGTGAGATGCTGGAGGCTGGAAGTAAGCCCTCGGAGACAGGTGGAATACTGAGCGATTATGTAGCTTATACGCTTGCCATGGATAAGAGGCGGAGGCAGGTCACCTCATCCCTCAAGTGGATGTCCGTCCCCCTCCACGCAACACTAGCAGCTATTCTCGCATTGATGGGTACGTTAATGGAAATCATCTCAGATATTGCGTCACTGCTTGCGGTGAGGATAGTTCTGATAAATCCCTTGGACGTATCGCTTGCAACCGATTACTTCTACATAATCTTGGTGGGAATCTCATTCATTACATCAGTTAATATCCTGCTCGCCGACGGAGACTCGGTCTTCACATTCACTTTTTACTTTGGGCTGCTACTCCTGGTCGGAGGAGTTACATTCCTAGCTATGTCCACGGTCAGCCACAACATACTCTCGTCATTCAGCCGTCTGACAGAGTCGATCTCAGGACTTGCCGGAGGTGGATGATATGCATGCTACGGCTGGCGCTGGTAAAATCGCCCTCATCCCCCAGGGAGGACCTGACAACATCTTTCTTACTTCTATAGTGGTTGGGGTTGTGATACTCTACACAGTATTGATTCTGTGGGCTGAGAGGAGGTTTGCATCACAGGCGCCGCCAAGGCCTCCCCCAAATCCAAGACGGGTTCTGACACAGCCTCCATCACCTACCGTGAAGACTGTGGTGGTTGAGGGGCAGAAGCCCCAGACGGCTGCAATAGAGGAACGCATCACAAAAATAGATGAGATACTCAAGATGCTTGACGCCCAGCTGAAGAAACCCCAGCAGGCTAAAACATCGGAACCTAGGGGGGAGGAGGTGGTGGTGGATGTTGACGCTGTTTTGGAGGCTGAGGCACAGGAGTTCTTAACCCTAGCCGAGGAGTTGAAGAAAGAGCTTTCAAGGCTTATCTCAAAGCAGGTGGAGGTCTCCAGGTAAAACTTTTTGTATCCACCAAGATATTTGGTGGGTTGACTGTGGTGCGGTTCAGCGTTGTCTTGGAGGGTGATAAACAAGTTGAGACATATCTATCCATAGCCAGGGTTGTGGATGGTGCAGGCTTCTACTCCATGCAGTTTTACGAGCATACTCCGTATAGGCCTGCGTGGGGGACCTCCTTCATCGTAGCATCCCATGTAAAAAATGTCTTGCTGGGGCCTGTAACTGTCCCAGCAAACCTCTACACCCCATCGGTCAACGCTAGGTTTCTGGCCTACCTGCAATCAATCGGGCCGGGAGCTGTCCTAGGTATCTCACGTGGAGCCTATACTGGAAGGGCGTCAATTAGGGATGTGGTTGGGAAGGTCGTGGAGACGGTGGCTGAGCTAAGGAGGATAACGTGGGCCAGGCCTTTCAACCCCATAATATACGTCGGGACCAGCGGCCCGATTCTCGCCAAGGCTGCATCAAGGGTGGCTGAGGTGACTGGCATAGTGGTTGACAACCTTGCAAACCCCGGATACGCATCCGAGATGCGGAGAACCCTGGATGAGGCTGGTGGGAAGGATAAGGAGCTTGTGGCAAGACCCTTCACGTTTTTATCGGATGACCCGGACATGGTTTGGAGCCTGTTTTACAAGGAGTTGAAGAGGTATGTTGTTGAACTTGTCGACGGCTCGCCTATGATGAAATTTGCAGGCCTGACCGTTGAAGACCTGGCCAGGGATGATGACAGGGTGAGGAGGAGGGTCTTGGAATGCTTCGCCGTCTACGGCTCGGTGGACGACATACTGGAGAAGGCCGCTAGACTGTTGAGGGCCGGCGTCTCCCACATATGCTTCGGCCACCCAATAGCCCCAGACCCGGTTGAGGGATGCAAAAAGCTCTCGAAGATAATCCCCATCCTCCAAGAGGAGTTCGGGATTGATGGGTGAAATTCCCTGACTTAAATATGTCAAGATTACCAAATAATATAGGGTTATGCGTCATTTAGACAAAGATACCCGAGTATGTCCGTAATAATGCTTATTAATCGCAAAATTAGAAATCAGAAAGAGATGTTGGAAACTTTAGCCCAGACCCTGGAGAGGTCATACAGGCTTGTGAGGGATAGACGGATGAAGCTAGTTCTAAGGATACAGGCTCTGGCGGCCAGAAGTGCGAGGGAGTGGCTGGATAGCCAGGGTTTCCTAGAAATGCTTCCACCGATAATAGGGCCTGTCACAGACCCGGGGATTAGGGGTGCGAAACAGGCCACCGTGGATTTCTATGGTAGGGAGTATAAGGTGATGAGCAGTGCCATACTATACAAGCAGATGCTTGTTTCAGGAATACCTAAAATCTATTTCTTCTCACCTAACATCCGGCTTGAGCCTTTGGACTCGGCGTATACTGGCAGGCATCTGGTGGAGTTTGTCCAGCTGGATTTGGAGATGGCTGAGGCTTCATATCACGACGCCATGCATACCGCCGAAAACCTTCTCAGCCACATCATCTCATCCGTGGCGGAGAATGGATATAGAGAGCTTGAGGAGCTGGGTAGGGAGCTGAGACCCTTTAAACCTCCCTACAAGAGATTCACTCATGCAGAGGTTGTGGAGATGCTATGGAAGATGGGTGAAAAGGCCAATCCCAACACAGAGATACCGTGGCCCCTAGAGGAGAAGCTGTCCCGGGCGATTGGCGAGCCATTCTTTATCACCGACTATCCGAAGGGTGCGAGAGGGTTTTACGACAGGGAGGACCCAGCCCGTCCAGGGATACTACGTGACTTCGACCTCCTATACCCTGAAGGGTTTGGTGAGGCCGCATCGGGCGCTGAGAGGGAGTACGAATACTCCAAAATATTGGCGAGGCTGAGGGAGACCGGTGAAAACCCCGCCAAGTACGGCTGGTATCAGGAGATGCTGAGAGATGGGGTTCCGCCCAGCGCAGGTTTCGGGATAGGTGTTGAGAGGCTAACCCGATATCTCTGCGGCTTGACCGCCGTCTGGGAGGCGAGACCCTACCCTAAGCTGGCCGGTATATACTCACCGTGACCAACCCCGATGTCGCTGAGAATCTTCTCCACCCTCATCCGGCTCCTAAGTGGTGGAGGCCTATCCGCAGCCTCCCGCTTCATCCAAGAATACCCTGTAGAAGACGTGGTGAATAGGGCGAGAAGCGGTAGATATTCCGTCTTCCCCTTGAAGGGTGTTGACGAGTTTGGGAGAGCCCTTTTGGGTGGGCCAGTATATGAAAGAGCCCCGCTCAGGTTTGATATTCTCTCAAGGATACTTCTCGTCCCACCACTCTACACACCCCACCGGCTCAAGAAGATGGAGGAGCTTATGCGTGAGCCCCTCTTCACAGATGTGAAGACATCTGTAAGGGTGGGTGGGTTCACAGCAAGTATGCCGGTTGTAATGGCGTCCATGGGCTCGACTGACGTGTTCAACAAGGTCTCGTTAGAGTCCGCTCGGGCTGCCGCTAAAGCCGGAATACCCATGGGTGTTGGTGAGAATGTGGCGACGGTATGGGGGTACGGTAGACGTGTAAAACCCTCACAGCCATGCTTCAAGGAAAGGGTCATGACCTATCTGGGTAGCTGCGAAGAGGGGTTTGGAGGGGTTGTTATACAGCAGAGCGTCGAGGATGCCTACGACGAGCTCTGGAATAGAGTCTATTCAGACCCAGACATTGAGCCATACATAGCTGAGGGGAGGGTTGGCTTTGAAATAAAACTTGGGCAGGGCGCCAAGCCAGGACTGGGGGGCGAGACCTTTGTTGGCAGGGAGCAGGCTCTAAGGCTGTCGAGAAAATACGCCTTCGACAGCGACCCGGAGAAGGTTGCGAAACCCCTCTATGAGAGACACTCGGCTCCAGGCACCTTCACACCCGATATCCTGCGAAGCATGATAAGACTTATGAGGAACAACTACCCCCGTGCCAGGCTCTGGTTGAAGTGCGGCCCCTTCAGAGATATATCTGATGTCGCCAAACTATCAGCGGGGGAGGGGGTTGACGCCTTCTGTATCGACGGGAAGGAGGGCGGCACAGGCCTCAGCCCCATCACAGCGTTGAAGGATCTAGGTCTCCCACTGCTGGCATGCATGGCGAGGGTGAGAAGAAATACTGGAGGAAGCCTCGATATAGTCTGCTCCGGGAGACTTGTGGACGGCGGCGACATAGTGAAGGTTTTAGCCTTAGGGGCTAGGGCCGCAGGTCTAGGAAGACCCATAGTTCTAGCCGCCTACAGCAACGGTGAAGAAGGGGTGCTGAACTACCTCGAATCATTAAGGCTGGAGATAATGATGCTTGTATCTGCGCTGGGTAAATATGACGTATCCATGGTCTCAGACGAGGACTTGGCAGCGGTGGATAGGGAGTTAGCCCGCGGCCTAGGGATACAGCACATATACGACTAGGCCTGGACAGCCCTCTCCAGTATCCTGTTGTAGTCCTCCTCTGATATGCGTCTTATGGAGCCCCGAAAAGCCATCGGCCATTTCTCCTTCTTTTTGATGAAGGAGAGGCTGGGGGCTACCTCCTCGGCGTTCAGAGGGTTCTTCCACAGCTCTACGCTATCTAGTTCTACGTAGTGGGTGAGGGCTTCTGAGGGCGACCCCCTTATATAAAATCTTATACTATCCGTTATCGGCTTGGGTTTAGAGTGTAGCCTCGCCCTTCCTGCGAAGAACCTCCCCCTCTCACCTGTGGTGTAGAAGATAACTTCGTCACCCTCCTCCATGTTGCGGGTTCTAGCGGCTCTACTGCTTAGAAGCCAGAACCTCTCCCTTGCACGGATATCCAGTATCTCCTCCACAGGTATCTTCCTACCCGCCTCAAGATGGTCTTTGACAACAAATATCCAGTAGTTCACAGTTATATATCGAGTCTGAAGGGTTATAAATTTTTTATAGCACGGTCACGGATTTAGCGAGATTTCTAGGCTTGTCTGGGTCATGCCCCTTCACCAGAGCCATATAGTATGCGAGGAGCTGGAAGGGTAGAACATAGATTATCGGTGTCAGGAGCGGGTGGACCCTCGGCAGCCCAACAAAGATGTCGGAGATCTCCTCTATCTCACGGTCGTCCCTATCGGCTATGGAGATTATCGTAGCTCCCCTAGCCTTCATCTCCATCATGCTCCCGATGTTGAGGCGTCTGTTATCGTCGTAGGGTGCGATGAATATTACGGGGGTCCCCTCCTGTATCACGCTTATCGGCCCATGCTTGCTCTCCCCCGCCGGGTATGCGATACAAGGTGTGTAGGATAGCTCCATAATCTTAAGCCGGCCCTCGGCCGCCACACTGTAGGCAGGCCCCCTACCCAGCAGGAAGATGGTGTTTTTATCGGCCAGCTTCTCCGCCACCTCCCTCATCTTAAGCCTGACAGAGTCCAGAACCTCTCCGGCCATCTCGGGAACTTTCTTCAGCCCAGACTTTATCTCATCTATCTCGTACTGGGCTATCTTCCCCCTCAGCTTTGCCAGACGGAGGGCCAGCTGGGAGAGAACCAGAACCTGTGAGGTGAAGGTCTTGGTGGCGGCCACACCTATCTCCGGCCCAGAGTTCTGGAGAATGTAGGCCCTCGAGATTCTTGTCAGGGTGGAGCCGACAGTGTTTGTTATCCCCAAGATCGTGCAGGCCCTTAACCGGGCGTATTCGAGGGCGTTCAAGACATCCGCTGTCTCACCCGACTGGCTCACCGCCAAAATAACGGTGTCGGCGCCGATTGAGGCGCCGTAGTTACTGATAAACTCGGAGGCTATAACGGGGTATGTGGCGGCTCTGGCTAGGCTGGAGAACGCATAAGATGCAGCAAGGCATGAATTATAGGAGGTCCCGGCGCCGAGCAGGAATATCTGGCGGCCACGGTCAAGCAGCTCCGCCACCAAGTCAGCATATACTTCCTGGATACGGAGAGCATTTTTCAAACTCTCAGGCTGCTCATATATCTCTTTCAACATGTAATGGGGATAGCCCTGCTTCTCCGCCATCTCCACCGTAATATCCAGCCTTGTCGGCTCTCTGAATATCTCAGCACCCGTATCCACCCTCAATATCTTAACACCGTCAGATCGGATGAAGGCCGCCTCACCGTTCTGGAGGAAAACAACATCCCTAGTCAGATCTAGAAGTGCTGTGATATCGGATGCCACCATCTTAAAGTCGGGGCCTATACCTATCACTAGAGGTGACTCCTTCCTAGCCACAAGTAGAATGTCTGGGCTGCCAGCATCCAGTAGGGCCAGGGCGTAGCTGCCCTCCAGCCTTTGAAGAGTCCGCATAAAGGCCTCTGTCAGGTCGCTGCCTCTCTTCAAATATTCCTCGACCATGTGAGGTATTAATTCAGTATCCGTTTTAGAGGAGAAGAGATGGCCCGCCTCCACCAATTCTTTCTTTAGAGCCATAAAGTTCTCTATTACACCATTATGGACTACGGCTATCCTGCCGGTACAATCCGTGTGGGGGTGGGCGTTGACCTGTGAAGGCGCTCCGTGGGTCGCCCAGCGTGTGTGGGCTATCCCTATATTTCCAGGGAGCTCATCCATCCTAAGCCTAGAATTTATCTCGGCAACCTTGCCCACATCTTTCCTCGTCAAAACCCTCCCACCAAATATCGTGCATATACCCGCCGAGTCATAGCCCCTATACTCCAGCCTGGACAACGCCTTTAGTAGGATGGGCGCCGCCCTACCCGGCCCGATATAGCCAGCTATACCGCACATGGCATCAGGCGGGGGATGCTGATTTATAAATACGGTTGAACCATATATTGACCGGTAAACATTTCCTTGACCAGATATGAGGGCTGCAAAACTCTACCGTGACGGGCTGGAAATCGACACCGTGTTGGTGGACCCAGAGACCTTAAAACTTCTATCATCAAAAACAGGTGTGGAGATCCTAAAGCTCCTGAACAAAAAAACAGCATATCCAGCAGATATCGCAGAAACTCTTGGTGTTAGCAAGCAGTTGGTCTCCACCTATGTTAGAAGGATGTTCAATGCCGGCCTTATCGATAAAGTTGGTGAGAGGGAGATTAGAGGGGGTAGGGCCACGCTCTACCGGTCCAATGTAAGGGCTGCAGCGATAGTGATAGATAGAAAGGGATGGGCCAAGACTCTTGGCTCCCAGCCTCTAGACAGAAATCTGGCCAGTTTTCTGGGTTCCTTGGTGGAGAATGGAACGCTTAACGGCCTTATCGTTGTAGGCTCCCCACATCCACACGGCCCCCTACAAGCCACGGCCTCCGACGGCCACTACGGATTCCAGCTAGGCCTCTTTCTAGGCCGCTACGTGCGTATACCTAGAGAGTTCAAGGTGAGGCTTGATGTGGATGTGAAGGCTGAACGGCTATATGGTGAGAATATGGTTCTGCTCGGTGGGCCGGGAACCAACGTGGTTACCGCCATGATTAACAAGTACATGCCGGCCTCGTTCATGGAGTCTAACTACTGGGCGGGGATAACATCACCTAGCCGCATCTACACCAACGAGTTCACAGGACTAATTGTTAAGATTCCCAACCCATTCTCTGAGGGAAGGACGATCATCGTTCTCGCCGGGCTTAGGTCTGTGGGGACGAAGGCTGCCGTGATGATGCTAACAGCCGACTACGAGAGGCTACTGGATAGCTACCGTGGCGAGGAGAGGTGGGCAGCCATAATACAGGGAAGAGATTTGGATGGTGACGGAAGAATAGATAGCACAGACATCTTAGAGCTGGTGCCGGGCTAATGCTTGGGCCAGCCTATCGAGAGAATCCTGGGTATCGCAGTCCAGTATCACGTCCTTGTCAACCTCCACCCTCTTGAACCTATCTAGATATTTGAGGACTACTTTTCTGGCTCCTGTATCGCCATCCAGCAACAACAGCTCATGGAGTATATGTCTCGAGAAGATGGTGGGATTTACTGGGGTTTCTCCGTAGAAGGCTGTGACACCTAGATATTCACCGGACTGAAACTCTTTGACAAGAATCGGTGTTACAAGCCCGGCCAGTGGCTGGTCTCCAAGGACTAGGAGAAGCGCCTCAGCATCCCTTGGGGTCCAGCTGGCGGCCAGCCTTACCGAGCTGCTCAAACCCTCAGATGCGTGGGTGTTAACCAGTATGGCGAAGTCTTTGGGGATAAGGGATTTTTTAGGGTCATCGGGTCTGAGAACAACCGCCCTATAATCCAAATCTTTTATAGCTGATAGGCTCCGCTCCAAGATTGTTTTCCCACCTATCCTCTGTAGGAGCTTGTCGGAGCCGAACCTCTTGGAAAAACCAGCCGCCAGAACCGTGCCAGCTATCATATCCACCACCCACCACAGTTGATTACATATATTTAAACGGCCGCAACATCTTAAACCCGTGCTAGGCCATCTCTCAAAACCGGAGGCGGGAGCATCCTGTAGGGTCTGCGGCAAAGAGATGCGGAAGGGTGAGCAGTTCCACTATATCACAGGGTTCGGGTATGTCTGCCATAGCTGCGGCATACAGGGTGTTGAATGCGACTCATGCGGTGCTAAAGTTAGGAGGATGACGCTGACTGTATTGAGGGGTAGAAGCCTGTGCCTAACATGTTACAGGCGGGAGCGTGAAACAGGTGAGAAGCGGGCTATGAGAGAGATCAAGTCTGCAGATATTCAGTCGGCTTTGGGGATGGCCCTCGAGTCCGCACCTGAGGGGTTTAAGCTGATAGGGCTTAGGCTGAAGACTAGCAGCAAGGATATGTGGCAGGCGGAGTATGAGAGGGAGGACATCTTCGAGATGAGGTGTTCCTAGAACTAAGCGCTATGTATAACACCGGATATTAGTTGAGGAATACCCTAGGTCAATAATCCTTTGAAGCATATATTCGCCCAACTAAACAAGTGACCGGGAAAGGATTGACTGTCAGAAGGTTTGGTGACTGGAGTGCCGGAGACCCCCACACTTGGGATGACGTGCTGTTAGACGACCCCATGTCGGTTAGGATAGAGAAAGCCATCTCCAGCCTAGCCGGCCATATAGAGAGACTGTCCAACAAGTATAGGGAGATGGTGGACAGGAGTAAGCTCTATTTCGATAGATGTGTGGAAGCTCTGATAGCCAAGGATGATGAGAGGGCCAAGATATATGCTTCAGAGATCGCTGAGATTAGGAAGCTTGCCAACATAATCGTACACAGCCAGCTGCTTCTTCTCCAGGTGAAGATAAGGTTGGAGAGTATATTGGAGTTGGGTGAAGCTATCTCGCTGATAAGGCCTCTGACACAGCTTCTCCAGAATGTGATGGTCGAGATTGACGACGTGGCTCCGGAGGCGTCGGAGCATCTGAAAGCCCTCATGGTTATGATAGAGGGCTTTGTAAGCAGTACGGGGTATTCACCAACATCCGAGCCGGCAACACAGGTCTCCGATGAGGCCCTCTTCATAATGGAGGAGGCAAAAAGAATCGCAGCTGAGAATGTTAAGGCAAGCTTTCCGGAGGCGCCTCAGCTGACAGACCATGAGAGGGCCGTCTACTCCTATCTCTCCAAGACCAGCAGCGATGAGCTGGACCTGGAGGAGTGTTCCACAGCTCTAAACATCGATGTGGATAAGGTGACGGAGGCTCTGAAAAGCCTCCATCAGAAGGGCTTGATAGAGCTTGAGATGGTCAGCCAGTAGCGTGTTTAGCCTGCCACTCTAGGAGTCTCTTCATGTTTTCGAGGGAGATGGATGGCTTCCGCCTCTTGATAACCTCTGAAAAGTCCTCCATCGTTATGGGCCGGGGTGCGCCGTTTTCTCCGCCGCCTGAGCTGAAAAACTCGCTCACCACTTTAAGCTGTACCTCCATGCAGATATCGTGGATATCTGATGCGGAGTATCCGTCTGTGATTATGGCCATCTGGTTCAGCTCGACCGAGCTATCCATATTAAGTCCCCGTGTATACATTTCGAAGAGTCTCCTACGTGAGGCCAGGTCTGGGAGAGATACATAGATTCTCTTCTGGAAACGTCTTATGAATGGCTCGTCTAGGAGCCAGGGCTTGTTGGTGGCTGCTATTACGTAGATGTAGTCTTTCCTACCCTTATCGAGTATGCTGTCCATCTCCTTCAGCAGCTGGTTGCGAACACGTGCTTCACCTCCCACCTCAAGAGGCCTTTCAGCCGTGAGAGAGTCCACCTCGTCGATGAAGATGATGGCTGGCTTACCGGACCTCGCAGCCTGCCTGCACTGATTGAATATCCTCGAGACATTTCTCTCCGACTCGCCCAGCCACTTGGACATTATAGTTGCGGCGTCCAAGATGTGGAATGAGGCGTCGATCTCGCTTGCGGCAGCGGCTGCTAGAAGTGTTTTGCCGCAACCCGGCGGCCCGAATAGAAGTATCCCCCTAGGCCAGCCGAGTGGGAATAGGTCGGGCCTCTTGGTGGGGTAGACTATGCTCTCCCTAATCGCTTTTTTTGCATCTTCAAGGTTTACTATGTCATCCCACTTCACCTGAGGCTTCTGAGTTAGGACCGCATCATTCATAGTTGTCTTCGGGGTTGAAGCTATTGTGTCGGAGTCCGATGTGAGGAAGTCTATCCTCTCCTGGTACTCCCTGATTTTATCCTGGTAGACCTTCTTCAGGGTTGGGTCTGTGGTCAGGCTGTAAATCCGCCATAGAATCTCTATCACTTCACGGTATACCTTGACGGCCTTGCTTTTCTGGCCTATCCTGTCGTAGTAGACAGCCTCTTTAGCCCTTCCCGCCGCTATCCTCTCCAGCTCCTGTGACATACCCGTGCCAGGTCTGTGAAGGAAGTCTATATACGCTAGCCCTTAATCCCGTGGCCCTATTACAGGCGGATTTGTCGGTATATACCTGGAGAAGATGGATGGCTCTACTCCTTAATGGCTTGGAAGGAGACACATGTTACTGTTCTAGCAACTCCATCCATGGAGCGGAGCTTATCCACGACAAGCGAGCCTATAGTCTGCATAGAGTCGCTCCTCACCTTCACGATAATATCCCACTCACCTGCAATGATATGGACCTCCACCACATCGGGTAGCTTTGCAATCTCCTGGGCTAGGACTTTCTGAGGTATGTTGCTGCCCATACCCACGGACACCAGTATGAATGCTGTGACGGGTTTCCCGAGCTTGGAGTAATCCAGCTGCACCGTGAACTTCGTTATAACGCCTAGGGTCCGTAACCTCTTAATTCTCTCCTGGACCGTTGTTCTAGGCATCTTCAACTTGTCAGCGATTGATGTGATGCTCTGGCTTGAATCGTCGGCTAGCTCTTTAAGAATCCTCAAATCTCTGTCGTCGAGCTGGACCTCGTTCACGGCTGGTTCTCTCTTTTTTAAATTTATAATTCTTATGTAAGTTCGACAGTTGACGAATCTCTGTTAGGCACAAGGAAAAACTCTTTAAGCCAAGCCACCAACAGAAACGGCAAATGCCACGCCACGTCGACTCAGGAATAGTAGGGTATGGATGCTACATACCCCGCTACCGTATCAAGGCTTCGGAGATAGCGAGGGTATGGGGGAGAGACAAGGCCGAACTCCCCATAAAAGAGAAGGCGGTGGCAGCAATGGATGAGGACACCATAACCATGTCGGCTGAGGCGGCCAGATATGCTATATGGAGGGCGGGGATAGAGCCGAGACAGATCGGCGCCATACACATCGGGACAGAGTCAAAACCATATGCTGTGAAACCCAGCGGCACAATAGTGGCGGAGATACTCGGCATACCTCCAACCACGACATCGGCCGACCTAGAATTCGCATGCAAGGCAGGCACAGAGGCCCTACACATAGTCTCATCACTAGTCGGCTCAGGCCGTATAAAATATGGGCTAGCCATCGGGGCAGACACGGCACAGGGCCGGCCGAACGACGCCCTCGAATTCACCGCTGCCAGCGGCGCCGCAGCCCTCCTCGTAGGCCCACCGTCCAGCAATAACGTAGCCAACATAGAACACTCCTTCTCATTCGTCACCGACACCCCCGACTTCTGGAGGAGAAGCTATGAAAGATATCCAGTGCACACGGGCAGGTTCACCGGGGAGCCAGCCTACTTCTACCACACTCTCTCCTCGGCCAGAAACATACTTATGGAGAACGGATACAGCGTATCAGACATAGACTATTTCGTCTTCCACCAGCCCAATGTCAAGTTCCCCCTCACCGCAGCAAAAGTCCTAGGGATACCTATGTCGAAGGTTGAGCCGGCAATTGTGGCTGGTGAGATAGGGAACACATATGCAGCATGCTCGCTCATAGGCCTTAGCAAGGTGTTGGATATCGCATCACCTGGGCAGAGGATACTGCTGACCTCATACGGCTCAGGCGCCGGAAGTGACTCATTCATACTATCGGTAGCCGACGGCATAGTGGAGAGAAGGGACAAGGCGCCAAGATACGAACAGCTCCTGAGAAGAAGGGTGGAGATCGACTACGCCATATACCTGAAGAACCGTGACAAGGTGAGGGTGTGAAAGTTGGGGAATGTATACATTGGCGGTGTATCTCTAACAAAGGTGGGAGAGCATTGGGATAAGAGCTTGGAGAATCTATTATCGGAATCCGCTGTCAAATGTCTAGATGCGTCATCCGTATCCCATGTTGACCAGATAATCGTCTCCAACCTATTTGGTGAAGTATTTCAAGAGCAGGCCAACCTCGGCTCTATAGCGGCTGAAGAGCTTGGACTCTCTGGTGTGCCGGCCTACAGGGTTGAGGCTGGCGGCGTTTCATCTCTCTATGCTCTAGCTGCAGCTTATCAAGCTGTTGTATCTGGCCAGGCCAACTCTGTTCTGGTGGTGGGTGTGGAGAAGATGTCGGACGCATCAGCCGAGGAGATAAATAGCTTAAGCGTGGCGGAGGAGAGATGTGACTACCTCGGCAAGATAGGTGTAACAGTCTCCGCGGAGGCCTCCCTACTCTACAAGGAGTATATGAGGCGTTACCGAGTGAGTCAGGAGGAGATAGCCCTATTCCCCATAATGGACCACGAGCACGGCTCCACATCGTCCCACGCCCAATTCCCCTTTAAAATCAAGCTGGAGAACATCCTAGACTCACCCTACGTGGCCGAGCCCATCCGTAGGCTGGAGACGACAGCGCCAGCCGACGGTGCTGCTGCAGTTCTCATATGCGACGGCGATGTGAAGCTTTCAAGCCCTAGATGCCTAATATCTGGGCTCGGATTTGCCACAGACTACCCCGTCCCCACCGATAGGGAGGACCCGATTGAGTTGAGGGCGTTGAAGATTGCGGTTGAGAAGGCTTTGAAGATGGCCAAGGTTACCAGAAGCGATGTGAGGATGCTTGAACTTTATGACTGCTTTAGCATCCTGGCCCCCCTTTCTTTGGAGGCCTCCGGATTCGCACCCGCCGGAATGGCATGTAAATACGCTGCAAAGGAAGCCTATACACTCTCCGGCCAGACACCCGTCAACACTTTCGGCGGCTTAAAGGCCCGTGGCCATCCGATAGGTGCGACGGGTGTATACCAGCTGGCGGAGGCCTACCTACAAATCACGGAGCAGGCTGGAAAAAATCAGGTCTACGGTGTGAAGACGGCCATGGTCCAATCCCTAGCCGGCCTTGGTGCCGGGGCTGGGGCGGTGGTCCTGGAGGCGGAGTAGATGAGCTTCAGGATAAGGATACCAAGCATCTGGAGGGCTAAGAGATTCCTATACAGGTTGGAGGGCTATAGATGTAGCAGATGCGGCGAGTTCCACACCCACTCGAGGTATGTATGCAGGAGATGCAGGTCTAGGGAGTTAACCCTAGAGAGGCTGCCCACACGTGTCAGATTAGTAGACTACACAGTTGTCCACCAGGCCACTCGGAATAACGAAGACAACCTACCCTTCATCGTCGGTCTTGTGGAAACACCGGATGGTGTGAAGATATTGGGTCAGATAACCGACTGTGAACCCGAAGACCTAGCCCCAGGGATGGAGCTGGAGACAACCTTCAGGAGGATTGGAGTGGACGGAGACGCCAACATAATAGTCTACGGCTACAAGTTCCGCCCAGAGATTCACTGAGAGGAACCGGCTGAAAACCTCCTCCAAACCAGTATCGTAGCGTATTCCCTAGGGATATTCTCCGACTGGGCTGTCTTCTCTATCTCTGCACGTAGCATGGCATCCGCTTTAGGGCCATGAACCAGAATAAACTTCTTCCTAGCATCCTCAAAAATCTTCCCAGCTATCTCCTTCTCGGTGGTTAAATCCACCACAGTCTTCGGTATCTCCGCAAGCTCACGTATCTTCTCCTCAAAAGCTTTAACACGGTTCCTCAGCACTGGAAGCTCTTTACGTAGCTGGCTTATGCGGGCCTCCAGCTCCTCCTTCATGGTAACCGATTTAGTGTTCTTTCCAGGCTCTATCTGCATAGTGTTGAGCTCGATAGTAGCCCAGATCAGCTCCTCCTCAACCTTGGCAAACTTGGCGTCTAACGCCTCCTTGGCCTCACGCATAATCCTCAAGACCTCCTCAGCCTTCTGAAGCAGCTTCTTCCTCTCCTCCGAGAAACGGGACAGAATGTTCCTGATAATTCTAGGCTCTACCTCTTGGGCTATACAGAATTCCTGAAATTTCCTATCCTTATCACGTTGTCTCTGAATTTCCATCTGAAGCTCATCATATTGTTTTAAAGCTTTTTCGAGCATGTCCTCCTCGCCAAGCTGGGCAGGCTCCGGCTCCTCCACGGAGGGTGTCTCCTCTAGGATTTCGGCTGGTTTGGGCTGTTCCTCCGGTTCGACGGTGGGGATGACCTCCTTTTCAGGCTGCTGCTCCGACGCCTTCTTAGGCTCCCCAGAAATCTTGACGACTATTTTCCTAGGCATCTTACCGGATATCACCTGCCGTTGTCTCTTCCCTCTGAGGTCTTAAAAGCTTCTTAGCCCTCTCAAAGAGTCCAACTCTGATGGAGTGCTCGTTGTTAGTCTGTTGGATGTTGTTGGTTTTTGATTGGTCGTAGGTGTTTAGCCCGTGAACAGTGCTTTCCAAAAGCTTGGACTTGTTTATCCCTATTGATACAGGAAGTGTGACTACTTTCCCATCCTTGGATAAGTGGAAGACCTTAAACTTGAGACTCGCTATCTTCCTAGTTCTCACATACTCTATTGGGTCGATGACTAGTGCGACAGCCTTCGGATATAGTAGCTGATACCTGCGTTGGGTGTCTACATCTGTGGGTGATAGAAATACATCAAGCCCGGGATGCGAGTGATACCAGCCAACGATGTAGAGGCCGGCGTCCGACTGGGAGAGCTGCTCGGCGACGCTGGCCATCACGGCCTCATCTAGGTGGACGAAGGCCGGCGTCCCATGCTGCTCTCCTGTGACAGCGTCCCAAACCTCCAAGATACTGTAATGGCTTTTACCTACTAGTAGGCCCGCCACTTCCCTGTTGGGGCTTGAGGCGCTATGCTTTATTATTTTGCCGAGGGCCAGCGGATATATCCTAACACGCATCGGGATAAACATGTGGAGGCTTCTATTAAGAGTTAGATGTGGCCCGGGCTGAAAAAATGCTATAAGCTTCTCGAGGTCTTCACGGGATGTTATTCGATGTTTTACCACAGATTAAACCTTATATATGCTTGGCTTGACTTGAAAAGAGGATGAAAATCAAGATAGTTCCTGCAGTTGGTGGAGGTACACCGCTTGAGCTGGAGGTATCGCCGAACGCCACTATAGGAGCTGTGAGGACTAAGGTCAGCGCTATCAAGAAGCTTCCACCTGACACTACTAGGCTCACTTACAAGGGCAGGGCTTTAAAAGATACGGAGACCTTAGAGAGCATAGGAGCCCAGGATGGGGATAAGTTTGTACTTATAACTAGGACGGTGGGAGGAGTTGGAGGCGGAGAATATCTACGTTGAGCTTCCGGACCCTGTATGGCATAAGAGACTGGCGCTAGAGTATTCTCTAATACAGGAGCACGAGCCCAACTTTGACGCCGTCGACGGAGACCTAACACATTACGAAGGAGTTATACTCGGTACAGGGCTTTACCAGGGAGGCTTCTTCAGGGTGGAGATAATACTGCCCCGCTCCTACCCCTATCACCCGCCGGAGGTAATCTGGCATACTAGGATATGGCATCCCAACTTCTCAGATGAGATTCCGGCAAGACCCTGCGAGTCCGTACTCAAGGACCACTGGTCGCCTTCTCTAAGGGTTGTGGCTGTAATAGAGTCTCTACGGAGTCTCTTGAACAATCCCAACCCCGACGACCCGTTAAACGCTGTGGCCGCCTTCGAGATGAGGACAAGGCCGGATATATTCGAGGCCAGGGTTAGAGAGTTTGTTATGACCTATGCCACCCCCGAGCAGGCCTTTAGACATGCTAGAAGGAGATATCCGCTCTACTAGAAGCTTGGAGAGATATGAGAGACAGCTAAGGCTTGAGGGATGGAGTCAGGCCAGGCTTCAAGATGCCAGCATAGGTGTTGTCGGTGTTGGAGCTTTAGGCTGTGAGGTCTCAAAAAATTTAGCCTTGATGGGTGTGGGCGAGATAATCCTCGTGGACAGCGACGCCGTTGAACTCTCCAACCTGAGTAGGCAGATGCTCTTCACCGACGAGGATATCGGGAGGCCCAAAAGCATAGCGGCCAAGGAAAAACTTGAGAGGATGAACCCCGACGTGGCGGTGAAGGCGTTCCAGGGGGATGTTAGGAAGATGTCGGCCCGAATCCTCGAGGATGTTGACATCCTGGTATCCTGTGTTGATAACTGGCCAACACGGCGATGGATTAACTCGTTGGCCGTAGAGCTGAAGAAACCCCTGGTGGATGTCTCGATGGATGGTTTCTACGCCAACATACAGGTCGTCATACCTATGCAGACATCGTGTATTGAATGCCATGCCGAGGCGTTGATACCTCGAGAGGTCCAGGCGGCCGAATGCACCCTCAGGAGGAAAAGGCCTGAAGACCTAGTGGCTGAGCTATCTGAGAAGGGCCTCAAAATAGACATCCAGACGGCCGAGATTCTTATGCAGGCAGGCATTAAGACGGTCTTCGACATAAAATACACACCCCTCTTCAGGCTTGAAACCCTACCCCACGACATACGTGGTCTCGTCCTCGAGTTCAGGGAGGCCCTGACACCTAAGATGCCCGCCCTACAGTGCATATCAGCGGCTATTTCAGGCATGGCAGCCTTCGAGGTCGTGAGAATACTCCATGGAGGGACGCTGGGCCATCCCAGGCCCGGCCTCACCGTCTACGACAGTCTCTCGGGAAGGGTTTCAAGGGTCTACCTAAGGAGAAACGAGAACTGCTTCGTCTGCGGGGAATCCATAGATGAAGGGTTGGTTTTAGAGGTCAGCCCCGGAGAGTCTGTGCTGGATTTGAAGAAGAGGCTGGCCGCAAAGTTTATGTACCCTGATATAGAGATTCAGAAAGAGGCAAGACTATTAAATGACAATCTCAGGGTGCATGAAGTTCCCCTATCTGATGGAGACATCATATACCTGCACACCTCCAGAAGATTCAACCCGCTGGAGATTAGGGTGAAGATAGTTGAGGATCGTAGTTAGGACAGAGGTTGTAGGGTTTTGGGACCCCTTCAGGAAGGAGGAGAAGCCGAAAGAGGAGAGGCCGAAAGAGGAGAAGCTGGAGACCTGCGTTATATGCGGGTTGGAGATGGTGGGTGGTGGCAGATACACCTGCCCACACTGCGGCTGCGTTGGCCATTCAACCTGTTTCGACGGATGGCTCATGATTAAGAAGACATGCCCACTATGTAGGAGGGTCATAGCTGCGGAGGCGGTCTGACGTGTCAGAGGAGAATGAAGAAGTATTCGAGCTGAACTTAAGTGTCATAGACACTCCTAAGGGGCAGGTGGTCACTTTGGAGAGTCTCCAACAGGTGATAAAGCTCATAGATATGATCCAACAGGATAACGAGTCGCTGAAGAAGAAGTTCCAAGAGTTGGCTCAGCAGCCTGTGGATAGCAGCATAATCCAGGACCTATCCGCTAAATTTGAGACACTCAGCAGTGTTGTTGAGGAGCTGGATGAGAAGGTGTCTATATTAATCGATGCCGTGCAGCAGCTCTCGGCTACCGTGGCCGCTGTGAAGAAGGATATCGGGGAGATAAGGGCTAGGCTATGATGTTAGGAATGCCTTTCTAGCCTCGCTGAGTAGCTCTGTAAGCTCAGCCCTACGCTTCTCCATCTGGGAGATCTCATTTCTGAGGCTGTCTCTACGGGACTCCAGCCTGCGCACCTCCTCCTTGAGCTTTTCCGCATCCGCCAGTAATCTCTCCACCTCCGCCTTCTTCGACTCAAGGGACTCGAGCCTCGAGGTCAGCTCCTGCTCCTTCTTGATAAGCCTCTGAACAAGCACCTCCCTAAGCCTAGACTTCTTCTCCAGCTCCCTGATGTATTCCTCAAGCCTCTTCGTCGCCTCGCTAAACATGGCAGAATATCTCTCCGACATGACCCTAATCTCTTCCTCCAGTTTTTCCCGTCTCAGCTCCAGGTTCTTTAGCATCTCCTGAGCCTCTATAATCTGGCGCTCCTTCTGCTCCAGCTCCAGCCTCCAACTGTCCACCTCAGCCCTCAGACGGGAGAGGCTCTCCCTCTCCTCCACAATCTTGTTGGACTCGTTGCTTATCTCGTCGATTTTTCTAGTCAGCAGCTCTACAGCCTCCTTCAACCCATCCCTGAGGGTGAAGACTTCCTCCTTGAAATTCTGTATCTCACCCAGTGTTTGGACGAGCGATTCAGCCCTCGCAAGAATTGTCTGGAAGCTTCCCGAGAGTCTTAAAGGGTCCGAGGTGAGGGCTCTAATATCCTCCTTAAGCCCCGCTAAAGCCTCCTCCACAAGGGTTATCCTCTCCTCAAGGGAGTTCAAGATCTGAACCCTAAGCGCCGCTACCTCTTTACGGACATCTGCAATGCTGTCGGTTTTCCTACTGAGTATACCCATATCCAGCATATTAGGAGTTGTGGGGAGACTATAAAGTCTATCTATTTATTTTTCTCGAAGGGCCAAAAAACGGGAGCCTGGCTGGTTTGGGGAAAACCTGTAAAGATAGGCTTTTAATAAAAGGGATACTCTAGGTGTTGGCTGGGATGACTGTGGATATTACTGAGGAGAAGGTGCTGGCCCGCTTCTTCAAGATAGGGTCATTCCTATCACTTGTGGCCAGCCTGCATATGTTGAGCCTCCTACTGCCCTGGTATGAGACTATCACGGATACTGTAGCCATAAGCAGGATATCAGGCTACATAAACACTGAGACGCTGCTGCTCTCGGTCGCTGGCGGTGTAATCGCTGGAGTAGCCCTGGCAGCCTCATCGGCCAGCAAAAATATCAGAACTGTTAGGGCTGTTTTGATGGTTATGGGTATCATAGGAGGACTCGTAGCCCTCACCTCACCCATCTTCATGGTCTCCATTACAATCCCTAGGCTCAGCGTCAGCGGCCGGCTGGAGCTGGGGTTTTTCGCATCCATCTTCACAGCCGTGGCCATCCTAGGTGTTAGCGGGGTGGCGGCGGCGACGAGGGTCAAGATAGAAAGACAGTACCCATACGGTTATACTCCCCTCCCATCCCCTGAGGGTGAGGGTGCTGTATCTGAAGAAACCTCGTTCGTTCCGGTGGATTCTGTGGACGAGGGTTTGAAATGTCCAATATGCTATCTTGAAATGGATGTGGAGAGTGCGGTTAAATGCTCTTCATGC
Source organism: archaeon HR01 (assembly GCA_002898355.1). Lineage (GTDB taxonomy): Archaea > Thermoproteota > Nitrososphaeria_A > Caldarchaeales > Caldarchaeaceae > HRBIN01. The sequence goes on along the minus strand of BEHD01000004.1, from coordinate 91,920 downwards.
GGTGTTATATACCATTCCGGATGCTTAGATACGTGGGTTGATTTGAATAGGTCCTGCCCCAACTGCCAGAGAAGAGTCGGGTAAGTGGTTCATATGGCTATAGAGGATGTGGTTAGGCTAGCCCTTGAACGTGGCTACTTCTTCCCAACAGCCGAGATATATCCGAGGGCTCCAGCCGGTTTCTGGGAGTACGGGCCGCTGGGAACCCAGCTAAAGAGAAAATTTGTCGAGGCCTGGCTCAGAGAGATAGTTAGACGTGACGAGATGCTCCTCATAGATGGGTCCCAAATCCTTCCACGGGATGTATTCGTAGCCTCCGGCCACCTCGAGACCTTTGCAGACCCAATCTCATCATGCACACGATGCAATACAATCTACAGGATAGACCGTCTTCTCGAGGAGCATCTCGGGGTTAAGGTTCCTGAGAGAACGCCCCCGGAGGAGATAGATGCGATAATAAGAGTTAACAATTTTAGATGTCCTTCATGTGGTGGAGAACTATCGCCGGTCTCGCTTTTCAACATGATGTTTGGGCTGCGGGTTGGTGGAGCTGGTGAGGAGGCATATCTGAGGCCCGAGACCTGCCAAAATATCTTCATAGACTTTCCCAGGCTTTACAAGATATCGAGGAGGAAGCTTCCGATAGCCTTCGCCCAGCTGGGCAAGAGTTTCAGGAATGAGATATCGCCGAGGCAGTCCCTGCTGCGTATGAGGGAGTTTACCCAGGCTGAGGTGGAGGTCTTTTTCAACCCCTCCAAGGCTGATGATTTCGAAAAATTCGATGTCTTTAGGGATTACCACCTTCAGATATCCATAGATGGGGAGGATGTGAGAATGACGTGCGGCGATGCGGTGGGTAGGGGGATAGTGTCCAGCAGGCTGGTGGGATACTACCTAGGTCTTATCCAGTCATTCTATCTGAAGCTCGGCATCCCGCCTGAGAGGTTGAGGCTCAGGAGGCTTGGTGAGGCCGAGAAGGCTTTCTACGCTAGGGAGGGTTGGGACCTTGAGGTTTTAACCAGCGCAGGATGGGTTGAGCTGGTGGCATGCAACAACAGAGGCGACTACGACCTGTCTGGGCATGGACGGGTTAGCGGGGCAGACCTAACGGTCACGGAGGACGGCGTCAAGGTGCTCCCCCACATCTTCGAACTCTCCATGGGAGTAGACAGGAGCATACTAGCACTCCTCGACATCGGATATGCGGAGAAGGGTGGGAGACGGATACTTAAGATGCACCCGTCTCTATCCCCCTACACAGCGGCCATCCTCCCATTACTGGACAGGGACGAGCTGGTTTCGAAGGCGAGGCAGGTTTACGACATGCTTAGACTGGACTTCGACGTCTTCTTTGACACCAGCGGCTCCATAGGACGGAGATATAGGAGACAGGATGAGATAGGGACGCCCTACTGCATAACGATTGACTTTGAGACCCTGAAAGATGACACGGTGACGGTGAGGGACCGTGACACGATGGGTCAGGAAAGGCTCCCCATAACCCGGCTGGCCGAGTACATCTCCAAGGCTATGAGAATCTGAGGGTGAAAACGTTTATAGTTTAACATGATAGTGTATATGTAGGGTATTGATGCCTCATGTTTCCTGCCAGAGATAGAGAGGAGGAGTATAGGACAAGGCTTCTAAATCTAGCCCAAGACCAGATTAGGAATGTGTTGGAGGTCCTACGTAAAACCCTCCAGATGCTTGAACAGTTATCGAAAGAAAATGATGTGAAGAAGTTCGAAGAGCTCTACAGCTCTGTCTTGAAGTCTGATGAGGCGGCCCGCGAGTCTAAGAGAATGGTTGAGGTGGAGGTCTCCAACATAGGAGCAATTCTAACCAATAGGGAGGATTTCCTACGCCTCATCAACAGTGTTGATAGGATAGCGGATATCGCCGAGGGTGTCGCCTTTCGAATCCTGGGACTTGCCAGGGCGAAACTGAAGATAAACAAGGAGATTCTAAGCGCTATGGTAGAGCTGGGTGACAGGGTTTTAGCCACTGTGAACCGTCTCAGGGAGGCGATACTGGCCGTGACATTAAACAGTGAAACATTTACCCAGAAGGTTAAGGAGACCGAGGATGCCGAGAGATATGTGGATGAGCTCTACAGGAATATCGACTTCCAGATACTTCAGAGCGAGATGAGGATACCTCAGATGCTTCTCTCGAGGGAGATTGTGGCGATGCTGGAGGATATAGCCGACAAGGCTGAGGAGACCGTTGAGACTCTCAGGGTTCTCTCCTTTGTGATATTGTAGACGGCCGACATGACTCCGGTGGGTGAGCTGTTAAGAGACAGCGTTGTCGTCTGGGATGTAGAGGCTGCTAGGAGGCTTTTCCGGGATGGGTTCTACGGTAAGCCTCTAGGAATCCCGAAGCCTAGGGACGCCAACTTCGACTCTCCGTTGGTTCTGAGCATTATCGAGGCTCTATACCTTATGGAGCAGCGAGCCCTTAAGGTGGTTAGAGCCGGTGTAGAGGTGAGCTTTGAAGAACTCTACGAGGTCGGGAGCTCTGGTGAGGAGGGCTTCGCCAACAAATATCAGGTCTACAGGGATTTGAGGCGTAGGGGCTTTATTGTAACCCCCGGACTGAAGTTCGGAAGCGACTTCGCAGTCTACAAGCATGGCCCAGGCATAGACCACGCACCCTTCATCATCCAGGTCAAGGACTCATCCTCCAAGATCTCCGCATTGGAGATAGTGAGGTCGGGGAGGCTTGCCACCTCGGTAAGGAAACATTTCACAATAGCTGTCCCGCAGAACTCGGAAAAAATTGTTTACGCACTTTTTGAATGGTGGAAGGCCTAGCTTTTCCTAAAGATTACGTGGATAAGGTCTCCGGCCCTGCCCAAATCCACTATCTGATATCCGTGGGTTGTCGCCATGTTGAGGAGGTCGGGCTCTGTGACAGGGTCCTTAGTAATCACGTGGAGGGTCTCACCCCTCCCAACATACTTCTCCATGAAATCTCCTATCTCGGTCAGTATCATGTTACATGATTCTCCGAATATCTTCCGGCTGTAGTCGGGGACTACCTTCAGGCATACGATACCGTTGCGCTGGTTCTTTTCACGGTAAAGCGTTTCAGCCCTGCTCGATTCGACAAGCCCAGCCGCCCCCGGGTCTTCCTGTATCTCCACCTCGGCCAGCCAGCCGGAGCCATAGGGGTCGATACAGACTATCCTCGGGTTCTCCAGCACAGACTCGTTGATGCCTACTATCTTCACATCTGCTGGCGTGATTAAAGCCCCCTCATACTTCCTGGATACTATCAGAGCTATCGGCGTGTCACGTCTGATGAATGTGTTCACTGGCCTGGGTCTGACGGTGGTGAAGTATCCGGCCATAAGGCATAGGGGCTGTGTGACGCCTACCCTGTAGAACCTTCCGCCCGCTGGCTGGAACCAGATATCACGGCCTACGTGGTAGAGTCTGTCCCCGGGTAGCTGGCAGTCGTATTGCATGGGAAAAATTGTGGGATGGGGCTATTTCTCCTTGACTATTGGGAATCTTACTAGGTTGCCCCACTCTGTCCAGCTGCCGTCGTAAACCCTTACATCTGGATAGCCGAGGAGGTGTTTGAGAACAAACCATGTGTGGCTTGCTCTCTCACCAATTCTACAGTATGTCACAACTGTTTTATCCGGTGTTACGTTTTTGGACTGGTAGAGCTGCCTCAGCTCCTCTGCGGATTTGAAGGTCCCATCCTCTCTGACCGCCTGACCCCAAGGTATGTTGACTGCTCCAGGTATATGCCCGCCCCTCTGGGCGTGCTCATCCGGATACTCGGGTGGCGCCGTAATCTCGCCTTTAAACTCGGCGGGTGAGCGGACATCCACCAACGCCAGCGAGGGATTAGCCGCCTTCAGCTTGAGAAGGTCCTGGAGGAAAACCCTCTGCTCTAGATTTATCTTCTGTACAACGTATGTTGTTGGCTGAACCTTCGGCACCTCTGTCGTCAGCTCCCCGCCTGAATCTATCCATTTCTTCCTACCTCCGTTCAATATCTGGACGTTTTGGTGGTTGTATAGGGTAAAGACCCAGAAGGCGAATGTGGCGAACCAGTTGTTGTAGTCTCCGTACAGTATTACACGTGAATCGTTTGATATGCCCAGCCTGGACATCAGTTTCTGGAAGCCCTCGGCGTCTATGATGTCCCGTTCCTGCGGGTTATTCATATCCTTCCGCCAGTCTATCAGGACGGCTCCAGGTATGTGGCCCTGCTCATATGCGAGCTTTGGGTCGTAGTCCACCTCCACTATCCTTATTCCGGGTGTTTTGAGGTTGTTCTTCAGCCAGTCAACCTCTACCAATACGTTGGGATTTGCATAGGTCATGATATTTGTCAGATATTAGCTCAATATAAACCTCTCCATATTACAAACACATCATCCATACCTAAACCTGACACCATGGCCATCCCGCTCATGGCCGAAGCTTATAACATCCCCCGGGCCCAGCACACCACAGGTCCCGCATGCGACACACGCCACATGGTCAAACTTTAGACTACCCCTCCGGATATCATCCCAAGTCATCTTCAGAGCTTCAGAGGTCAAAGCATCCTCCGTACCGTTGAAAGTCCTCCTAAGAATCTCCAGGTTATACCTGTAGAGGTCTCTGAAGGATGCGAAGACACCCTTGTCCGTGGCTAGGGTGTAGCAGTTCACAGGGCATAGGGGTATCCAGGGTTTGTAGGGGTTGTTGGATGCCTTCTCAAAGTTGACCTCTATATGGGAGCGCTTCTTATCCTCGTGGTAGTCCAGGATACCTGTCCTCTCCTGGATTCTCTGGACTGCGTCCCGCTCATCCCTCGGGGGTAGAGGGCCATCATATCTCTGCAGGCGGCCCAGTCCCAGCTTTAAGGCTAGAGGCGGTATCCTATGGTAGACGAGCCTGCTCTCCAACAGCATGCTATTCCTCTTCGAACTAGCCACCGCATCGTAGAGGGGCTGCAGCAGGGTCCGGTACTGGGAGAGCTTGCCAGCTGAGAAGTCGCCCGCCTTCCTAGCCTGCAGATACATCCTCGCCGCAAGAATCCCCGACGCTATGGCCGGCCTCATACCGTCGATGAGCGCACCTATCTTGGTGAAGACACCCAGCGAGTCACCGGCCATCAGGAAGCCTGGAGCGTAAGGTCTCTCGGGTAGGCATTTGTATCCCCTCGGAATGTTATGGGCAGAGTATTCAACCCTCACCGCTCCTTCGAGAAGTTGGGCGACGAAGGGGTGCCTCTCCATCTCCTCCAGAAGGTCCAAAGGCTTACCTATCTCATATGGTATCTCTTTAAACCTTTCAGCGGCCGACTGGAGATCTAGGACCAGACCCACCGAGAGGCTCTCTCTGTTGGGGTAGATGAAGCCTCCACCGATCACACCTTTCATGAATCCGCCGAGGAGGTAGAAGACTCTGGCAACACCATCCACCCCGAAGAGCTCCTCTATCCTATCGCTCTTCAGCTTATACACATGTTTTACACCGTGATAGACCTGGTGGGGCTCAAGCTTCCCCCTTATCCCCGCCTTAACCGGCAGATTGGATGTAACACCTCCGCAGTCGATGACTAGGTCGGCGTATAGCTCGTCGTTCTGGGTTATGACGCCTGCGACCTTGCCGTCTCTCCAGATAAGGTCCTCCACCGTTGTTGATAGTGAGAGCATGGCCCCCTCATCTGCGGCCTTGAAAGCCAGCCACCTGTCGAATCTCGCCCTTAGAACGGTGTAGTCGTGTCCTGTGGTGGCGTCCAGCTTTGTGAGGCCCAGCTTTGTGGGTAGGGAGTTCTTATCCAGCCTTAGAACCCGATAGCTGTATGAGCCATCCTCTCTAATGTGGTCTCCAAGATAGTAGAGCTCGTGGGAGACAGCCTTCCTCTCCAGCGGCGCCTCAGACTCGAATTCGGGGACAAGGTCTATCATCCCCAACCCCTTGATAAACCCGCCGTACAACACCCCGCCTGTGACGTTTCTATGGCCCGGCAGCTGGCTCTTCTCCAAGACTATCACATCAACGCCTTCTCTGGCAAGGGTTATGGCGGCGGCTGAGCCCGCAGGGCCGGCTCCAACAACTATTACGTCAAACTTTTCAGCCATATTCATCCCCCCGCCAGTAGGGAGCGGAGTCGAGGCAGAACCTTGTACAAGTCATCCTTTATGGCGTAGTGGGCCAGTTCGAAGATGGGTGCGTCCCTATCGGAGTTTATAGCCACTATCTTCTTGGACTTTATCATACCCACCTTATGCTGGACTGCGCCGCTGATGCCGACCGCTATGTATATCTGAGGCGCCACCGTCCTGCCTGTCTGCCCCACCTGCCTCTCCGATGTTATAAGCCCCTCCAACTCCTTTAATTCAGAATATATCAGGGCCCTGGTGGCGCCTATCTCGCCTTTCAAACCGTAGTTCCTCCTGATAAGCTCCAGTATCTCTGAAACCAGCGTGAACGCCTCCCTCGGATTCCTCGGGTTACCCTCACCATCCCTCAATATGCCCATCCCCAGACTTATGATGATGTCTGCACCCTCGAGGTCTATCTGGCTCTTCCTCTGAATAGCTTCCTCCAAAATCTTCACCTTGAAATCTTCCTCGACAGGGGTGGGTCTAAACCTGATAAGCTCCCCACGTCTTGACGGGTCCCTCCTAAGGGGCTCGAAATTGCCCGGTCTTATGCTGGCCATCTGGGGCCTGTGTCTCGGTGTGTAGATCTTGGCGACCCGTGTGGCGAAGTCGGGCCTTATCTGGGCTAGGATGTTCCTGTATGTGGTGTTGGTGGGTCCGAAGTAGTAGTCTTCCACGGCGAGGTCTATGTTGTCTGTCGCCAGTCCGGTGTTGAGGCGGTATGCCACCCTAGGCGACAAATCCCTACCCAGCTCATCAGCCACGAAGAGGAAAGCGTAGGGCTTCATCTTCTCAGCCATCTCACATAACACCCTAGTGTAGGGGAGGCACTGGTACTTCTCAAGCCAGGGCTCGTCGGCATAAACCACCGCATCCGCGCCGTGGGCTATGGCGTTCTCTACAACCCTATCTAAACCATAGCCAAGAATAACCGCCACAGCCTTCTGACCGATCTTATCAGCCACCTTTCTAGCCGCAGCCAATATCTCCAAGCTAGGCCTGGTGAGGCTGTCGCCCTCCCTTACACAGTAGGCCCAGACGTCCTTATACTGTTCTAGAGACAACCTTCAACCCTCCGAAAAGCTCGTTCAACATATCCTCCAAGGTGAAAACCCTCACCCATCCTTTGGCCCTCATCTCCCTCAAGAGCTCGACAGGTAGCTCCGGCGCTAGGTCTCCCGCCTTGAAAGGCCCATAGGTCTTCCCACCCCATTCAAACCTCTCAACATCCCTGGCGAAGACCAGAGACTCACCGATAACCTTCTGGGCCTGGGGCCTACCCACCTCATATCCAGGCCCAACTATCGTAGGCGAACCCATCAACCCCAGCTTGGATGGGTCGGCGCCGATGAACTCCGCATTCCACACATCTATCCTAGACTTTTGCGGGATGTAGTTGGCGTATCTGGCCTTCTTTAGATGGACGGGGCTGGGTATCTTTGGCTCGTACTCGGTATGTAGTGTGAGGAGGCAGGGCAGAGGAACTAACAGCTTCTGTATAATTCTGCCCAGAGCCCGTAGAACTACAACATATTCCCCGCTCGGGTCTATCTCCATCTCCCGTACAAAGGCAACGCTGGGAATAATCTCACCCATCATCTGACCCAAAGCCTCAGCGGTCTGGGGGCCTGTATTCCCTGTCTCGCCGTCTGTAGTCTTCATGCCTGCCAAGATGATGAATCTTCCCAGCCCATCCTTATACCTTCTCAGCCCATCCCTAAGCCCTGCCTCGTCTATCTGGCCGCTTCTGTAACGGGCCAGAAGGGAGTCTCTGATGGTGGGAAGCTCGGAATAGATCTCATGGGGTATCAGCCCGTTGTGGTAGAGGGTTTTAGCTATCTCGTAGAGCTCATCGCTCCCAATGGCTTTCTCAAGTCTCTCAACGGCCTCCCTATGGATTTGAAGTATCTTCTCAATCCCCTTGGCCAGCGTGTATGAGGTGGCCCATGTATCAGCTCCAGCCATCCTTCTGTCGCTGAGGAGGATGCAGTGGTCTACGCCTGGGAATATTATACGTGGTACCAGCCTGCTCTCCTCCTTCGGCTCGAAGAGCTCCTTCATTATAGGTGATATCTTAGGCTCTGGGCCCATGCTCAAACAGATGATCTTTCCCCCCACAACCCTCTTCAGGTAGAAGGCAGCCTCTAGGGCTCTTGCGTCGTGGGGGTTTAGGACTAGCTCCATCTCCTCCCTTTTTAGAACCCCGGATACGGTTAAGACCTGAGTGGTCCTGGCCGGAACCCCTTTTATCAGCACTACTATGAGCATCTAAACCCGAAAACCTTATTTATAGTCACTACTTAAACTCATTCCCTAAAGACCACACCTGTCTCATCGTCCACTATTATCTCCACCTCGCCGTACCTGTTTCTCCTTGCAGTAGCCATGTATAGTCTGAGGGCTGACCCCTCAGATATCTCAGCCATCCTATAGGCTGTCTCACCCCACACGGTGGCAGGATATGTACTCCCGCCTATCCTGAGCCAAATACTGGCCAGCGGCCTAACACCATACCTTGTAGATGCCTCGGATACATGGCCAGTTCGGAGGAGCTGGCAGTCCAGTATGAGGTCGTGCCTGCCCAGATGCCTCTCCTCAAGGTTTTGAACTGCCTGTATCCTAGGGGGGTTCTCGGGCTTTACTGGCACAGCCTTCTGGAAGAAAAGTCTAGGCCTTCCCCGATAGCTGACGGCCGCTGAGTTGAAAACCCTGACCACCTCGTTCTGGGAGAAGTTCTGCGGCCCCACCATGATGAAGGGCCCAGTCTCATCTACGCAGATGGTCTTCAAGCCGTCGGAGTACGCCACCAGCAGGTCCCTCTCGGGCTGTAGGCTTTTCAGGGCCTTCTCCGCAAGCTCCGCCTCACCCTCAGCCCTCCCCAAGGTCGTCCTCGATGTGGAGCTGAGGAAGTCCTCCCTCTTACTGACCGATGTCAATAGCAATACATCGCCCTGTTTGATTTCACCCGGGCTTAACGCAGGGATATCCCAGAGGCGGAGGATGTAGTTTGTTAAGCCGTCACCGACGACTAGATGCTGTGGGTTGCCAGCCTTCGAAGAACCCCACTCCCATGGGAAGAGTAGGACGCATTTCACATCGTGGGGTCTGCCATCCTCCCACGGTATCTGGCTGGGTGTTCTGAAGAAACTAGCCAGTGGTGGGATGGATTCATCGTCTTCAACGGTCTCCGATACGGTGTTCTGGCTGGGTGTAAGCTCTAAGGCTCCTGTGACCCGGTTCTCCGACACTGCCAGGTCCGTGAGCCTTACCACCTGCCCCGGCGACATGTTCTTCACCAGCTCCGAATGCTCATCCCATAGGAGAACTGTGGCGGCACCTGTCCGGTCCCCTATCCGCAGGACTGCCAGCCTCTCCCCGGGGCTTAAACTTCTGAGGCCGAGGACACGCCCTTTCACCGTGAGATGTTTCAGACCTGCTTTGAGGTTTCCAATCAATGTTGTGGTGAAGTCCTCCTGCCTCGTCTCCAGCTCCTCCAGCAGCCTCTCCTCCTCAAGGATTATGAGGAGGGCGCCGGCCCTCGTCAGGAATGGGTTCTGCTCCATCCTCCGATTAACTTCCTCCATGAGCTGTTCGAGGGTCATATCCTGCCTCTTGCTGAGGATGGTCTTTATCAGGTATTCCTCCGAGAGCATATTCAAGTCCCGTAGAACCACGCAGAAAGGTAGGTCTTCTGCTGGTCTGTGAGCTCCTCCAGCTCAACACCCACGCTCTTTAGCTTAAGATATGCCACCCCCTTATCCACCTCGGATGGAACATCATAGACCTCTGGGGCCAGGTTTTCATGGTTCTCGACTATGTATCTGATGGATTCGGCCTGGATGCTGAAGGATAGGTCCATCACCTCAGAGGGGTGGCCTTCGGCGCAGACTAGGTTGACGAGGCGGCCCTCACCGAGGAGGATGATGTGCCGGCCGTCAGCCATTCTATAAACCTCCATACATGGTCTCGGCCTGTCCACGGAGACAGCCATCTTCCTAAGCCCCTCCTTATCTATCTCAACATCCATATGGCCTGCGTTGGCGAGTATGGCTCCATCCCTCATCTTCTCGATGTGCTCCCTTCTTATCACGTTAATGTCTCCTGTGGCGGTGATGAATATGTCGCCGTATGTGGCTGCCTTCGCCATGGTCGTAACCTGGTAGCCGGCCATATAGGCCTGTAATGCCTTGATGGGGTCTGGCTCTACAATTGTCACACGGGCGCCCATCCCCCTAGCCCTCTCCGCTATGCCGGAGCCCACCCTTCCATAGCCACAGACCACCAGATTCTTCCCCGCTAGAAGAATGTTTGTGCTCCTCATGATTCCGTCAAGGGTTGACTGCCCTGTCCCTAGGGGGTTGTCGAAAAGGCTTTTGGACCTTGCATCGTTGACGGCCACCACGGGGTAGAGAAGCATCCCCTCCCTCGCCAAGGCCTTAAGCCTTATAACCCCGGTCGTGGTCTCCTCTGTCCCACCCAATACCTTACGGGCTATCTGCCGCACCTTCTCCACACCGACAACCCCTGCCGCTATAGAGGATGTGGAATCCATCCTCCCATGATAGATTTTATGGAGTGTGCTGACCAGGTCGGCGCCGTCATCCACTGTTATATCGGGGTTGTGGTTTAGGACATAGCCTATGGCGGTATAGTATTCCTCAGTTGACATACCCTTGAAGGCGTATACGTGAAACCCCTCAGCAGCTAGGGCGGCGGCCACATCATCTTGAGTGCTTAAGGGGTTGGATGCCGCTATGGCGACTTTGGCTCCTCCATCCCTTAAAGCCCTAAGCAGTACCGCTGTCTCCTTGGTCACATGGAGACATGCAGCGATTGTTATCCCTTTGAAAGGCTTCTCCACCGCAAGCCTAGCCCTAACCATGTTCAGAACCGGCATAAGGGATTCGGCCAACTCTATCTTCTGCACCCCCTCACCCGCAAGGGAGGGGTCACGAACCCATGTTGGCTGCACAACCCCTTAAACCATCCGCCAACGTTATATGTTTATTTCAAAGACGCCTACTGACCGCCACCTCTCCAGCCTAAACTGCTGAAATATCTTTATTCATTCTGGCTACTTCAAGAGATGAAAACGGCTCAGCATGCTCTTACTTCCCTCCGTCCTCTCCTAGGATGTTCTCCCCACAGATGCTCAGACAGCCTTCACCCTTAAATGCGGCGACGCGGAAAGTCAGGCGGTTTGGCGGGTGGAGACAGCTTCAAGGAGATGTATCTGCGGCTGCTAGATAACGTCCTCGCCCAAGTATCCCGGAGCGCCGTTAGGTCTGGGGACAGGTTTCTCGAGCTGAGGCCTCAGGTTGTTGTCTCGGCGAAGAACACCTACGTCACAAACCTCGGGCAGCTGGCCAAAACCCTCAACAGAGACCCCGAGCATGTGTCGCGTTTCATCCTTAAGGAGACGGGTAGGGCCGGAACCCTTGAAGGTGAGAGGCTTGCGGTGCAGGGGACAATATCCTCCGAGGAGGTGCGGAGGCTCCTAGACGTGTATCTGAAAGAGTTTGTGAGATGCCCCACCTGCGGCGGTATAGATACTAGGATTGTGGCGGAGAAAAGGTTTAGGTTTCTGGTCTGTGATGCATGCGGGGCCAGAAACCCTGTGAGGAGGATATAGCCAACAGTTTTAAACTAGCGGTGGTCAGTAGATGTGGGAGAGCTTGGACACATGCTGGGTTAAGATACATTTTTCGAAGACCGGCGAGATAGTGGTGGCGATATGCGACAGCGAGCTTCTGGGCAGGCAGCTGAGAATCGGGGGCGGCCACACAGTTAAAGTTGACAAAGCATTCTACGGAGGTGTCCAAGTTCCGGTGGATGAGCTGGACAAATACATCTCGAAGGCAACCATTATAAACATGCTAGGTGAGCGATGCGTTGGCTACGCATTAAAGACCGGGCTTGTCCCCACCAACACCGTCATGAACGTGGACGGCATACCACATATTCAGGTTTATCTATGAAGTATTGAGGATTATGAGGCTCTCGCAGCTACAGGAGAGGATTAGAGATTTTGAGAGGCGGAGGTCATGGGACAAGTTTAGGGACTCCCTAATCTACGCCCACCTAATCGAGGAGGTAACGGAGATAGGTAGGTTTATACTGGAGAGGGAGGGCTATAAGAGGCCTGGGCTGGGCCACTCTACAAACCAGGACGACATAGGCTCGGAGTTCGCCCAAGTCCTCACACTACTTGTACAGCTGGCCAACAGGTTTGATGTCGACTTGGAGAAGGCTTTGGAGGTTGAGATACCCAAGATGGAGAAGCGTTTTCCACCCGAGCTCTGGAGGGACGCATTAAAGGGGGAGGGTGGGGGCTAGGTTTTCCCACCTCTCAAACGTGCTAGAATCTCCTTGGCCTTGTCCACTCTAACCATCTTCTCCCTTACCATCTCCTCCGCTACCAAGTCTATCTCCTCACCCTCTGCGCCAGCCATCACCGCTATATTTTTGGCGTGGAGCGACATGTGGCCGGCTTGGATGCCCTCGTCAGCCAGGGCCCGTAGGGCTGCCAGGTTCTGTATGAGACCGACCGAGGCCATAACCTCAGCCAGCTCCCTAGCTGTCTTAACCCCTAAAATCTTGAGACATATCCTGGCCAGGGGGTTGGTCCTTGTGGCACCGCCCACAATACCCACAGCCAGCGGCAACTCTATACTGCCGTAGAGGTCGCCGTCCGGCCCCACCTCCCACGTCGTCAAGGGCTCGTATCTCCCATATCTCGAGGCATATGAGTGGGCGCCAGCCTCTATAGCCCTCCAGTCGTTCCCGGTGGCTATGGCTACTGCGTCGATGCCGTTCATAATCCCCTTGTTGTGGGTGGCTGCCCTGTAGGGGTCTGCCTTCGCAAAGGCGTAGGCCTCGTATATGCCCCTGACCACCTCGCTACCGCCCAACGACTCGGGTGAGACCCTCGTCCAAGCCCTGACGATACGGCGGTCAGCCAGATTGGACAGTATCCTCAACCTAAACCTCCCACCTGCGATTCTGGCCAGTGTAGGCGCCACAGCCTCGCACATAGTATTCACAGCGTTGGCCCCCATGGCATCTTTAACATCCACGATAAGATGTGTAATCAACATCGTCCCTGCAGGTGTGGAGATCTCCCTCACCTCCAAGTCCTTAGCTCCCCCGCCGAGACCCACTAAGACGGGGTCTCTCTCGTTGGCTATTCTAAGAATCTCATCCCTGTTCTTCAGTATCTCCATCCTCGCCGTGGCAGGCTTCTTCACATCCACCAGCTGGACCTGGCCTATCATCAGCTGGTCTCCTGAAAGGGCTTGGACCCCGCCACGTTCCCTGGCCATCCTTGCAGCGTTTGAGGCCGCAGCCACCACCGAAGGCTCCTCCACGACCATCGGTATCAGATAGTCCACGCCGTTGATGAGGAAGTTGACGGCGATGCCGAGGGGCATGGGGAAGATACCTATCACGTTTTCTATCATGCGGGTGGCTGTTGGCAGGTCCATTCCACCACCTCTCAGAGCGTTGACCTCATCCTCCGTCAGACCCGCCTGCTCAGCCACAAACCTCAGCCTCGCATCAGCGTCCAGCTTGTAGAAGCCCGCTATCCTAGATGTCCTAACCAATACACATCATCTCGGTGTTGATGTTTTACATACAGATATAAGATTTACCGTCTGCGTATCAGAGATAGCGCCGCCCCCAGCGCTGAGTATTTGGAGGTGGCTAGGTCGGGTGAGCCTGTGATAATTATGATGTCGCCCGGCTTGGGTCTTAGACGGTTTATTATCTTGGATGAGAACTCAGGCCTCTCCACCGAGAGGTTGGCCACCTTGGGCATATGTAGGCCATCCCTCTCATATGTTAGGACCATCGCCTCGGATGCGCCGTACCTGATTGCTACATCCCTCTGCTCCACACCCGTACCCTTAAGCCCTTTAACGCCGGAAACCACCACCGCAATGTTCTGCTCAGACCTCCAGGGCATGGGAAAATCAAGCTCTGTTAACGGGCTGACCATAGCCCCCAGCCTGGTCAGCAATCTCATACCCTTCTCGGTCAGCCGGTATCCACCCCTATCAGATTTTACAAGGGTGAGGCTGAGGAGCTTCTGGAGGAGGGTTCTCACCGAGCCCTCACCTAGGGAAAGGAGTTCGGAGAGTCTTTTTCTGCCAGCCCTACCCAGCTGGTGGAGGAGGGTGAGGGCGTATATCATGTGGACGTGGGTGAAGGCGGGTGTGGGGCCTTTTACATCGCCCATCTTCAGCAGGGAATCCAGTAGCCGGCTCTCATCCGACATACTCTATCTATGCCAGGTCAAGGCTAGATAAAACCCTCTCCCTCGGAGAGTCATCCAGGTCCTTCATATCCTGTCCGACTCCGGCGAAGATGAGGGGTTTCCCTGTGGCGTGGGCTATAGATAGGGCTGAGCCACCCCTTGCGTCTGCGTCCAGCTTGGCGAGGATGACGTAGTCTATCCCCACCACCGAGTTGAACTGTCTGGCCTGCTCAACCGCCGCGTTCCCGGTCAGGGCATCTCCGACGTAGATGACGAAGTCAGGGTTTAGAACCCTTTTCATCTTCTTCATCTCCTCCAGCAGGCCCCTATCCGTCTCAGTCCTACCCGCCGTGTCCACGAGAACGAAATGGGCCCTCATGGACCTCGCCCTGTTTACGGCATCCACCGCCACCGCTGTGGCGTCCGCCCCATATCCCTGCTTAACCACTATGAAGCCTTCCCTCTCCCCGAGGGTCTCCAGCTGCTCTATCGCACCAGCCCTAAAGGTGTCGGCGGATGCCAGGATGACGGAATAGCCATGGCTCCGCAGGTATGTGGCAAGCTTCACCACAGTCGTCGTCTTACCCGAGCCGTTGGGCCCTACAAACATTATCACGGTGGGCCTACCCGCACCCATGTTCCTCTCAGCCCTCTCCAGCAATATCCTCGCATCGGCCTGCTTAATCTTGTCCTCCACAGCCCGCCTAAGTATCTGTCTTACAACCGCCCGGTCGCCGTTAAATCTTCCCACCCTTACCCTCTTCAGCTCCTCCCTCAGCCCGGAGACTATGGACTCGGCTGTCTCAACAGCTACGTCGTTGGATACTAGCTGGCTGAAAAATGTCTGAAGGGTTTTCTCCACCTCCTCATCCGAGAGGGTTGTCGTCCTAATTTTCTCAGCTATGTCCTGAAAAACTTTCTTAAGTCCCTGAAGCATTATCACCTACCTGCTTGTTGCTGCTGGGAAAGCATCGCGTTAATGAACCTCCTCAGCTCCTCAACCCTTGACATATATTCGGCAGCCCGCCTGGAGAGGTTGTCCCTAGCCTGCTGAAGGCTCTGGCTCCGCCTTGTAAGTATCTGCTCGCTCTCTTCAAGGCTTTTCTGTGCGAAGAGCTGGGCGCCCAGATTGACGTGGAGGATGTCGGGGCTAGTCAGCTCAACCCTAGCGAATACACCGGCTCCGAGGGGGATGAGAAGGTTATAGGGCCCTGAACCCTTCTTTATCTCCTGAATAAACCTCACAGCGTTTTCATGCTCTTCTATAGACCTCTCTATGTTGAGAATCCTAAGGTTGAGGTCGGCCACTATCCGCTCGGCTGTCTGCAGGTCTGCAATGACCCTGGCAAGCCTCTCATCCGATGACATATATCCCATCCACCATATCCGGTCTAATAACTCTTATTGGCCGAAAACCCTTGTTATAGTCATCAGCTCGGGCCCTGTGGTTCTGGAGCCGACTATAACTCCCTTAGAGTTGGCCACTATGCTGGACCTGACGTATCGGAGGCCTCCGTTCACCGTTCCAGCAGATACATCGACCTTGAGCATGTTAGAGATTGTGGCTATCTCATCCTCGTCAGCCTCCACATGGACAAGGCATCCGACGTTGGTGACAGCCGCCAGCGACCCCACATAGCTTCTCCTAGCAAGTCTGGCTGGCACAACCTCAACACCTAGAATATCTGCGATAGTCCTTAAGTTTTCTCTTCCAAGGATGTGACTCGCTATAGCGCCTTTATCGTTGCATAGAATCAGGTTCCCGACAGCGGTATATCTCGTATCAAGTCTTCCCAGTGATATGTTGGGGAGTCTCCTTCTGATATCCCTTATCTCGTCGTCGAGGACTAGGCTGGAGACTACTAGTCCGTTGGAGTTGCCGGCCATGAATGGCGATACTAGGATGCTTCCGGCCGGCGAGATGTATAGTGGCTCCGCCTGGAGGACCTCCTCGAAGACCCTGCGTTTGGATGGGTTGACGGCCTTGGAGATGATGATATAGCTGTCGGTGGCTAATGCGAATAGGCCTACCTCGGCAGTTCCTAGGACTGACTCAAGCCGGACCACCATAACAACCTACTCTTCTTCCTCTTCCTTCTCACCCTCAAGTCTCAGAGAGACCGTCTCCTCATCCTCCTGGACTATCTCAACCCTTATACGTCTCGGCGGGTTCTGAATACCCCTAGCCCACACCATCTTAGAGATGCTCTCCGATATCTTCACCCTCTTAGCGCCAGTATGGCGCAGCGCATACTCCCTCAGAATCCTCATGGCCGACTTAGCCCTCCTAAGCCTCGACCCCTTCCACGCATCCCTCAAAGGTATTGTATGAACTGTTTTCTCGCTCAAATCTATTTGGCCGTCAGCCGCTGCTCTCTTTAAAGATTTCCACCTACGGCTTTATCCTAGTTCTCCTCCACGACCTACGCCTGTTGGAGAACCTTACCTCCCTTCTAGTCCTGGCTATAACCCATGTGGGGACAGACCAAGCCCTCCTAATCTCTTTGGCCAGTCTCTTCTTCACAGGTAATACCTTAACCATCTAGGGGGGTGGTAGGGGAAGAAAATTTAAGTTTAACACCGGGGTGTCGGGTTATCCCATATATACACGTGTCTTGAGGCCATGGACGGCTGAACCCCGTGATAGAGCCTGGGCTGACCCCGCAGTCGAAGACGTATATCCGAGAGGTGGTGCTGGAGAATTTCATGTCCCATGAATATAGCCGGATATCCTTCTCCAGAGGCCTCAACATAATTGTAGGCCCCAACGGCTCAGGTAAATCATCGATACTTCTAGCCATCTCCGTGGCCCTCGGCCAGTCATATACCGAGAGGGGTCAGAGGCTCAGCGACCTCATTAGACGTGGGGCGGATGCAGCCCGCGTCTCGGTAACCTTCGACAACAGGCCGGTTAACGGCGTCAGGCCGATCCCATCGGTCAACTCCGACAACATCACCATCACGAGGTTTATGAAGAAGAGCGGGGACTACTGGCACTACATCAACAACAGGTTCAAGCCCAAGGCCGAGGTGGAGCATTTCCTGGCCAGGATGGGCATCAACCCTGACAACCTCCTGATAGTTATGCACCAGAACATGATAGAGCA
The DNA here is from genome assembly GCA_002898355.1 of archaeon HR01. GTDB lineage: Archaea > Thermoproteota > Nitrososphaeria_A > Caldarchaeales > Caldarchaeaceae > HRBIN01. The sequence continues at coordinate 74,435 of BEHD01000004.1, read as the reverse complement.
GTTTGTGGGGAGGGATAGCCGTGAAAAGCTTTCCATGATCGAGGAGGCGGTGGGGGCCCGGGGGCTGAGGGAGAAGATACTGGAGGCAGAGACAAAGCTCTCATCCCTCTCAGCTGAGGAGGCTGTGTTGAGGAAGACCCTTGAGGAGGCGAGGTCAGCTGTCGAGTTCTGGCGCTCGGAATACCAGAAGCTGACGATATATAGGGACCTGGTGAGGAGGAGGGGCGAGCTTGAAAAGGAGTATGCTTGGTCCCTCGTGAATGAGGCGAGGAGGTCTGTCAGCAGGGTTGAGGAGAAGATCGGGGAGCTGGAGGAGAAGATGGTGGAGCTGGAGGGCCGGGTGGGTGATGAGGGAAGAAACGTGGACAGGATATTGGGTGAGATACTTGGCCGCTACCGTGAAAGTGATGAGGCGTGGCTGAGGTCATCCCTTGAGAACTTGGTGAGCCATGCAGGCCTGCTGGGCATGTATAAGGAGAGGATGAGGGCCTACCAGTCTAGGGTGGGCGAGCTTAGACAGGAGCTGAGCCAGCTGGAGAAGGAGCTCTCCAAACGTCTCGAGGAGGCTCTGAGCAAGGGTGCTGAGGTGGAGACATCTAGGAAGCCTCAGGAGCTGGCTGAGGAGATAAAGCAGACAGCCCTTCAGATAGCGGGGCTGGGGCAGGTCTCGGAGGATAGCGAGGACATGTTCCTGATAGCCGAGTCCAAGTATAGGGAGGCTGAGCTGAGGGCGCAGCAGCTAAGCGACAACGTCAGGAAAGCCCTCGAGGAGGTGGAGTATAGGAAGGAGACGTGGAAGACATTCATAAGGTCTCTGATTAATGAGGTGGAGCCGGTCTACTCGCAGATCCTATCGCTGGTGGGCGGTGTTGGTAGGATAGAGTTGAGAAATCTCGACGACATCTCCAAGGCCAGTATAGAGATATTTGTGGGGTTCAGAGGTGTTGAGCCAGCGCTTTTGAATGAGCACACCCAGAGTGGGGGGGAGAGGATAGTTGCTACGCTCGCCTTCCTCCTGGCGTTGCAGAAATATGTGAAATCACCGTTCAGGGCCATAGACGAGTTCGACGTTCATCTTGACCCGCTCAACAGGGAGAGAATCATAAACATCCTCACCAGCACTGCCCGGCAGGACCCCAGCATCCAGTATATCATGATAACCCCCGGGAGGGTTACCTTCACCGAGGATATGAACGTTATAGTGGTTCAGAGTGTTCAGGGTAGGTCTTTGGTGGCCATGCCTGTGGAGGGGAGGGTGTCGGCGGATGGCTAGCCGTTCACGGGCTATGGCGCGGGAGGAGCTGCTCAAAATAATCCAGCTATGTGAGAGTATAGAGAAGTCGGGTGTGGACCCCTTCACCGTAGACGTGAAATCCCTACTCAACAGGCTGAGACACATACTTGACAGCCAGAAAACCTTCGACACAATCCTCGTAGACGCCGAAACCCTCTACAAGATAGCTATCGTCATAGCCCTACAGCATAAATGGCTCAGGGACAGGGCGGCCTCACTCTTCGTCGACTCCCAGCTAGTCGCCGTAAGGATTCTCTCAGCCGACCTCCGGGATATCGCCTCATGGCTTGCATCCAGCTGGAGGCCCATAGTATTCAGCGAGCAGCTGACGGCCGGCATGGTGAGGGACGGGCTTGAATATTTTCTAGGCCTGCCCACCAGGGCCGGGCCGAGGGAGGGCACCAGCTCCGCATCCGATATCTCAGGCTCCATCCAGGACCTTCTCCCCATCTTCTCACAGGATAAACCCTTGGAGGATGAGGTCAGGAATATACATGGTGAGATGCTGGAGCTGGCCGGCGACGGAGGACGCTTGGACTACTTCAATTTCATATCGAGAGAGGGTGAGATGAATAGGCCTTACAGGGCCTACCTAGTCTCGTTCATCGTGAGCGAAGGGTTGGCGGAAATTTTGAGAAACCCTTTAACAGGCGAGATATACCTCCAGCCCTTCAGAGAGAAACTGGATAGGAAAACTGTGACCTCGCTACCTATCACGGTCACGGTGAAGAGGGATGGGAGAGACAACACCTGAGCAGACCAGGTCCAAGAGGCGGATGTCAACAGCTATCGCCATGCTCCTCTTCAGCAGCCACCGTCTCCCAGGCGTGAGAGGGTATGAGTTGAGGAGGAGGCTGGGGAAAAACTATCCCAAGGTCATCGAGACATTAAATCACCGGCTGGAGCCGCTAGGTCTCAGGGTTAAAATCCTCTTCGAGGGCGGGTCGGAAGGCTCAGGCCCTGAAGACTATGACCGGGCGAGATACTTCATAACTCTGGCCGAGCCCTTAACACTTTCCGAGATTGTCGCTGCGGGATGGCGTATAGACGAGCTGGCCGTCCTCTCGGCCTCCCTCTCCCTCCTCTTCTCCCGGGGCGGAAAGGCACCCGTCAAAGATGTCTTGGAGGTGCTGGAGACCAAGATGCCCAAGTGGAAGATAGAATCCTATCTGGAGAGGTTTATCAGGAGGGGATACCTTTTCAGGGATGAGGACGGGATACTCCATGTGGGGTGGAGGGCGTTAGCCGAGGTGGACCAGAGGGAGCTGATGCGGGCGGCAGCCGAGTCGGGGCAGAGAAGCCCTACCGAAACATCCTCTGGAGGGACTTCTTCTCCTCCTCGATGATGAGCTCGATCAGGCGCATGCCTAGGGAGCTCTCCCTAGAGAGTATCTCCTCAGCCGTCTCGGGGTCGAGATAGTGGCTGGCAAGGGTGAAGACCGCAGGCTTCCCATATCTCTCGACCAGTCTAGCCGTTTTTAGAATCTGGCGTTTGATGCTCTTCTCTCTTCTGTTGGCCGGCCTTCCCCTGGTGGAGAGGAGGTGTAGTATGGCTTCCGGTTCTTCGTGGAGTACGCCCAGCCTGTTGGAGCCGCAGTTTCCGCAGGCGGGGTTCTGGGATACATCTCTGACAGCCTGACGTGAATACCACTGGAAGCATGAGGAGCAGACTAGGGTTACGGCTTCGCTGTTGAGCCTCCCCCTCACGGCGTTGGCCACCAGCCTCTGAAGCCTGTCCGTTGCGATGACATCTATCTCGGACTCGTGCCTTCCGATGGTAAGCCTTGCGAGGGGTGTAGGCTCGTCAACGCTCACCCTCACCACCGCTGTGGCCCCAGATGCTATAGCTTTCAGGAGCTGGCCTGCAGTCTCCACCGCAAAATCTGTCTGGAGGCTGTGGTTCAGCCCCTCCTCATAGACAACCGAGCCTTTGAGGGATTCGGCCAGTTTCTCCAGGCTGATGTCGAGGATGCTGGCCTCCCTGCTTATCACACCCATCTTTCTGGCTGTGTGGACCAGCCTCCTCCTGAACAGGTTCGACGATTCAACGGCTGTTTTGACGAGGTTCTCCCAGTCATGGGTCTGGCCCAGCTCCCTCAGAAGGTTTTCCACCATCTCGCCGTCTATGTTTCTCGACCTCAGAACTATCCTGTAGGCGTCCTGCACCACGCTTATGGGTGCCCCAACCCTCCTCGAAAGCTCAGACCCCAAAACCCTTGAGATAGTTCTGTTGGCCCGCAGCCCACCGCATAGATGGACCACCACGTACTCCGGAGTCTCCTCCACCATCACAACCCTGTCGCTGGGAACTGGAAGGCCCATCCGCAGATGCTCCGAGACCTCCCTCAGGGATTCGAGGGCGAGCCCTTCTCCACACATGTAGGTCTCCGTAAACTCTTTCAGCCATTCCTCTAGCCTCCCATCCCTGAATGCTTCAGCCGCCCCACCCCTTATCCTTCCAACCTCCTGGGCAACCTCGAGGGGGACAGGTATCTCATCACCCACCCAGGAGGGGACGGCGCCCTCTAGGCTCTCCAGGGGCACAACATATATCCTCTCACCTGCGGCCTGTATTATCTCCCACGCCTTGCCCATGAGTATGAATCTCGTACCCACGGAGCCGTATTCTGCCACGAACTCCTCATCCAGTATCCCGACAGGCTCCCCAGTACCCTCTCTCACCACCAGATACTGCTTCTCCTCAGGTATCATGGAGAGGTTGGAGAAGTAGTATTCGTAAAGCCGTGTGGAGCTTTCGGGCCTGGATATTCTGGCGCCGTCCACAGTCAGATGGGCTATCCCCAGCCGTGTTAAGTGGTCGGCAACCCTCAGGAGCTGATCCATGCTGAGGTCTTTGAAGCAGTAGGATTTTCTGAAGAGCTCTAGGGCGTCTGCTGTCCCCACTTCAAAATATTCTATGAGCAGGCCGGCTAGCTGGTGGGCTATCACATCCAATGAGTTGGTGGGTACCTCCACCTCCTCGATAAGGTCTGAGTAGGCCCTTCTGGCTATGACTAGGCTCTCTAATGCGTCGTCTGAGTCCATGACTATCACAACACCTTTGGCTAGGCCTCCTATCCTGTGGCCGCTCCTCCCGATTCTCTGGACCAGCCGGGTGACCTCCCTAGGCGAGTTATACTGTATGCACAGCTCTATACGGCCCACATCTATGCCCATCTCGAGGGATGAGGTGCATATGACCCCTATCAGCCCGCCGGTTTTGAGGGCCTGCTCCGCCCCAACCCTCGTGGTTTTTGAGAGGGAGCCGTGATGTATGCCTATCGGTATGGCCTCATCCCAAGCCCTGAACCGGTTGGTCAGTATCTCTGCGAGGGGCCTTGTGTTGGTGAAGACGAGGGTTGACTCGTGGCCTTCCACCAGACGCCGTATAAGGCTCATCCTCGCCGCCACCTCCTCAGGGATGGAGAGATACCTGGCCAGCTCGTGGTCTTCAGGCGAGGGCCTGGGAAACTCCACCTTTATGGATAGGTTGCGGGAGACGGGAACCCTGACCACCTCAACGCCCCTGCCGACACCTGCCAGAAAAGATGCCACACGCTCCGGGCTACCCACTGTGGCCGAGAGGCCCACCCTCTGGAAGGGCTTACCCGTAATCTTTTCAAGCCTCTCCAGCCCCACGGAGAGCTGTGCACCCCTCTTATCCGATGCCAGCTCGTGGACTTCGTCGACTATGACGGCTTCGACGCTGCGGAGGTGCTGTCTCAGGGTTTTCGCCGTTAGAAGAATCTGGAGCGTCTCCGGTGTCGTGATCAGTATGTTGGGCGGTAGGAGGGCTTGGACCCTCCGCTCCCTCTCCACCGTGTCGCCATGTCTGACGGCGGCCGTGAGGTCCACCCTGTTGGCCCACCACTCAATCCTCTCCAGCAAATCCCTGTTGAGGGCTCTCAGGGGTGTTATGTAGAGTATTTTGACACCTTGAACAGCTCCACCGGTGAGAACTCTGGCGAGGATGGGGATGAGGGCTGCCTCTGTCTTCCCAGTCCCCGTGGGAGCCATCAAGAGGAGGTTCCTACCCTCCAGTATCTTCGGTATAGCCTCCACCTGAGGCTCTGTTAGGGCTCCGAACCTCTCCCTCACAGCCTCCCTAAGAGGTTTTGGCAGAAGTTCGATAACCGCCTCGGAGTTGTGCGGCATTCCCCCATCTCCACCAGTCCAGGCCCTAAACCTCCACCAGTTTTTGCCCGCACATAGGGCAGAACCTTGACTCGGCCGGTATCACGCTGTAGCAGAACTTGCATATCCTGCTCTGAATCTCGACATATTCAGGCCTGGCGGCCTCTTCGACTTGGGCCTCAATCTTGGGAGGCTCAGGAGACGGCTTCTCCTCCACCACGCCCATACTAGGCGTCTCTATTTTTTTCTCCTCAACAGGCGGAGGCACGGGTTTGAGGCGGAAACCATAACCCATCACGGCGGCTATCCCGGCTGACGCGCCCAGGAGGAGGAGGCGGATTGGGATAAGGTCCAAGCTGGTGTGTGAGGGGTTCCACAGGTATGTCCCTATCCGGATGTTGAGTATAAGGCCCGCCAGCCCTCCTACGGCCGAGGCTAGAGCTGCGAGGGCGCCGCCACGGCTTAACAAGCCTGCGGCAACGCCGGAACCCACCACCTGGGCGATCACAAGATATAGGGCCTGCGGGTTAGATTCGAGGCGAGCCATGAGGAAGACTACGAGGAATGAGGCGAGTGCGCCAAGTCCCATCCTTAACGATGCACGCATAATTGGCTCTACCGTGTCATAGCCATATCCAGTATTAAAAGTATTGCTGTTGATGGCTGGATATCTAGGGTATTACTTAGGGAATTTCCATTCCGAAGACCTGCCTCATCATCTGCCGCATTATCACCAGCCTCTGGACATCGTTGGCACCCTCATAGGTTTTGAGTATCTGCGTATCTCTCAGAAACCTCTCAACCCATCCCTCCACAGCGACACCCATCCCGCCGTGAATCGTTATAGCCTTCAAGGCAGCGTTTTCAGCGGCCTCCGTGGCGAAGAGCTTGGCCATAGATGCTGCGAAGCTGGCCTCAGCCCTATTGCTGGTGGCCAGTGCCGCCGCCCAGTAGAGCATCAGTCTGGCAGCCTCCAGCTTTGTGAGTATGTCGCTTATGTGGAATTGGACGGCCTGAAATCCTATGATAGGTCTCTCGAAGGCCTTTCTCTGTATCGAGTATTGGAGGCTTCTCTCTAGGCAGGCTTGGGAGATTCCTACGGCTTGGGCCGCCACACCTATCCGGCCGTAGTCGTATGTCTCCATCGCTATCTTGAAGCCGAGTCCTTCCTCGCCCACCCTGTTATCGTCTGGGACATAGACGTTATCGAGGAAGACCTCGTATGGGTGGCTCCCCCTAATCCCCATCACCTCTATCCTCTCACCCAGCCTCAGCCCAGGCGTGCCCTTCTCAACGATGAAGAAGGTAAGCCCCTTCCAGCGCTCCTTACGGCTCGGAGGCTCCGAGGTCCTGGCCAAGACTATGAAGTAGTCGGCCTTGTCAGCACCTGAGATGAAATATTTTCTGCCGTTGAGAACCCATCCATCACCCTCCCGCACCCCCCTCGTCTCAATCCCGGCCACATCGCTACCCGCCTGGGGCTCTGTAGTGGCGTGGGATGCATGTTTCTCACCCCTTGCCAACGGCGGGAGATACCTCCTCCTCTGCTCCTCCGTTCCATATCTTAGGACAGGATAGACAAACAGCTCGTGGACGAGGGTGGCCACCGAGAAGGCTGGACATATCCGTGATACCTCTTCAACATATATTGCGTTGAAGGTTATGTCGGTTCCCTGCCCCCCATACTCCTGCGGTATTCCCAGGCCGGTGAACCCGTTCTCACCAGCCTTCCTGAGCAGCTCCTCCGGGATACGGTTGGACCGTTCAATCTCCCTCACACGGGGCTCCAACACCCTCTCCGCAAACTCTCTAACAGACCTCCTAAACATCTCATGTTCATCTGTGAGGTTTATCCTAAAATCGAGAAGAGAGCCAAATGGAAAGACCATGACAAATAATACACACGCCGATTTATAGGCATGGCGGCCGCCACAGCCAAACAGACCTTAAATACGCATCCAAGGTTTAAACATCTATGCCCGTTTTCGCCGCTGAGCTCTGGCGGAGTATCGGAGATGTCTATGAGGGTATCCTACGTCACCCATTTTTAGAAGGCCTGACCTCGGGTGGATTAGATATCGATGTTTTCAAGCACTACATCATCCAGGACGCCCTCTACCTAAGCGCTTTCGCAAGGGCTGTGGCGCTGGTGGGTGTGAAGGCAGACCAGGATGATGACGCCCTAGCACTCCTATCCAACGCCCATGCGGCCCTCTCGTTTGAGAGGAAATCCCTCCACGAGTTCCTCTTCTCGGAGTGGGGGCTGACCCTTGAAGAACTCGGCCGTTTCACGATGTCGCCGGTGAACACAGCCTACACCAACTTCCTCACAGCCACAGCATACGACAAGCCCTTCACCCAGGGTCTTGCAGCCATCCTACCCTGTTTCTGGGTCTACCTCGAGGTGGGCAGAAGCCTTGTTAAGAAGGGCTCGCCCAACAAGACCTACAGGCGATGGATAGAGACCTACACCTCGGAAGAGTATGAGAGGAATGTTAGAGGGCTTGTCGAGATGGTGGATAGACATGGTGAGAAAATCTCCGAGGCGGAGGCCAGGGCTGCTGTGAGACTCTTCAGGCTGTCAACGGTTTACGAGTATCTCTTCTGGGATGAGTCGTACCGCCTGGTTGGATGGCCCTTCAGGCTGTGAGGATGATTACGGGGACTGTGGCCGAGACCAACACGGTGATGAAGATATAATCCCATCCCGTGACGGCGACTCTTCTCCACGGTTTTCTCGCTGTTGTGAAGCATCTCACCTCAAGGGCTTCAGCCAGCATCTCGAGACGGCTTGAGACATAGTTTAGGAGCATCACACCCACCAGCCTCAGTTTGAAGGGTGTCTCCCAGCCACTCCCCAGTATCCATCTCCCGCGGAGGGAGTGGACGGCTTCGACATACCATGTGAGGAGGTCTTTCAGGATTAGGTAGGCTAGGGAGAGGGGGAGGCTGAAGCTGTAGGGGAGCCGGAGGTTTTGAACGAGGCTGTGGAAGAAGGTTGTCGGGTCGGTTGTGGAGGCGAAGTAGGCCGTTGCAGTGGTTAATGTGTAGATTTTGAGGGCTACCATGGGCAGATATGTTATGTCACCGGATAAGGCTGCGTTGAACCACCCAAGTCCAAAGGCCATTGGTGCCACACCCACGAAAACCCTCAAAAGGCCTGACGGCTTAACATGCGAGGCTAGGGCGAGGACCAGGGTGAGGAGTAGGAGATAGAGGAGGTGCTGCAGCATGTTTAGGAGGCTGACCAGGGTGAAGATGTATGCGAGGAAGACCAGTTTGATGGATGGGTTCAGCGCTCTGGGGTTCAAAGCATCCCCTCACCAAGTTCCTGGGGACTGGTTTCGGCTACAACCTCTCCGTCACGCATGACGAGGGCCCTGTCAGCCACAGCCTTCACGAACTCGATGTCGTGGGATATGATTAAGGCCGCCCTGCCCTCAGCCGCCTGCAGTGTGATGATTTTGGCGGCCATGGATGACAGGGCTGAGTCGAGGCCTTGGGTGGGTTCATCCAGGACTAGGAGGGCTGGCTTCAAGGTGTAGAGGGAAAGCAGAGCCGTCAGACGCTTAATCCCCCTACCGAGGCTTTGGAGGGGTTTGTCGGCTACACCGGCCAAGCCGAACTCCTCAACTATCTCACCGGCTTTACCGGGGTCTCCGCCTTTTTTTGAGAGGCTTACCATGATGTCCTCCCTAGGCGTCCGCCCCACCAGCTGTGTTTCCGGGTTTGAAGACATGAAGGCAGCCCTGACCTTCCCAGGCCTCAGCCGTCCCCTGCTGGGTTTTATCAGCCCCGCTAGGATTTTGCCCAGTGTCGTCTTCCCGGCTCCGTTCCTCCCAACCAAGGCCGTGACGACACCTGAGCGTAGGACAAGCGACACGTTCTTGACCGCTTCAACTCCGTCATAGCGGAAGCTGACGCCTTCAGCCTCCACAACAGCCCCGCCACCCCCGGCATTTCTCCCCGCACCACGCATATCCCACGGACCTCCATCCCCGCCGCCGAGGTGGATGACCTCATCTATCAGGGGTGAGTAGTCTTTAGCGTGTGTAGCAGTTACAACTATGCGTGTCCCACGTTTTTTAATCTCGACCAGCCGTTCCACTATCTCATGTCTTGTGGGTGGGTCTATGTGCTTGAGAGGGTTATCCAGAAGGAGTAGGGCTGGTCTGTGGGCCATGGCGGCCGCCAGCGATAGCCTGGCAGCGTAACCGCTGCTCAACGTGTTGACGTCATACGTTATCATCTCCTCCATCCTCATAAGCTTGAGGGTTTCCAGCACCATCTCGGCCGTCTTATCCGGCTCGAGGCCGAGGTTTTCAAGGGTGAAAGCCACTTCATCGCCCACGTTCGACGCAACCCTCAACCCGACGTATTCATCCAGAACAACCCCAACCCTCCTAAACCATTCAAATCTTGAGACATCATCTTTCTTGACACCGCCTAAGGCCACCTCTCCCTCATGGCTGATGAGACCGGCCAAAGCCTTGACCAAGAGGGTTTTCCCTGAGCCGTTTCCACCCACCACTCCAAGGCAGGAACCACTCCCAACCCTAAAGGTTAGGGGGCCAAGAACGAAGCCATCCACCACCACTCTAAGACCCTTCACATAGAGGTCTCCGACTATCACTTCATCCGCGCCACCGGCCAACTCCTGAGGGCGCCCGAGGAAACAGCCGAGTCAACCACCACCTTCACCAGGACACCTGCGAGAACTGCCCCGCTTACGGCCATGCCGGCGATCAAGCCGATGTGGAGCTCCAGAGGGTATCCGGGAGACCTGCAGGCAGGGTAGAAGGGTGAGATTAGGCAGTCGAAGGGGTAGGCGGCGAGGGCTGGAAGCCCTCCAGCCAGAATCATGGCCTTGTAGCCGAAGTTTCTGTATCTGAAGGCTCTGAAGACAGCCTCGCTGACTATCCCCTGGGCTGGGCCATAGTAGTAGAGCATGATGGAGTAGGGGCTTACCAGCAGCAGCTCGACAATAGCTCCCACCGTCTCCCCGAGGAAGGCCGACCAAGGCCTCCTCACAATGTAGGCGGTCAACGGCCCACCCATAAACCAAAGCCCGTAGACCAGCGCAACGCCCAGATGCCCGCCGGCCGCAAAGGCCAGAGGAGCCACCCAATGGCTTGTAACCGTGAAGACAATCCCAGCCACCACCGAGAAGCCTGCAACACCCACATGAAGCCTGACCTGGCCGACCTCCACGTCCCCCATCCCAGCTCGTCCGCCGCCGACGGACCCCACAATATAAACCACCATATAAACAGCTTATACAGAGTGGCCATCTGTCATCTGCTCGCTATCTGGCTAGGGCAGGTTTCTGCAATAACCTAATCGAAACAAAACATGGCGATTCTCTCGCATCTTTCTGGCGAAGTCTATTTATGGACATGTCCCAACCCCCTCCTAACACGCTCCAAAATTCTACCGTCATAATCGAGGCCAAGGCCCTTAACCAACAGATCTACCTCAAACTTTGCTGTAGAGGTCGGCACTATTGCCACGCTCCAACACTGCCTCAATAAGGCTTAGAAAACAGAAACAGGCCGTTGAATCAACTATAAAGCGGCTTCTTTCCATAAGCTGGCAAAAAATAAAAGTTGACGGCTAAGGAATGCCGGCTCCGCTAGGTTTTTTATCCTCTTCAAAATAAGGTATGATCTTTGTTCCTATCAAGCGTATGGCGTCTAAAGCCTTATCATGCCTCATCCCTGGGAAGTATATTCTGAAGACAAAATAGTTTGTTCCAATCTCTCTTCTATACTTCTCCACTTCGTCTATGAATCCATCTACTCCGCGTATGATGAAACGTTTTCGCAGGGTCTCTGCAAACTCTTCGAAGCTAGTGTTTTGAGGGTTTACCTCTCTTCCTTCCTCGTCCTGTAGGTGACCCCATCTGAAGTAATCCCTGCCATAGATGTATAGAACCCCGTCTTTAGCAACCTCCCAAGCCTCATCATCGCTGCCAGCTACATATGCCTCGCGCCAGAGTGGGCGCTCTAGCATAGCTGGGTCTCTCCCTATCCGCTTAAGCTCGTCAAGATAGATGTTATTGCGCTCCTTCAAGACCTTAAGGGGGGTTACAGGGTCTGCAAACCATGCGTCACCAATTCTAGCCGCCCTTCTTATGGCTGGCTCAAACTTTGCCGCTATCCATATAGGCGGCGGTCTCTGCACTGGCCTCGGAGTTAGTGTAACCTTGTTTACCTTGTAGAATCGGCCGCTGAACGTTACGTTCTCCTCTGATAAAAGCCTACGGATAAGTGTAGTCCCCTCCTCAAGCCTGGGACCCCTCTCCCTACGCGGCACGTTGTATAGGTTGAATTCTTCAGGCCTATAGCCCAATCCAAGTCCTAGTATCAGCCTACCTCTAGACATAACGTCGGTTACGGCAGCTGCCTCGGCGACCTCCACCGGGTGGTGGAGAGGGACTAAAACAACCGCTGTTCCCACCCTTATGCGCCTTGTAACGCTAGATAGCCCGGCGGCTACAACCAAGGGTGATGGGAAATATCCGTCATCAGTTAGATGGTGCTCGCTTATCAATACTGAATCAAACCCTAGCCGCTCAGCTAGTAGCGTCTGCTCAACAACGTTATCGTAGGCCTGGCTCCATTCCTTAGTTGGCGACTGGATACTATAAGCCAAACCAAACTTCATATAGCCTTACCTCAAGAGCCCCTTATCCCTTAACAACTCCTCTATAGCATCTATTATATTCTGGTAGCCGGTGCAGCGACACAGGTTTCCGGATATATGTTCTCTTATCTCTTGTCTGCTTAACGTCTTTCCCAGAGATAGTAGATAGTGGGCTGTTATTATCATGCCTGGGGTGCAGTAGCCGCACTGGACAGCGTAGCGTTTATGGAATGCACGCTGTATAGGATTGAGTTCAAGCCCCTTGCTTAGACCCTCAATCGTTGTTATATCTGAGCCGTTTGCTTGCGCAGCTAGTATAGTGCAGGACTTGACTGTCCTTCCATTCATCAAGACTGTGCATGCGCCGCAATTCCCTGTCATGCACCCTATATGCGTCCCAGTCAAACCTGCTACATCTCTTATAAAGTCGCATAGTAGCATTCTAGGGTCTATCTCCGCTGAAAATCTCTCCCCATTTAGCTTCAGGTTCACCTTTACCTTGTTAACCATCCCTATTCACCTCCTAAAGCACGGTTGGCGGCCTTCAACACAGCTCTCTTGGTATATACAGCCGCCATAGATCTCCTATATTCGCCGTCAGCGTGTATATCGGAGAGCGGCTCAGATATCTTATCCTTTACAGCGCCGCATATCTCCTCTATCGTTGCGTTTTCTATCTTTCTTCCTAGCACATCCCCGTTGAAAACTATAGTTATAGGTCGCCTCTCTACACCTCCCACCGACACTACCAGCTTTTCTATCAGACCCTCTCCATCCAGTGCTACTAAAGCTGCCACACCAACCACTGCATAACCCCCGCTTACAAATTCTAGCTTCTGATAGGCTGTTCCTGTTCTTTGTCCAACCTTTTGTATGTGTATAGCCTTGAGTAGCTCGTTCGGCTTTAGCTCCGTGGTAAATGCATCCTTAAAGAAGTTCCTAGCAGACACTATCCTCCTCCTCTTAACGCTTTGTATCTCCAGCTTAGCATCTAGCGCTGCGAGCACTGGCGCGTAGTCGGCTGCGGGGTCTGCATGACATATAGCTCCCCCTATGGTCCCCCTATGTCTTATATGCATATCGCCTATATGGCTGGCTGCCTCTGATAACATGGGTATGGCTCGTTTAATTATTTTCGACTCAGCTATTTCATAGTGCCTAACTAATGGAGCTATCGTTATCTGGTTTTTGTTTTCTCTGATCTCTGACAGTTTTCCTATGTTGTTTATGTCTATTACATATTTCGGTGAGACTATGCCTAAGTTCATCATGGGGACTAGGCTTTGCCCCCCGGCCAATATCTTAGCGTCTTCTCTATACTTGTTTAGGAGTTTGAGTGCTTCGTTTATGGTTTTGGGGGCAAAGTATTCAAATGGTTGATGGATCACTTCTTTCTCGCCTCCTGTATTAACCGCCATACGCGGCTTGGGCGTAGCGGTGTCTCCATAACCTTTACCCCAAAGTCGCTTAACGCATCCTCTACAGCACTAGCTAGACATGCGGGCGCTCCTACTATCCCTGACTCTCCAACACCTTTAGCTCCCGTTGGTGTATATGGACTTGGTGTCTCGACATGCTCGATAATCATGTCTGGAACCTCTTTCGCTGTAGGGATTGGATAATCCATAAATGTAGTGGTAAGCAGCTGGCCCGCGCTAGAATAGACAAGCTCTTCCATTATCGCTCCTCCTATCCCCTGCGCTACACCACCGTGGAGCTGTCCTTCAACTATCATAGGGTTAATAACTTTCCCACAATCATCAACCACTACGTATTTGAGGATGTCAAACTTTCCTGTCTCTATATCGACCTCTACTGCGCAGAGATGGGCTGCGTTTGGGAAGCTAGTATATGTTCGTGTATATCCTGATTCATCAGGTATGTGGAGCGCGTTAGGCATTTTAAAGTATTTAGTTATTTCCAGCCCCGGCTCTACATCTATGGCTAGGTCGTAAGGGTTCTTATAGATAGCGAAGGCTGCGTCTCTTATAGTTACCTGTCTTTCAGGCACCTCTTTAACATAGAATTTCCCGTCAGATACCTCCAAATCCTCTGGCCGGGACTCTAGAATCCTTGCAGCGACTTTCCGAAGCTTCTCTCGCAATTCTATAGATGCAAGTAGAGCCGCCGAACCGCCTGATATCATGCTTCTCCCACTAAAATTTCCTAAGCCGTATGGGCATAGGTCTGTATCGCCCTGATAAACAACAACATCGTCTATGCTTACTCCCAGGTTATCAGCCACTATCTGGGCTATAGCGGTCTCCTGCCCATTCCCAGGCGATGTTATACCAGTATATACTAAAACCTTACCAGTTGGAGCAACTTTTATTGTTACTGCATCGTATTGGAGGAAGAATGAGCCAGGTATACATGCGCCCTCCGGTGTCAGCTCGTACGCTACCCCTATTCCTATATAGCGGCCCTTCTTCCTAGCCTCTTCCTTTAACTTAAGCCATTTCTCATACTCGAATACCTCTACCGCTCTCTTCAAGACTGTTGGATAATTACCGCTATCTAGGACTGTGTATCTAGATATCCTTGCTGGAAAATCATTGGGAGGGATGAAGTTCTTCATCCTAATATCTATCCTATCTTTTCCAAGTCTCCTAGCGACCATGTCCATTATCCTCTCCATCAGGAAGCATGCACACTCCTTCCCATATCCTCTATATGCATTAAGCGGATTCTTATTAGTAACAATCTCCAGTAGCTCTATTCTATAATTCTCCACTTTATAGACAGTTGGGAGATGAATTGTAGTTACTAAAGGCATACCCCATCCGGGGGTTGGGAAGAGAGCACCCATATCAGCTATTATCCTGACCTTCATCCCGAGTATCTTTCCATCACTGTTGAATGCCACTTCAAAATAGTGTCTCTGATCACGAGCGTGCCCCCCAGCCATTAACTCTTCCCACCTCTCTGCAACCCACTTAACCGGGCGTCCAAGCTTAACAGAAGCTACAGCTACAGCTATCTCCTCTTGGAATGGAGGTATTTTAAGACCAAACCCGCCACCAACATATGGCTGGACAACCCGCACTTGGTTCTCAGGTATCTTAAGGGTCTCTGCGAGTATAGTCCTAAGTGGATGGGGCTGTTGAGTAGACGAGTAGAAGGTCAAGTGGTTTTCTATAGTGTTATAGTCTGCTACGTAAGCTCGGGGTTCTAATGCCTGGCCAGTGAAGCGCTGTATCCTAACGCTATCAGACAATGTGTATTCAGCTTTACCGAAAGCAGCGTCAACGTCACCCCACTCCGACGGGAACTTCATAAACAAGTTTCCATCCCAGTGGTCGTATACCTTGGGAGCGCCTGGCTTCAGAGCCTCTTCAGGGTCTACAACAGCAGGGAGAACGTCATAATCAACATCTACTAGGGAGGCTGCCTCAGCCGCAGCGATTCTGCTTTCGGCTACAACCATCACAATTGGCTCCCCTACAAACCTAACCTTACCCACTACCAGCGGGTATACAGTAGCTTCCTTGGCACCATAGGGTTTATACGGTTTAGTGGATATGGGCTGGAAGATAGGGTAATCGAGGAATTCATCACCTATAATTAATGCTCTAACACCTGGAACCCTAGAAGCTCTACTCGTATCTATCCCTCTTATCCTTGCGTGTGCATACTTAGATCTTACGAAACATGCGTAGAGCGTTCCAGGTGGTGTTATATCACCCGCATATCTTGCCCGCCCAGTAAGGAGAGGAGGGTCACTAAACTTAGTTATTCTATTACCTACATATCTCATATTATTAAAGGGACTTTTTTATCTTATTTAAGTTTTCTTTAATACTGAAATGGGTCGTTGAACTAGATGCCCACAACATAAGGATTAGAGCTAGATAGAATAATGGGGTAGAATACCATTCATAGCGTGGAACCACAGCATAGGCTTCCGCCCAGGCCGGGATTTGAACCCGGGTCCGCCGGGCGACAGCCGGCGATGCTAACCTGGCTATACCACCTGGGCCTAAAGCATGCTGGTTCTAGGTTTTATTTAGTTTTGTACGTCTCCGGCGGCCTTATAAGACCGTGCCGGAGCAGTTCCAGCCTTAGTGGCTGTGGTCTCCGCCCACACCGGATTTGACGGTTATTGTTCTACCGCTCTCAAAGACCAGCTCCAGCATGACTTCATGAACGTCTTCGTCGCCGCCCACAACCATTATGTGTAGCCCGCCCTCCTCAAGCCCTGCCAGTTTCACCTCGCCCAGCCCACCGACACATATCTTGTCAACCCTCTCCATCCTCATCACACCTCCAGCATCCATAACCGTTCTATGAAGCTCGGCTCTCAAGCCCTCGGGGTGTAAGACCTTCACATTTACAAGGCAGTCACCCAAGAGGCCGTGGTTGTGAATCGTTAGGAAGACTGCGAGGGAGCCGGTTCCAGCCCTAACGCTTACGTCGTGGACCTCTAGCGCAGGCCCGCCCAATAACAGGATAGAGCCAGCAGCCACCGCCGCAACCACGGCGGCCACCAAAACAATTAGAGCCTTCCTCTCCATGGCAGGTCTGCCCCTCTGCATTATTTATATCTTGTACAGATTTTACCCACGAAGAGGGACGGTCCAAAATATATAGAGCGCCATCCACCAGATAGGCCGTCGGGGCCGTGGTCTAGCATGGTCTAAGACTCCAGCCTGGGGATGTGGCCTGCCGGAGCGCTGGCAATCCTGGGTTCAAATCCCAGCGGCCCCACTATATAGGCGGGTGAGATGCTCCGTCGATGATGATACGGGCACCAAAACTGTCGGTTTTAGATCTTTGCGACCCCTCTTAAGTCCAGCAGCTGGACTCTGCCTATTTAAACAGTAAATAAGCCGGCCTCCAACCCACCTCCGATGGCCCTGGGAAGGGTTGCCCGTGGAAGGCTGGAGACAATCCTAACACCCCTAGCCGACAGGCTGGCGGCCGGCGGCGTAACCCCGGACCAGCTCACCCTAGCCGGCCTCCTCCTCACAGGTCTCTCCGTATTCTTCTACTGGTTGGGTGGGGCCTGGCTTTTCGCTGCCGCCGCCTCCCTCATGGCCGGGGGTTTTCTCGATATGTTGGACGGTGCTCTGGCCAGGCGGACGGGTAGGCTGTCTAGGGCTGGTGCGTTCCTAGACTCCGTCGCCGACAGGGTCTCCGACACCCTTGTGGCTGTTGGATATCTCCTGACCGGGGTTGTCCAACCTCTTCTGGCCCTGCTTATGCTGGCCACCTCCATGCTGGTGAGCTATTCTAGGGCTAGGGGTGAGTCGCTGGGTGTTAGGCTGGCTGATGTGGGTTTGGGTGAGAGGGGTGTGAGGCTTCTGATAGTTATAGTGGCCACCTTGACGGCGTATATCTATCCGCAGGCCCTTAACATCTCGGCGGCAGTCTTGACGGTTCTGGCAGGCTTCACGGTGGTTGAGAGGTTTCTCCACACCCTCGAGGAGCTGGGGCTATCCTAAGCCGACTGGACGGCTGAAAGCTATCTGGCCGTCTTTGAAGCTGACCTCGTACACCTCGTTCACCTCCAGCTTGACATTTAGGAGGTCGTACTCCTCCTCCGTCAGGTATAGGACTATCTTCGGGAAGAGCATCTCTCTGGAGATGGGCATCAGCCCCATGGACTGGAGCTGCATCATGGCCGTCTGGAGAAGACGCTGGACCATCACCGTCTCATCCCCGAGTCCGGATGTCTTCACCGATAGTCCCGTTCTCCTAACCTCCACCATCTCGATTATCTTCCCGGGTCTGGCGGTCTCCGGGTCTGTGTATCCTGTGACCCGCTGAACCCTCACAAGAACCATCTCCCCTACTCCCCCTCCTCCATCTCCTCCTCCAACCCCTCGATATATCTGGCGTATTCGTCGGCGTCCATGAGCTTATCCAGCTCGGAGGGGTCCGCCAGCTCTATCCTGGCTATCCACGCATCCTTGTAGGGTGAGTCGTTGAGGAGCTCTGGATGGTCCAGCAGCTTCGAGTTAACATCCACTATCCTACCCGAGACGGGTGAGTAGATGTCCGAGGTGGCTTTCACAGACTCTACGGTGCCTAGAACCTCCCGCTGCCTCACCCTCGTATTGACGTTGGGCATCTCTATATACACAATCTCCCGCAACTTCTTCTGGGCGTAATCGGTGATACCCACCACAGCGTATTTCTTCTCAACCCTCACCCATTCATGGTCTTTGGTGTACAGCAGGTCCTCGGGTATCTCATAGCGCTCAGACATGATTTATCGGAGACGGCTTTAGCTGGGATATAAGTGTATTTAAGGATTGAAACACCCGCCAGCCTTCAAAGCTTCTGCCTGAAGAACTCGCTTAAATCCTTCACCTCACCCCTTTTAAGATACTTTATCCTAGTCTCTATCCTAACCCGCAGGCCAAGGTTTCTGAAGAGGCTGTAGAGCATATACCCGTCAATGACCGTGTCTATCTGCCCCTCTTTGATGAGTTTGGCCAGCTGCTCCACTATCTTGGCTGTGGCCTCGGGGTATTGCTCGTAGGCGGCATTCAGGACTTCCTCACCCCTCTCACCTAGCCTGGACCTCACAATCTCATCGGCGGTGGGCTCCCTCCGCTCTGGCTCGGCCGGCTTCTTGGATTCAGCCGCTAGGGCCATCCTCATTAGCCGTCTCAGCTGCAGCCTCCTCAGCTCCAGGTCATCCTCAGCCAACTCCACCACCCCTTCTGGTCCCGACCCTCACATTTCCCAGGAGGATTGAGGGGCCTCCGAACCAGACCGGTATACCCTGCATGGGGTCTCCCTTACCGCAGTATCCTGCCGAGAATGAAAGGTCTTCTCCCACAGCCATCACGGATGAGTATAGCCCCTTTGTCGTAAGGTCCACCACAGGGTCCCGGACCATCTCGGCCAGCTCGCCGTTTCTAATCCTGTAGGCCACGACGCCGACATACCTCTGGTTCCAGCGGCGGTCATCTATGTTCCATTCCTGGTAGGAGCGTATGTAGAGGCCTTCGCCCGCCAGCTCGAGCAACTCCTCAAAACTGTGGTCACCCGGCTTCATATACGTGTTGGCCATCCTCACTATAGGCTCACGGTCGTAGTAGCTGGCTCTTGAGGCTCCGTTGCTCTCCACCCCGAAGACCGGAGCGGTCTCCCTGTTGTGGAGTAGCTCCCTCAGAACCCCCCTGTCTATCAGAACTCTTTCACGGGCTTTAACGCATTCCTCGTCGTAGAGATAGTATCCGAAGGAGTGGGGTATTGATGGGTCGTCGACCACCGTCACATGTTCGGAGCCTATCGCCGTTCCCAATAGCTCTTTTTTGATGTATGTCTCACCAGCCTGGGCGGCTTCACGGCCCAGCATTCTATCAGCCTCGCCTGGGTGGCCGCATGACTCGTGGCATACAAGCCCCACTATCTCGGGGCCGAGGATGAGGTTGACGGGTTCTTCTGGGGGTGCTTTACCGGTTGTGAGCGCTCTGGAAGTGTCCATCACCTCCTCATAGATTTTGGAAGGCATATTCCACTTCTCAACAGCCTCCCAGCCCCTCGCCTCACCCAGGTTCTCGAATCTCTGAATTGTGTCATGTTGCTGGCTGAAGACTGTTATTGTGTAGTTGAATGTGGCACGGAAAACCCTGCTCCGAAGGTTTCCACCGTCGCTGTTGACTATATGTTTCTCAGTCACCCAGCTCCCCACATCAAACATGCGTGTGGGAAGCTTCACACCCATCTTGGAGGCCGCATCCAAAGCCGCCGTGTCAACCTCCTTCAAAAGCTCTAGCCTAGAGTTCACATCTACAGCTTCGAATCTAACCCGTGGACGTGCCTCATATCTCGTCCTTGCCATCTGAGCTTCAGCCATCACAACCTTATTCTTGACATGTTTCGACGCCGACCTCGCCATCGCCACGGCGTCCCGGACAGCCTCCGCCACATCCCTCCTCAAAGTTTTGTTTGTGGATGCGAATCCCAGGCATCCATCGTATACAACCCTCACCGAGATGCCGGAGCTGACACTCTCTCCAGTAACCTCGGGGACGCCATTCTTCAGGAGGGTCTCGGAGCCTATGTCTCTCTGGTATCGGGCCTCCGCATATGTGGCGCCTAACTTCCTCCCTAGGTCAACTGCGTAATCTAAAATATCCTCCAAAGTATCCACCCTCTAGCGTTTCGTGCCCCCGTCCTGGAGGCTTTTAGTCTCCTCACCCATGTCTAGGAGGGTTTTGGCCCGGTGGTAGAGTATGTTGACACGGTCCAACAGGTTCTTCCTCCTCTAGGTGTGGTGGATGTCCAACTCCTGGATTGACGTCAGCCTCTCCCTTATCTCCTCGAGGACTCTTACCACCAATTCAAGTCTAGACTCCGATGCTATCATCCGCTCGCAGAACAGGAGTTCCTCTTCGGCCTCCGCCAGCAGTGTCTCCGAGGAGCTGGACTCCGCCATATCCATCTCTACCGCATATTCTCGTATTATAAGCTTTCCCGTCTCAACATAATATTCAAGCTGTTGCTTTCTATCCGGAGAGTTATGTCCAGGGTGGGGAAGACGCTGGACTGGGGTATCCTTGTGGAGACTGTTAAGGCTCTCCCCCTATATCATGCCCATAAAGCCTTTGTTAGGGATAGAATCCTTCCAGAGAACCCCTCGATAAGCCCTGAAGAGCTGAGTCTGAAGCTGTCCATCCCCCTCGGGGAGGCTATGGTTATCCTGAGCGAGGTAAGGATGACCGGTGAGGAGGTTTTGGAGGAGCTCTCGAAAGCTGAGGAGCCGACTAAAAGGTTTCTACTGGCTGCCATAGGCGGAACCTTTGAGGTGATTCATGTAGGACATCTGATGTTGATGCTGACCGCCTTTAGAAACGCCGAAAATGTTGTGATAGGTCTTGCAGGCGATGAGTTGGTGGCTAAGCTGGGGAAGAGCCACAGGGTGAGGATGTATCATGAGAGGGAGGAATCCCTGAAGAAAATCCTGGCCCAGCATGGCTGGCTTGGAAGATGTAGGATAGTGAGGCTGGAAGACCCCTACGGCCCCACTGTTGAAGACCCGTCCATAGAGCTTCTTGTGGTAAGCCCTACAACCCAGCAGAGGGCGTTCGAGATAAACTCTAGAAGGGTTGAAAGGATGCTTAAGCCTTTGAAGGTTATTGTTACACCTTTGGTCCTCGCCGCCGACGGACAGCCGGTCTCCACCTCAAGGATTCTCCGGGGAGAGATTGATGCGGAGGGGCGTATACTGTCTAGGGACCATTAGAATGGTGCGGGGACAAAGTTCGCCAGGATAAGATAGGACAGTATAGCGACGGGGATGCTGACTTTACGGGAGATCAGATGTAAGGCCCTGAGGGACCAGTAGAGGCCAAGAACAAGCATCACCCTCCAAACTATGTTTCGGACCGTGTTTATGCCTGGGAGGGTTGCCAGATAGGGTAGGTCAACACCCTCGCTTACCACAAGTATGTCGCTCAGGACGGTCCTCCTGGCCACGTAGTCGTCGAAGGCTAGGGTGACGACCCTCACATGGTCCAGCTCTGTCTCTGCACCTGAGACACCGGTCATGGTTATGTTGGATGCCGACCCCTGAATAATCTCCTCGAACCTTTTCCTGTCCACAAGTGATGAGCTGATTCTCGTGCCGTCCGTTGCTGCTCTCTCCACGTCCAGTCTTGAGACTGTTAAAACGTCTCGGGTTATGTTGACCATCTCGCCCGACGGGGTATATCCCGTCAGGGTTATGTTGAAGAAGACTACGTTCTCCAGCTCGGCTCCGATAACGTAGACCTTTTCCGAGGGGGCCGCCAGTATTAGGGGGGCTGAGACGACGTTTAGAATGAATAGCAAGAAGAAGCTGTGGAAGATGGCGCTGACGAAAGCCTTCAAGCTTACATCCTTACCCCTTACAATCTTCGCCGCCAGCCGGCCTACGCCGATGAGAACGACCGATGTGATGAATATGGCGGTTAGGTTTGACATGATGAGAAAGTCTGTATGCAGCACGTTGAGATCTAGAGAGATTGGTGAGGGGAGGAAGATCTCGTAGACGGTTTTCACCTGGTAGTATATCAGTGAGAGAATTATTGATGAGGATGTAGCCAGGGCCAGGACTAGTATGCCACGCCTTATCCGGTCATCGCTTTCCAGCGACTTGTAGAACATAGGCGGGTTCTGGAGAAGTTTTGAGATGCCGGCCATGGGTGAGCCTCAGCTATCCTTCTAAAAAATACTCTTTGACCTCATGTTTTTAGGGTGATATTGCTTAAATATCGGCCTCATATGCCATGCTAAATAGATGACTGAGGTAGTACTCACTTTCGACCCATCACTCGGCCATCTTTTTCATAACTTCCCCCTACTCAGCTTTCTCCCATGCGCGCCTGTGCGGTATGTCCCAGGCCCCATCTACCGATACCTCTCCCTGCCGGACGCACCCTACGATGAGTATGGGAGGGCGGTCCTAGCTCCCTACGCCATCAGAAAGATAGAGGCCTGCCTGGTGAAGAAATCTAAGCTTAAGGTTGTTGTGGCCCATCCACGCTTCGTCCACCATTTCATCAAGTCGGACACCAAGATAATCGGCGTCAACACGATGGACCCCCTCGGGCTTGGGCCTCTAACCCTAATGTTCAACAACGCGGGGAGGGAGAAGTCATGGGTGACGGAGGAGTTCGAAGGGCTGATGAGGAGTATCGCCGTAGCTAAGAAGAACTCAGGCTCCAGGGCCAAGGTTTTGCTGGGTGGGTCTGGCGAGTGGGAGTTTGAGCACAGGCCTTGGATGATTGAGAGGTTAGAGATAGACTATGTTGTGCAGGGTGAGATGGACGACATCATACACCTACTCTTCGAGCAGCTGATAGAGGGGGATATCGACAAGACCATGTTTATGCATGGCTACAAGTCCACACAGTTCGACTCATACGGCCGACCCTTCATAAGATACATGAAGGACGGCGGAGGACGTTTTATATGCAGAAACCCAGCATCCAAGTATAGGCTACCGAAGATATCCGATATACCGACGATAGTCAACCCGGCCATAAGCGGGCAGGCGGAGATAATGAGGGGCTGCGGAATAGACTGCGACTTCTGCGAGGTAACCACCAGGCCGCTTAGATACTACCCGCCTGAGAAGGTGGCCGAGGAGGTGATGGTTAACAGGAGGGCCGGCATCAGCAACGCATGGTTTGTAACGGATAACCAGTGGGCATACATGGTGAAGGACCCCAACTTCTGGCCCAATAAGGAGGAGATATTCAGGCTCTACCGAACAGTCTTGGGGCTTGACGGTGTAGCCCACGCCAACCCCATGCATGCAACCCTTGCACCCGTGGCCGCAGACCCTGAGGCAGCCATGGGCGTTGCAAAGATAGTTGGGGCGGGGCCGGGAAGGCATATAGGTGTCCAGATAGGGCTGGAGACCGGTAGCGACAGACTGGTCCTCAAGCATATGGTGAATAAGGCTAAGCCGTTGAAGGTGGGTGTGGATGGGACATGGTCCGAGATAGTGGTGGAGGCCCAGCGTGTCTATAACGCCGCCTACTGGATACCGGCATACACGATAATACTGGGGCAGGAGGGCGAGACCGAGGAGGATAGCTGGGATACGATAGGGCTGATAAACTACATGATGTATGAGAACCTCCTCTTCACAGTCACGCCCATGAGCCTCGTAAACCTTGGAGCTCTAAGGGGGACCAACGTCCTGACAGATGTCTACGGCCAGCTGACACCAGCGCAGGCCGCCCTCATATACGTCTGCTGGAGAAACACCAAGAGGATGGCTGAGGCCGTGGCGTGGAGGATAGGGAGAGACAACCTCCTGATGAGACTCCTCACCACATCCCTCCTAACCTACGGCGCAAGGTTCTGGCTGGACCGTATAGAGAAGTATCTCAAGAGAAGGGGTAGGGAGTACGAAAAAGCCATAGACAGGGCGAAAACATACACCTCCATCAAGAGGATGAACTCCGATTTCTCCCAGCTGAGGATGCGCTATAAGGAGATGAAGGCTCCGGCAGCCTAAACCATCCGCCTTGAAAGGAGATAGGCTGCGACGGCCACAACGGCCGACAGACCCGCCACCACCGGAAACCCATACCCTCCGTAGGTAGGGACCATCTCAGCCTTCTCACCAGTCATGTAGGCTGGTGCCATCTCAGCCATCTCAGTCACGGTTATGGTTGAAAACTGTTTCATGGGATGCTCCGCCGCCGGCTGGAAGGCCTGCTCCTCCGGCCTAGGTATTATCTGGAATAGGGCCGCCGCCAGCAGCACGCCCAGCAGGAGAGGTATTGCGAGGCTCTTCATCCCATCCAACAGCATCCACCCCAGCTCATAAATCCACAAACTAGAACAGCTACCAAGGCCTCCTCCTCCAAGCCCTAACAGCCTCAAACCATGTGAAAGCCGATGCGGCAACCCCGAGGGATATGGCGTAGGGGTTGAGACGCCCAATCTCGAAGACCAGATACAGGGATGTGAAGGTGGTGAAGAAGGCTGCGTAGAACATCATCCTCGGGAGGAGAAGCCTCCCAACCCTGACAAAGGCCTGGAGGACGGAGATGTCCACGTTCTCAACGGCTTGGTATGCCCCTGTCTCATCCTTTCTCACAACGCCAAGGCTGTGAAGCTTCTCCAGATGGTGGAGGGCGACGCTGGGGCTGGAGAGGCTTAGGGCCCTCTGAACCTCCCTAACACCCGCAGGCCCACCCTTCCGCACCAGATAGAGGAAAACCTCCAGACTCCTACCCCTCAGCTCCAGCTCCACACGCCTGCTAGAACCAGTCAAGCCACCAAAAACCCAAAACACCCCACGTATAACCATTTTCCAACCAAGCATACATCACACCATACCATGCAAAACCCCGGCCTGGACCGGGATTAACACGTTAAATTCAGGCCGTAAAACCTGAGAGGCCGTGGCTGCGGCGAAGATACTGGGCGGAGCCCTGATAGCCCTCAGCATCCTAGGCTCCATACTCTACACCCTATGGTTCCTAGGCCTCATAACGTGGCTGGACCCCCAGCTGGCCGTAAAAATCCCCATACTCCTCATCACCCTCTTCTTCTTCTTCGTGGTGGGCTTCATAGGATACGTATTTCTAGCCACCAGGCCGGCCGAACCCATAAACTCAAAAACCACCAGCCAATAGAAATAGGTAGCCGGGGTGGCCGAGCAGCTAGGCGGCAGGCTGCAGACCTGCTCTACAGGGGTGCAATTCCCCTCCCCGGCTGGCAGTTGTCTAACGCGTCAAACCGTGCAGAGTGGGAAAACCACGAACCACTTTCTTCTCAGGATATCTGAAGGTATGTATCTTGCTGGTTTTCTTCCCATAGTCCACAAGCCCCTCCAGCATCTTGACCGCAGCCACTATCCCGTCTATCACTGGGACGCCTAGAGCCTCTTCCATCGACTCCTCAAGCCCGGCCATGCCGGCACATCCGAGGAGCAGTACCTCGGCCCTGTCCTCGGCTACAGCTTTTCTGCCCTCCTCAATCATCAGCCTTGTAATCTTCTCACCACCCTTCTCTATGTCAAGGACATGGGTGTTAATGACCCGTATGGATGCGCATCTCTCTGTGAGACCATATCTCTTCACCATCTCATCCACGGGGCCGATGAATCTATCCAATATCGTTATTATGGAGAATTTGTAGCCGAGGGTGCATGCCATGAGCATCGATGTCTCGCCTATTCCGACAACAGGTGCTCTAGCCACTTCACGGGCGGCATAAAGCCCCGGGTCTCCGTAGCATGCTATTGCATATCCGTCAAAGCCCTCAGCCTCACCCCTCCTAACCTCCTCCAGCACCCCTATGGTGGCAAGAGCTTCGTCATAGTAGCTCTCTATTGATGCGGGGCCTGTGGATGGGTTGACGGCCACTATCTCCGTTCCCGGCCTCGCATATCTCAGGGCCTTCTCTCTAATAGCTTCTGTCATGCTCTCTGTTGTGTTGGGGTTGATAATCTTGATGCGCATAAACGCCTCACTCCTCACGATTTATATAAGCTTTCAATACTGCTGTAGAGCCGCCTGTCTTGATGGCTGTGTTCGGATGCATAGCATCCTCGAAAAGGTAGAAACATGCTGAAAGGTCTTACCTCCTGCTACACGGTGTGTCGGCTTGGATTTCCTACCGGGTGCTGGAGTATCTGTCTCCCGGAAGATGTCAGCTCATAAATTATCCGCATCCTGCCGTTATGTTTGACTGGTATGTAGGTGACTAGTCCGGCATCGGCAAGCTCGGCTAGATGTTGATATGTTGAGGCTGTCGAAATCTTGATGCCGTACTTGGATGCTAGAGCCTTTCTTATCCCATATCCGTGCAGGCTTCTCTCGCCGAGGATTTCTAGTATCCGCGACTTGGTCACCCCTATCCTGGATGATGCTCTAGCCCGTGCGGCTATGCTTCTGGCAGCCCTCCCTATCGGCCCACCCAGGTAGGGCTCCTTCAACCCTGTACCAGTAATCACACAGACCACAGATACGTCGGAGCCAACCAGCCCCTCATCACGTAGCTTCTTGAGCGCAGCCACAGTGGATGCGGCCGCCGGCTCAGCCAGCAACCCCTCCATCCTGGCCAAATCCCTCGTGGCCTCCAGAATCTCTCTATCGCTGACGGCTACAGCCAACCCCCTCGACTCCTTCAGGGATTGGAGGGCCAGCTCTCCCAGGGGTGGGTTGGGGACAGCTATATCGGCGAATATGGTCCTTATCGGCCCTTTCCAGACAGGTTTTCCGCCGCTATTGTAGGCTTTGACTATCGGCATGCAGCCCTCGGACTGGACAGCCACTAGGCGTGGCATCATGTTTGAGACCCCTGCATCCCGGAGGTCTTTCAGCCCCTCCCAGAACATCGACAGGTTTCCCCCCTCTCCCACAGGGAAGACGACGTATTGGGGGGCTGTCTGGAGAGCCAACTCATATGCGAGGGTTTTGAGGCCTGAGAGGAAGTAGGGGCTGGTGCTCTCGACTATGTAGTATCCATCTCTCCTGAGCCTCTCCACCTCCCCCCTCCTCATTCTTTCTGTGAAGAAAACGTGGGCGTCGTATGCGAGCAGTAGGTAGAGCTTACCCCTCTCGATGGAGGGTGGTGCGTAGACCATCGCTTCGAAGCCTGTCTTAGCAGCGTATGCTGCTACTGAGACGCCTAGGTTCCCCCGGCTAAAGCATGCGATTCTCTTGTAGCCTCTGGAGCCTGCGTAGGAGATCTCCGCCGCCACACCCCTATCTATGAAGGAGCCTGAAGGATTCGCTGTCTCGTTCTTCAGGTAAACATCCCTAATGCCCATCCGGAGGCTCAGCCTTCCCGCCTTGAGGAGTGCTGTCCCACCCTCGCCCAGACTTATACGCCATGGCTGAGGTATCTCCGGAAGCAGTAGGCCATAACGCCAGATGCCGCCGGCCTTACTGTCTATCAGCTCTTCATAGCGTGAGGGTCTAATCTCAGGCCTGTGTATGATGATGCCTCCACATATCCCGCATATCCATCGGCCTCCCCACCAGACCCTACCACATCTACTGCATATGAATGGCACGGACCTATATGTAGGTAATAGCTTATATATTCTAAATGGATGACGGAGAACCATGCCCGACAGCCGAGAGGTTGCTGTCACAGCCGTGATGGCCGCTGCGACAGCCGCTACCACCATGCTCATAGTTATTCCCTTCGCACCCACCAGAGGTTTTTTCAACATCGGCGATGCGATGGTTATGCTGGCTGGCCTGGTCTTCGGGGCCCGGGTTGGTTTTCTGGCCGGCGGTATAGGCTCAGCCCTGGCCGACATACTTCTAGGCTACGGATTCTTCGCACCCCTCACCCTGTTTATCAAAGGTATGGAGGGCTACGTGGTCGGCTATATCGGCAGGGGCCGGGGCCCGTTCTATAGGGTGGCAGCGGTGCTGGCGGGTGCGGCGGTAATGATGGCAGGCTATTTCACAGTTGAGTGGGTTATCCTAAGCTTCGAGGTGGCTCTGGCGGAGATGTTAACCGTCAACAGCCTCCAGGTGGGTTTCGGCGCTGTCATCAGCCTGGCCGTGTGGGGCCTGCTGCGAAAGACATATCCAGCCCTAGAACACTACAAATACTCAACCAGTAGCAGGAGAGAAGCCCTAGCCATGGGGTTGGCGGCGATAATACTCCTCGGAATTGTTTCAGCCATATACACCGCCTTCGGCGTAATGGGCTAGCTCCAGCCCCAACAACCGGTCACCGGACCACACATTCCAAAAAGTAGAATAGATAACCAAGGGATAGTGTGTCTGGGATGGTTGACGGCTACAATATCCTTCATGGTGTCAAGGCGTTTATCTTCGACTTCGACAACACGCTGGTGGATTCGGCCTCCGTGCTGAGAGCCGTCCACATCAAAGTAGCTGAAGCCATGGGCCAGCATCTACAGAGCCTAAACATCAACGTATCGGTGGATGAGGTGGCCGACCTCATCCGGAGAACTGAGAAGGAGATGGAGGCGCAGCGAATCTACGATAGAGACCGTTACTGGGAGAGGATTATGGCGTTGTATGGGGCTGACACATTCTCCAAAACCCAGCTCGGTGAATGGACCGAAATATACTGGCGCCACTACACCGCACCCGTCTTTCCAGACGTTGAACAGACACTATCCACACTTCTAAGCCTCGGCTACAGGCTTGGCATGGTAACCAATACGGATGGCAAGGCCGGCTTCAAGATGAGACGGCTTCAACGCTATGACCTGATGAGATTCTTCGAGGCTGTTGTCGTGGCGGGTGATGACGTGGATGAGGTGAAGCCAAGCCCCAAGCCATTTCTGAAGGTTTCTGAGCTGCTGGGTGTAACCCCTAGGGGATGTGTGATGGTTGGAGACCACCCAGTAAACGATGTCCTAGGCTCAAAAAATGCCGGTATGAAGGCTGTCCTAATAGATAGGCATGGCGGCGGTGTCGACTGTCCGGCAGACCTAGTGATAAAATCCCTCTCCGAACTCCTACTCATAGTATGATGGTGCAAGCTTTAGTTTTTGGAACTCTGCGTGGTCGTGTCCAAATATCACGTTACACGTCTTCAACGTCCTCGCCTCAGTCTCCCTCACGAACCTCTTCATCTTCTCCAGAGACCGCATATACTGCCTCGCATCTATAAGCGGTGCGCATGGCCAGCCGTGGGGGCTTGTCCTCTCCGAACCGTAGAAGTTCTCCCTCGTCATGCTGGCGTCACCCGTTATGAGGAATACACCCGACTTCTCGGTCTCTATGGCTATCGACTGATGCCCCGCCGTATGGCCTCGGGTGTCGAGAATCTGGACACCCTTCACCACCTCATAGTCTCCGTCGAGGAGCTGCGTCTCAAGCCCCACATCGAAGCATCCCCTGAAATAGGTTATCTCATGGACCTCGGGCACGTATGCCTGCTTAAGCTCCTCCCTCTGGACAAGCCATGTGGCGTTTCTGAAGAGCCGGTTGAAGCTGCAGTGGTCTGCGTGGAGATGCGTGTTGATAACTATGTCTATATCCTCCGGTTTAACCCCCAGTTTTTTCAGGGCGTTATCAAGCCTCTGCTCGGGCCGCTGGTTGGGGACGAGAATCTGCTTTAGGAGCGGTGGCCAGATCTCCGGGTCCATCCCCGTCTCGATGATTATCTTGGCCTCGGGATGGTCCACATACACGCTGTAAACCTGGGAGGTCATCTTCTGGCCCGCACCTATAGCGAAGGTTGCTATGGATTGGTCTTGGGTGAATGTTCCACCATCTATGATATACACCTTCACCATATACCATCTCCACCTTATGAGATTTATTTAAGATTTCAACGGTGCTCTCTAGCCATCTCCCTTATCACTTCTCTGTAGTTCTTCCCTATCGGCACCACCAGAGGTAGTTTGACACCGGCCCTCCTATACTGGTCTAATCTCTCACGGCAATCCCTCGGTGTCCCCGAGGCCGTAAGCATCTCCACCCACTCATTCCTCACCAGCCTACGAAGAGCAGCCCTGTCACCTTTCTCCACAGCATCCCTCAGAGGTCTAACCTCCTCCAAGCCTATCCCGCTCGCCTCCACCACAGGCATAGAGCCCGGATGTATCAGGACACGGCCCACTATCTCCTTGGCAGCCTCCACAGCCCTCCTGCTGTCCGAAGCCATCGAGACGGCGATACGGGCCGTTATATCTATCTCCCGCATCGACCTCCCAGCCTTGGAAGCCCCCTCAGCTATATGTTGTATAGCCTGCAGAATATACTTCTCAGAGCATATTATCGTGAGGATGACGCCGTCAGCCACCTCACCCGTCAGCCGCATCATCGCCGGCCCCTGCTGCCCAAGATAGATTGGTATCCTCCTCTTAACCGGCTTAAACTCCAGCCCCACATCATCCAGCCTATAATATTCACCTTCGTAGCTTAGCCTCTCCCCTTCGAGAAGCCTTCTCACCAAAATTATGCACTCCCTCAGCCTCTTCACCGGGCTCCCATACACCATCCCCTTATGCTCAAGGGGTATGCCATGGGCGGAGGCACCTATCCTACCACCAGACCCTAGACCCAGTATCGCTCTACCACCAGAGAGCTCGTCCAGGGTCGCCGTGCTCATGGCTATGAGGCTGGAATGCCTTGTCACAGGGTTCACAACAGATGACGCCAGCTTCAACCTCCTTGTCTGCACGGCTATGGCCCCTAAAATGGTGTGGCACTCTCTATCATAGTAGAGCTCGGGCACCCATACAGACTCGTAGCCAACCCTCTCAGCGAAGACCGCCGACTCCAATATCTTCCCAGAGGTGACAGGGCCCGCATGGCTGACGTAGCTGAGTCCTATTCGGGACATGTCTGCACTTTCGGGGAGACTAATTTAAAGATTATAAGAGCTTGACCACCCTGCTGTAAGTGGTTTAATATCTCTGCTGGGGTTGATTTTCCTTCAGCAATTCTCCATCCACCCCCTAATGAGCTGGTAGACGTTAGACGTACAAAGCCCTCCGGCCCGGCTAGAATGCAGTCCTATCATCCCAGCATGTTGGGCCGTAGGTTTTTCCACAATTCTGTTGGGGGGGGGGAAATTTTATATTCGGACACCTCGTGACTACGCCATATGCCTATAGATGTCCACAACCACTGGTATCCGCTCCCATATCTGGAGGTTCTCTCGGAGCATGGGGGGAGGTTTGGATGGGAGGTGGCCAGGGGAGCAGACGGCGTCCCAGTGCTGAAGAGCGTCCGTGGATATATCTTCCGCTGCACCAAAGCCACCAATAACCCAGACGCCAGAGTTGAGGAGATGAACTCGGGAGGCCTCGATATACAGGTTATGTCCATCTCCGAGCCATGGGTCGACTTTCTACTGCCACCCCAATCCATACAGCTGGCCCGCCTCGTAAACGAGGACATAGCTAGGGCGTGTGAGAAATACCCCGACAGGCTCGCCGGGATGATCACCGTCCCCCTCAACGATGTTGACTCTGCGGTGGATGAGATAGCCAGAGGTGTTGGGGAGCTGGGTTTGAAGGGGGTTATCATTCCCACTAGGGTGAACGGTGACGAACCCCTCTCGGTTGATAGACATTTCCCCATCTTCGAGGCCGCATCCAGGCATGGCATACCTGTCTTCATACACCCAGCCCTCCCACCGGGGGCCGAAACCATGAGGAAGAACCTCACAGGCCTGATGGTGGGATACCCATCCGAGACAACATTAATCATCGCAGACCTGATCGTCGGCGGACTCCTGGACAGGCTTCCAGACCTGAAGATATTGCTGGCAGACCTAGGCGGCGCCCTGCCCTTCGTGATAGGTCGGATGGTGCGCTTCTACGAGGCTTTTGAGGAGTTGAGGAGGAAGATGGCCCACAACCCAGCCCATTATCTAGGGAGGATGTTCTATGAGAATGGTGCAGCAGCCCACCCGATAGCCATGAACTTCCTATACCAGCTGGTGGGGCCCAAACATATAATGCTGGGAAGCAACCATCCATCACCCATAGGCCACTTCACCAAATGCATGGAATCCATCAGGTCCATGAGCATCCCAGAGGAGGAGAAGGAGATGATGCTCCATAAAAACGCCGCAGAACTGTTCAGGTTATAATTATTCGGTGAGGGTGTCTAAAAATTCTCGGTTGTTGAGGTGGCAATTATCTCCTCCACCCCGTAACGAAAGGCTATGGAGAGCCGGACGATACCACCACAATTCAAGACCTCGACATCATAGCT
Source organism: archaeon HR01 (assembly GCA_002898355.1). Classification (GTDB taxonomy): domain Archaea; phylum Thermoproteota; class Nitrososphaeria_A; order Caldarchaeales; family Caldarchaeaceae; genus HRBIN01. Next base: position 42,227 of record BEHD01000004.1, on the reverse strand, counting down.
GTGAAAGGCCCGACCGGCCCGGCTACCCCCTTAAGGCCACTGCCCAAGAACCTAAAGGATAACAGGCATACATGTATTTGGAAGAACAGCAAAGCAAGTCCATAAACAAAACCATAATAACAGCTCAACACACCCACTAAGTTTGTGGCTGACAAAATAGGAAAACCTGTGAAAACTCTGGAGGGGTTGCGGCACATCACAGGGCAGGGCCGTTTCGTAGCCGATATCAAACTACCGAATACGCTATTCTGCAGGTTTATACGAAGCACCTACCCCCACGCAATTCTAAAGAGCGTTGAAGGCCCAGCTTCCGCCAGGATTTTCACATGGAGAGACTTGGAGAAGATAGCAACACCTTTTAAGATCGAGATACCGCTCCGAGGGGTCAAGCCCCACCACCTCCACTATCTGGCTTGCGACAAGGTTAGATACGTCGGCGAGCCAGTCGCCATGTTACTCTCGGAAGACCCATACATTCTCGCAGACTTGGCTGAGGAGGTAGTGGTTGATTATGAGCCCCTGAAGCCGGTGTCCGATGTTGAATCTGCCCTAGCAGATGGTGCACCACTACTGTATGAGGATTGGGGCAGCAACGTAGCCGCATCTTTAGACTATAGAGTCGGCGACCCCGAGTCGATGCTAAGCTCCTCACCACTGGTTTTGGAAAAGTCCTTCCACATAGGTAGGGTGACGCCTGCACCTCTGGAGCCCCGGGCTATACTGGCATATTTTGACCGTGGAACCGGAATTCTGACAGTCTATATCTCCAACCAGGCTCCACATGTTGAGAGAGCCCTATTATCTCAGGCCATAGGTATCCCGGAGAACCGGGTTCGTGTGATAACCCCGGATGTCGGTGGTGCTTTCGGCCAGAAATGCCTCCTATATCCTGAGGATGTCGCCGTCTGCATAGCCTCTATTCTTACCGGCCGGCCGGTCAAATATGTGGAGAGTAGGGGGGAGAATCTCACAGCCAGCTCCCACGCTAGAGAACAACATCACCAAGTAAAAATCGGCGTTAAACGGGATGGGGAGATTCAGGCCATAATAGACAGAATAAAGACCGATATAGGTGCAGGAATTCTCTACCCCCACAGCAGCATAGGGACATCAATCGTCGCAGCGAGTATGCTGCCGGGACCTTATAGATTCCAGCATTACAGGGCTGAGATACTCTGCGTAGCTACAAACAAGTGCCCATTTGGAGCCTACAGGGGTTTGGCCAACCCGAAGCAGCTTTCGTTATGGAGAGACTAATCGAGAGGGTAGCCGATGAATTGTCTATGGACCCAGTAAGGCTTAGGGATATCAACATGGTGAGGAATGATGAGATACCTTTCATGTCTGTGGGAGGCACGTTGATAGAGAGTGGCAGCCCAGCAGACACCATGAGAAATGTTGTCGAAGACTCAAGGTTCTATGATTTGAGGAGTTCTTTGGGGGCATATAAGAATAAAGCCGTCGGTGTAGGTCTTGCCGTAAACACCGAGACAACGGTTCCATCGCTGATGTTTCAGACCGGTATCTGGGGTGGGACGGAACATGTATCTGTGGCGATAACTCCCGGTGGAGAAATTGTGGTGAAGTCCGGGGCTGTTAGCATGGGAACCAACATCGCAACAGCCCTTGCCCAGATAGCCGCCTCGGAATTCGGAGTAAACCCAGACGAGATATTGGTCGTTCTCGGAGATACAGATTCAACACCTTTCAGCACGGGTTTGTGGGGGAGTAGAGGATGCGCCATGATAGGCTCGGCTGTCCAAAACGCCTGCAAAATATTGAAGGATAAGATAGCTAAGATAGCGGCTTGGTATTTGGAGGCCAACCCCGCAGACATAATCATGGAAAACCATAGTGTCTATGTGAGGGGGCATCCAGAACGTAAAATATCCTTAAGAGAGGTTTCACGCATTGCCTACAACGAGAAGTCATCGCTTCCGGAAGGTGTTGAGCCTGGATTGGAAGTATCGGCGGTCTTTGAGGCACCCAATATATCCCGTAAACCGGATGAGAAAGGCAGGATAAACGTTTCAGGCGCAACCACGAACGCAGCCCATGTTGCGGTCGTTGAGGTCGACCTGGAGACCTTCCAGATAAGGCTATTATCATACTACATATGCCACGACTCAGGATTATTGATAAATCCAGCGGTGGTTGAAAACCAGGTTATCGGAGGACTGGCCCAGTCGATAGGCGCCACGCTCTATGAACACCAGTTATACAGCGGGGACGGAATACCTCTAGCATCAACCTTCGCCGATTACCTTATCCCAGACTCTACATCCATCCCAACCGTGCATGTCAAACACTCGGGCGCGCCCTCACCCTACATACTGGTAGGGGCCAAGGGAGTGGGTGAGTCGGGGACAATAGCCGCTCCAGCAGCCATAGCCAACGCGGTGGAGGACGCCTTGAAAAGGGCCGGAATCAGTCTGAGGCTAGTGAAAACCCCTATTTACCCCCACGAGCTGTGGGGGGAATCGAAGTCTATCTGACCTCTACAACCTCATCTGCCCATGGATAGAGCCGGTCTTTACTATCGGCATGGTGTAAAAATCTAATATGTTAGCATTTTAATATTTATATATTACGCTTCTACACCAATATGTAATATGTCTTCTATCGGTATAGATGACCGGTGGATTCCATCCCAATGTTACATGTGTATCCATGGATGTGGCATATTGGCCCACGTAGTTAACGGCGTGCTGGTGAAGATTGAAGGGAACCCGGATGACCCGGACAACATGGGTAAGCTCTGCGCCAAAGGAAACGCAGGTATAATGAAGTTGTATGATCAGTCGAGGTTCAAGCAGCCACTGGTCAGGGTAAATAAGCAGAAGGGGAGAGGGGTCAGGCCCGAATGGGAGAAGGTGAGCTGGAATGAAGCTCTGGGGATTGTGGAGGATGAGCTGGGCAAGATAAGGAGGAAAGACCCACGCAAGCTGGTTACCTCGATTGCGGAATTCCAAAGGATGTGGTGCTGGGGATGGCCTCTAGCCTATGGGACGCCAAACTACTTCACAGCCCACGGCACATATTGCGGCTCCGCATACCACCCCGTCAACGCCATGACTGACGGCTCCTTCGCCACATTCCCAGATCTCAACTACTGCAACTATCTTATCATGATGGGTGCTTCAGATGGGTTCGAAGCCCACCTACATCTTTCAGGCTCAGCCAAGAGAATGGCTGATGCTAGGAGGAGGGGGATGAAGCTTGTGGTGGTCGACCCGAGGCTGAGCGTGGCTGCTGCAAAGGCAGATGAGTGGGTGCCTATAATTCCTGGCACAGATGGAGCCTTTGCCCTCGGTATGATGTATGTATTGATGGTTGAGCTTGATAAATACGACCGCGACTTTTTGAAGAATAATACCAACGCGCCGTGCCTAGTCGGCCCTGATGGCTTGTTTGTTAGAGATAGGAATACTAAGAAGCCCTATGTATGGGATTTGGCTGATAATACGGCCAAGCCATATGACGATCCAACACTTGTAGAGCCTGCGCTTAAGGGCGAGTATTCGGTGGGAACACCTGCCTTCCAACTTCTTTTGGATGAGGTTATGAAATGGACTCCTGAGAAGGTATCTAAGATAACGGACGTCCCCTCAAAAACTATCAGGAGAATTGCTCGGGAGTATGTGGATGCTGCCCAGATAGGAGCTACCATAAAAATTAACGGTAGGGAGTATCCGCTTAGACCTGCCTGCGTCCAATATTACAGGGGAGCCCAATCCCACAAACATGGAATCCTAGACAACATGGCCCTTAAGCTAATCAATACGGTAATAGGGAATATAGACGTACCCGGGGGGCATCTCGGTGTCCCTGTCTACGGCCAGCTGGCCATCTGGCCTGGCGAGGATGGGATGCACCATGGCATGCCTATAAACCCCATCGAGAAGTGGCAGTTTGAACCTAGGTTTCCACCCGACTCAACCCATCTCATCGAATTCGTGCCCGTTGGGCAAGGGCATTTCGGAGGAGGCCACATAAGCGCTCTAACGGTTCTCGAGCCCCAGAAGTATATGCTCAACTATGACCCCGAAGCCCTCTTCATCCTACACTGCAACGCACCATATAACATGCCGGAGACTAGGCGTGTGTTGAAGGCGATGGAGAAGTTCAGGTTTATAGTAGCTATAGATGTTTATCCCAGCGAGGCATCTGACTACGCCGACGTCATCCTGCCCGACCACACATATCTGGAGTCGTGGAGTATGTGCGAGAGCGAGGCACCATTTGTGATAGGTCCTGGTTTCCGGCAGCCCGTAGTTAAGCCCCTCTACGATACGAGGGATGCTACAGACATATGTACAGAGCTGGCGGATAGGCTTGAGTTCCTAGATAGGTGGAACAACGTCCTGAACCATTTCTTCGAACTCTATAAGAAGCCGGAATACATGCTAGAACCCGACAAAAAGTATGGTATAGAGGAGATTCTAGACCGGTATTTTAGAGCGAACTTCGGTGATGAATGGACACTTGAGCGTGTTAGGGAGAAGGGGCATATGGTTAGGCTAAGAACTCCTGAGGAGCTTTACCTGCCATATGGAAGGCTTAGAATACCTGTCTACTACGAGTTTATGCAGAGTGTTAAATATAAGATGGAGCGGTTCTTCGCCGAGACGGGCCTTAAGTGGGACCTCTCAGACTTCAGGCCTATACCCACATGGCTGGAGAGCCCCATCCACAGGGACAGCGAGTACGCCCTATACGCCATCAACTATAAAAGCGCCTTGCACGCTTTCAGCGACTCCACGGCTAACCCATGGCTACGTGAGATAATGCTACGCCATCCCGAGATACCCTACGTACTCATACACTCCGAGACAGCCAAGAAGCTTGGGTTGAGGGATGGAGAAAAGGTTAGGATAACTTCCAGGTTTGGTGAGGGGGAGGCGACAATCAAGACAACTGAGGGGATTCATCCCAGCGTCGTAGCCATGACCAATATGGGGCATTGGTGTCAACATCCAATAGCTGGCTCTGCTGGCGGTATAAACCACAACATCTTCCTCTCAGCTGGGCTGGATTACACGGATATGGCTACAGGTGTCTTCGAGACAGCGGCCAAGGTGAACATCGGGAGAGCGTGAGATGAGGGTGAAAATAACCCTGGCCAGCGGGGACCTCCGTAGGTCCTTCGGATTCTTCACCAACGACATCGAAGTGAACGGCGCCGAATATACTGTAGAGGAGTTGCTTCGCAAGATACGTGCCGTGAACGGCGGGTCGCTGGCTGAGGCCCTTATAGACGGAGGCAGAATCAGCCCACGATACGCGGTCTTCATCGACGGCATGAATGTTGAGGCGCTCCAGGGTTTAAAGACGCGTCTGAAGGATGAGGGAAGGGTTGTTGTGATGGATGTTATAGCGCGCATAGCTGGAGGGTGGTGTGAGTGGCAAGACTTGGGATGCTGATAGACCTAGCCTACTGCATTGGATGTAACGCATGCACCATTGCATGTAAGCAGGAGCAGGGCACTCCGCCAAATGTGTTATACGCCCGTGTCCTTGTGAGAGAGGTTGGGAGATACCCCAACGTAGGCAAAGTCTTCCTACCCCTACTATGCATGCATTGCGAGAACCCGCCCTGCATGAAGGTCTGTCCAAGCGGTGCAATAACACGGACAGAAGACGGTATAGTGGTGGTGAATGAGGAGATATGTTCCGGCGCCCAGGCATGTGTTACCGCATGCCCCTACGGAGCCATCTTCTACCCCGACGGGCCTCAGACATATTTCGAGACACCAACACCTTTCGAGGAGTATCACATGGCTAAGAGGCGAAAATTCCCATCGGCGATGAAATGCAACCTCTGCATACACCGGGTCAGGGAGGGGAAAGAGCCAGCCTGCGTGGTAACCTGCCCCACAGAATGCCGAATATTCGGGGATTGGGATGACCCAAATAGCAAGATAAACAAGTATCTAGCATCTCGAAGCCCTAAGGGAGAGCCGTTCCCCCTCAGGCCTGAGGCAGGGACTAGGCCCAAAGTCCTCTACCTACCCGATATATTTGCTGTGCGGAGGGTTCAGCCTATCGAATTAGTTACCAGCGGGGAGGGTGTGGGATGAGTCTTAGACTTACAGATCTCTACCCAGTCTGGCTCGTAGACCTTGGTGCAGTCATAACCTTATTGATAATAGCTCTGGGCATAGCATATCGTATAGTCCAGCTGCGGAGGGCTGGTGTCTTCACCCTACTCAGACTGTCGGCCAGACAGATAGGGGTTTCAGGGTTACTTGTAACATCTGTTAAAGAGATTTTCTCAAGGGTGGCTCTCAGCAGAGATGTGATAAGCGGTTCAAGATGGAGGTGGGCGGCCCATTACAGCCAGTTTGCAGGCTTCATACTGTGCGCCATAGCCACCACACTAGTTTACATCTACTACCCTACAGCAGAGCCCAGAGAGTTTACGAGTGTACCGAAGATAGTTGGGAACCTAGGCGGTATCCTACTAATCCTCGGGGGCATATATTTTCTACGAAAGATAGCAAATAGGGGACGGGGGCTGGCCGACGTAGCTTTTACTAGCATGTTATTCACAGCTGCTGTGACTGGTTTCGCCACCCAGTTTTCCAGAGTGTCAGAGGAAGCCACATTAACATTCCTCTTCTACACTATTCACCTGCTCTCAGTAGCGGTCCTACTGGCCACAGCGCCACTTACAAAGTTTTTCCACGCAGTCCAGACACCTTTTCTGAGGCTTGTGGAGAGGCTCTCCACATCGGCTATGATGAAACAAGGCGCCCTAGCTGCAGGCTCCAGAGCTTTGAAGGAGGATATATTGTTGGAGAGTGTGTTAAGAAAATACTCCTATGAATAGTCCTTCAGCCTAACGGCTTCCAAAACATCATCGGGCGGGCCGGGTCTCCTATATCTCTCACCGACTTTATGGGTGGCGAGAATACCTAATTTTGTAACTGTGAGTCTTTGCTGGGCTGGGGGCCCGCTAATCCTGCCCATGGGGTCTAGGTTGTGGGTATGCATGTCATGGAATATTATATAGCTGTCAGGTGTCCCAGCCCTCATACACCTAGCCCATTCGACCTGATCAGGGTTGTAGACATCTATGTCGTCATCCACGATTGTTACATATTTGTAGAAGACCGATATATCCAGACCCATTATATAATGTAGCAGCCGCTTATCATCTCCCTCCCTCTCCTTCCTCATGGAGACAACAAGGTGGAAAAGGTCGCTACCTAGGTTGTTTGCCACAGCCTTTACGGTGGGAAACTCTTTTCTCAGCTTCTCCAGCACACGCCTCTCCCATCCCCAGCCAACGATAGCGGATAAGGTCCTATGCTCATCCGACATACCGCTCATAATGGTGTGGTAGATGGGGTTTCTCCTGAAGGTTATGGCCCTAGCTTCAAAAACTGGCTTGGGGGCTTTTTCCTCCCTATAGTAGTCGGTGAACTCGGCCATAGGCCCCTCGGCCATCCTGACGTTTGGCAGCACCACCCCCTCAACTACGATCTCGGCATTGGCGGGAACAAGAAGGTCAACCGTCTCGCATTTAACCATCTCCACCGGCGACCCCTTCAAAGCACCAGCCAGCTCAAACTCATCCACACCTTTTGGTGCCGCAAATGCTGCACTTAGCTGGACAGCCGGCTCAGACGCGAAAACCACCGCAGCCTCCATAGGCTCACCCCGTGACTCGTAGCGGAGGAGGCGGCCATATGTGTCGGAGTGGACCGAGAAGAGGACCCCAGCTCTGTTGGGTCCATAACTCTCAGGTGTGACTTGACTCCTGAAGATACCCATACCATATTGGCCAGTATCCGGGTCCTTGGTTATCCATATACCGGATGTGAAGAATGGGCCGGCATCTTCTGCACAATGCCATATAACAGGAATTGTCTTGAGAATATCAACATCCTCTCTCAAAATCACTTCCTTAATAGGGCTGTATGAAACTGTTTTTACAGGAAACTCGGAGGCCCTTTTGAGACCCTCCTCGAAGGCATTCCTTAGCTTAATGACGCAGGCACGCTCGTAATCGGTCATTCCAAAGGAGTATCGGGTGCAGCCCGCCATTCCTGCACCGCTCCCCCTACTATCGTTCCTATACCGGGCCACCTCTTCCGCAGTGGGCTCTATACCCAATGCCAACGCACATCTAGAGACTGAGCCGTACAAGTTGGATGCTAGAGACATGCCATAACCTTTGAGTCTCTCGAAATAAACGGCCTGTCCTGTCTCCTCCTCAACCCTACGCACTATTGCAGGGACTTGAAAGGAGCGGGGATCAACCTCGCGCTTAACTCTGAAGACATCGCCACGCTTATCCAATTCTTCCAGTAGCTCCCTCACGCTGGATATACTCATATGACTGTTTAGTGAAAGTCGGTGATAAATACTTTCTACCTAAAAAGTATGGTTTCCATCTCACTGCCAACTCATAGACACCTGAATACTGTATCATCCGTCACAACATCTAGCTCAACAATAGATGATGGAGCATAAAACCTAGGGGATCTGCCGCCATGATGATTAGAGACCATGGACAGGATGTCTAGATGAGGATGGTTGGTTATGGTGGAGCTGGATTGCTGAGAAGCCAATCTCAAGTTCGTATCCAGAAAGTAAGATGGATGACTGTAATGCTGGTCGCAGAGGCATTCATGCACTACTAAACCAAGCACGGGCGCACGATATCGTGAAACAAAAAAATGATTATGGGCGGAATGAGACGTGGCCGTATTTGGTAAAAGTTTATATATTTTTATATTGTTGAGACGGGCATGGTTAAGGCATTATCGGCGGTTGGAATAGTTGTAGCTCTAATAATTGGTCTACTTGGCGGATACTTTGTCTCAACAGCTACTGCACCCCAGGCTGTCTCGACTGTGACCTCAACAGTATCAGTTACGCAGGTCTCCACATCTACACTGGTATCGACTGTGACTGTGGGAGGCGGCCAAGTCCAGACGGTTACACAAACCATTACCCGGACAGTTACGGAGCAGCCGGCTAAACCGCCCAGAACGATAATTATCGGTGCGACGGTTCCGAAGACAGGGCCGTTCAGCCCAGTCGCCGGCCCGTTCGAGAAGCTCTACCTCGCATGGCAGGATATGGTGAATGAGCGGGGAGGGCTTTACGTCAAGCAGTATGGCATGAGGCTGCCTGTCAAAGTCATAATCTACGACGACGAGAGCAAGGGGGAGACGGCGGCGAGGCTTTATGAGAAATTGATTACGGAGGACAAGGCCGACATACTTCTGGGACCGTACAGCACACCTGTAAACCTTCCAGTGATAGATGTGGTGGCCAGATACGGGACACCTCTGGTCACAACACAGGCAGGAGCACCACCCCTCTACAACCGTGGGCTGAAGAATGTCTTCTCAGCCATCGACCTTATATCCACATGGTCCTACTCGTATTTTGATATGATAAAGGCTGAGGGGAAGGCTAGGACCATAGCCTTCGTAATACAGGATGAGGCCTATGCGGCTGGCTTGATGGCTGGAGCCAAACCCAAGGCTGCGGAGATAGGGCTGGAGATAGTGGCAGAGGAGAAGTTCCCCGTAGGCACAACAGACTTCACAGCCATCATTCTAAGGCTGAAGGCGTTGGACCCCGACATAGTCTTCGTGGCGGGCCTCAACCCGGGGGCAGCCGCCTTTGTGAAGCAGGCCCTAGAGCAGGGCTTGAGACCTAGGGAGTATCACGTACCCCAGCTGACTAAGCCCTTCATAGACACGGTCGGGCTGGAGAACGTCAACTACTTCACTGGGGAGTGGTTCTGGACCGAGGGCATCACATACGACGGCTATTTCGGCCGTGAATTCTGGCTTGAGGCTATGAGGAGGGCCGGACTCGCCAACGACCTGTATCCATGGGCGTCGGTGACTTGGCAGGCTCTGGAGGTGGTGGCCGCAGCCATAGAGAAGGCTGAAAGCCTAAGCCCAGACGATTTGATTGCTGCCCTCGACAAAACCCATATCATGACTATAAGTGGCCCAACCATGCCGGGCAGGGACTTTGGGCCGTTCACGAATGTCGGCACCATCAGGGCGTTCCCGGTCCAGATAATAGATGGGAAGTTCCAGGTCATCTGGCCGGCTGAAATAAGAACCGTAGAGCACGTATATCCGACACCATGGCCATAGAAGACGGCTGACACATGCTTACACCACTGGCCCTGCTGGAGTTGACGCTCGCCGGGCTCCTGCTCGGCGGCATCTACTCCCTCCTATCCGTAGGGTTGACGGTCACTTTCGGCGTAGCTAGGATACTGAACCTCTCCCACGGAGAGTTCGCCATGTTAAGCGCACTGGCGGTCTACCTCCTCTACCAGTTTACAGCAGGCACCTTCAACCCCTTCACGACGCTCGCAGTCCTTATCCCCCTGCTCTTCGCCTCCGGCTACCTCTTCGAGCGTTTCCTGATAAGGCCCCTGAGGCAGAAGCCGGCCGAGGTTATAGAGTGGGCCCCCCTGCTGGTGACTCTGGGTGTGGCCCTGATTATCGAGGATGTGGCGTTTATAGCTGTCCCGAGGGAGTTCGGGGTCTCCTACTCCCTTCCACCGGTTAGGCTTGGGGCGCTAACCCTATCCTCAACACGTATCGCATCGCTGGTGCTTGTGACCGCTATAGCGGTCGGTCTCCACCTATTCCTCAGAAAGACCTTCACAGGTAAAGCGATTAGGGCCACAATTCAGGAAAGGGAGGGAGCCCTCACTATGGGTATAGATGTCAACAGAATCTCCTCACTAACCTTCGGCCTCGGACTATCCATGGCAGCCGCCGCAGGGGTCTTCCTCATAATGATAAGGGGGGTTGACGCCTACGTCGGCCTGCCCATCACAGCCAAAGCCGTCGCCATAGTTATACTGGGCGGTATGGGGAGCATATTGGGCTCTCTATTAGGCGCCATAATCCTCGGGCTCGCCGAAGTCTACGTCTCATTCTACAGCCCCGCATGGTCCTTCACGGTTGCGTGGGCAATCCTAATAATCATACTGCTGGTAAGGCCTCAGGGCCTCTTTGGAAAGAGGGCTGAGAGGGTTTGAGGCTGGACGGCGGATTTCTTTTAAGGGCTATGCCTATCACAGTGGTGGCGGCTATTTTCTTAGTGCTGCCGCTATTTGCCACAGGTTACCAAAGGGCTTTGATGAATCTGTATCTGGTCTTCATCATCCTGGCCCTGAGCTTCGATATTCTGCGGGGCAATACTGGGTATGTTAACCTCGCCCACGCCTCAATATTCGGCTGGTCAGCCTACGTCTTTGCTATACTCTTGAAAAACGGCTACAACATCTTGGCCAGCACAGCCACGGCAAGCCTCTTCTCGCTAGCACTCTCACTGGCGGTGGGGGCTCCATTCTTCAGGACTAGGGGCGCCTACTACACGATAATAACCCTAGGCTTCTCCCTCCTCTCCTATAGCCTGGCCTACAGCCTCGACTGGGTGACAGGAGGGTGGGAGGGGATATCCGTCAACCTAGGCGACATGCATCTGCCGGCATTCTACAGCCTCTACATACTAGCCGTCGCCACGATAGTGACATACTACGCCATCTCAAAGTCGAAGTTTGGGCTAGCCCTTAAAACCATGAGGGAGGATGAAGAAGCAGCCGAATCCTACGGGCTCGCCACATACAGCCTCAAGCTGAAGGCGCTGGCCATAAGCTCTATCTTCCCAGCCATCTCCGGCCCCTTATATGTACTCTACACAAGCTACGTAAACCCCGACACCGTATTCGGGTTGAAGAATATCTTCGCACCAGCCACCATGGCCCTCTTCGGAGGGTCCGGCTCAGTTTTAGGACCCCTGATAGGCTCACTCGTCATCACCACGGCCTTCGAGATTCTCTTCACCACACAGCTTCCAGTACGTCTCACCGTCATAGGTCTGATACTGGTGGTGGTGGGGCTCTTCATGCCTAGAGGGCTGGTGGGGCTTCTCCAAAATAGGCGGGGCCGAACCCTAGGTGTACCGAAGCCATGACTTCACTATCTCTTTTAGGGAGCTGGATAACGTCTCCCCAGACCCCTCCATCGTTATCACGCCGTTAACCATAACATAGAGCTTGTCAGAAAACTGGGAGGCGTATCTTATGTTCTGGTCCACCATAAGCACCGCCACCTCACCCTTCATCATCGTCAGCATCTCGTATATTCCATAGGCGGCCTTTGGGGAAAGCCCTACAGTGGGCTCATCCACCAGAACTATCTTAGGCTCCTGAAGGAAGACCCGGGCCAGCTCCACCTGCCTCTGCTCCCCACCGCTGAGTAGGTAGGCCGGCCTACCCCTGAGCCTCGCTATAGCCGGGAAGAGCTCGTAAACCCTCTCAAGACGTTCTCTCCTATTAGTCAGATTCCTCCTCATCTTCCAGAGGGCCATCTCAAGGTTCTCCTCCACAGTCAGCTCAGGGAAGATCGTCCTTCTCTGCATAAGGAATGAGACGCCTAGGCTGACGAGCTTGTGGGGTGGAAGCCCCGTCACATCCACACCATCTATCAAGACCCTCCCCCCTTTAGGCTTGATAAGATTGAAGACGGCCTTCAAGAGGGTTGATTTGCCGGCTCCGTTAGGGCCTATGATCGAAGTGATCTCGTCCTTCCGTGCCTCTAGGCTTACTCCGCGGACTATGGGTATGTCGCCGTATCCAGCCACTAAATCTCTAACCACTAGCATCTCCACCACCTAGGTAGGCCTCGATAACGGCCTCGGTCTCCAAAACCTCCTCAACCGCACCGGCAGCTATGACGGAGCCCTCACCCATCACAAATATCTTCCCGCATATCTCAGAGACGAAGGGGATGTTATGCTCGACGATGAGGAATGTGATGTTGTATTCCCTGTTCAGGTCTCTTATCACCTCACCCATCAGACCTATCATGTCGGGATGGACTCCGCCGACCGGCTCATCTAGCATGATGAGGCGGCCGCCATGGACGACGGCCCTGACGAACTCGAGTAGCTTCTGCTGCCCTCCCGACAGGCTTTTTGCAGGGTGTTCCAGAAGCCTTTCAAGCCCGAAAATTTTCAGAAGCCGGCGACCCCTCTCAAGGTTTTCAACTTCCTCCGCCATGAGGTGGGCTGATTTGATGTTCTCCTCAACCGTGAGGTTCCTCAATATTTTCGGTATCTGGAATGTCCTGCTGGCGCCAGCCCTCGCAACCTTGTGGGGTGGCTGGCCTGTAATATCTCGGCCGTCGAAGATTATCCTGCCGCCGTCAGGTTTGATGAATCCGCTTACGACGTTTATTAGGGTGGTCTTGCCAGCTCCGTTAGGCCCTATAAGGCCTACTATCCCACCATCCTCGATAACTAGGTTTACATTCCGAAGCGCCAAGACGCCCCCGAATGACTTCCTCACCCCCTGGATATCTAGCAGGGCCCTCCCCATCGCTATCGCCGAATACATCTGATAGACAGATTTAAGAATAAATTTTATTCTGGGTGTTTAGCATCGGGTGTCCCGGGAAATTGTTTATAAGGGAGAGCCTGCATCTATGGGGTCAGGTGGTCTCCTCTAGGAAGGTGGATTGTCTGCGGTGCATGGCCCTACATCAACTCAATCCCGCATCTAGGGACGCTTATAGGCTCTGAACTCTCGGCCGATGTCTTCGCCCGCTATCTCAGGCTGAAGGGTGAGGAGGTTGTCTTTGTCAGCGGCTCCGACGAGCATGGGACACCCATAGAGGTTGAGGCAGCCAAGAGGGGCGTCCACCCGCAGGAACTCACCGACAGAAACCACCAGCTTGTGGTGGATATCTTCCAGAGGTTCTCCATATCATTTGACAACTACAGCCGCACCCACAGCGAGACCCATATCCGCATCTGCCAGCAAATATTCAAAACCCTATACGACAAGGGATACATATTTGACGAGCTGGTGGACCAGCTCTACTGCGAGAACTGTGAGAGATTTCTCCCCGACCGGTTCGTCATAGGCTCATGCCCTGTATGCGGATATGATAGGGCCCGGGGAGACCAATGCGAGGCCTGTGGAAAAGTTCTGGACCCGACCGACCTCCTACTTCCCAGATGCAGCATATGCGGTGGGGTTCCAGTCGTTAAAAGCAGCAGGCACTGGTTCTTCGACCTCCCCCAGTTCTCAGGGAAGATACGTGAATGGCTTGTGGGGAACCAGGCTATGCCTGAGAAGGTGAAGAGGTTCTCCCTAAGCTGGCTGGCGGAGGGGTTGAGGCCTAGAGCTGTGACCCGGGATAACCGGTGGGGGATACCGGCCCCATTTCCAGGTGCCAACGGAAAAACAATCTATGTATGGTTTGAGGCTGTGCTGGGGTATCTGACGGCCACTGTGGAGTTGGCTGAGAAGAGGGGGAGCCCACATCTCTGGGAGGATTTCTGGCTGAACCCCAACACCAAGAGCGTCTACTTCATCGGCAAAGATAACATACCCTTCCACACCATCATCCTCCCATCCCTGCTTATGGGATACGATGAGCGTCTGGTCCTACCTTGGAGCGTCTCAGCCACCGAATATCTAACCTTCGAGGGGCAGAAGTTTTCCAAGAGCCTAGGCGTTGGTGTATGGCTGGACCAGGCCCTAGAGTTTCTCGAGCCAGACTACTGGCGCTACTACCTGGTCAAGAATAGGCCCGAGCTGAGCGACTCCAGCTTCAGTTTCCACTCCTTCCAGAACACGGTTAACAGCGACCTCAACGATAGTTTAGGCAACTTCATCCACAGGGTCCTCTCATTCATAAGCCGGCACTACGGTGGGAGGATACCCAGCCCCGGAGAGTGGAGAGATGAAGATAGAGAGATACTGGATGTGATGGCTGGAACCCTCGGGGAGGTGGCCAGATATTTGGAGGAGATTCGGCTCCGTCAGGCCCTCGAATCCGTCATACAGCTGGCCAGGGAGGGGAACGGATATCTCAACCGCCGGGAGCCTTGGAAGCTTGTCAAGGAGAGTAAGGAAGATGCCGCCACAGTCTTCTACGCCGCAGCCCAGCTGGTAAAGTGTCTAGGGGTCCTCCTCCAGCCCTTCACACCATACTCGGCCAGCAGGATATTTGAGATGTTGGGCCTAGGCAGAGCGAGTCTCGACTGGGGAGAAGCATCTAAAGAGCTGCCGGCCGGGTCTAGGATAGCTGAGCCACAGCCCCTCTTCAGAAAGATCTTGGATGAGGAGTTGGAAGTATTCAGGGTTAGGATGGCTCACTGAAAATAAATCCTCACATCACCGTCAACGGACTCGATAAATATCCTATCCTTGTCCCTCGCCTTCTCTATGACATGGGGCGGCAGAGATATCCGTCCATACCTATCGACCTTAAGCGAGAGAGCCTCTCCCTCAAACTTCATAGATATTTTTCCACCCCTCCTTTTGGCCACCGACATTATTATCGGCGGAACCCTCATCTTACCGTATCTGAGGAGCGTGTTGGGTATCTCTCCCTCCACCTTCACGGTAACCTTCAAAGCCGCCACAACACCCTCTATTGTGGGATTTGCTGGGTTAAAAAATTTATATCGGAATACCTAGAGATGTGGACCGCCTTGCAGGTTCTGAGGATGAGGCCTGCCTACGGTTTTCTGGGCAGGCCCTTGAAAAGGTTTGAAGACCAACACCTCATCACAGGAAACTCCCAGTTCGTCGACGACCTTAAAATCCTCAACATGCTCTACGCCGCCTTTCTCCGAAGCCCCCACCCCCACGCAAGGATAAGGAGGGTAGACCTCTCCAGGCTGAGGAGGATGAAAAGTGTTGTTGTATGGATGACTGGTGAGGAGGTCTATAGGCTCTCCAAACCCGTCCCCATAATCTGGTATCTGCCGGATATGCGTATACCCAGACACTATGCGCTCGCTCTAGATGAGGTGAACCATGTGGGTGAGGCGGTTGTGGCGGTGGCCGCCGAAGACAGGTATGAGGCGGAGGATGCCCTGGAGATGGTTGAGGTGGAGTATGAGCCTCTTGAGGCCGTGGTCGAACTGGACAAGGCGTTGAGCCAGGACGGCCCCCTTGTCCACGAAGAATTTGGGGACAACATATGCTATCGCTACAGACTCAGAGCTGGAGATGCTGAGAAACATCTTGAAAGCTCGCAGCATGTCCTGGAGGAGCGGTTCAGGGTTCAGAGGCTGGCCGCATCACCCCTAGAGACCAGGGGGGTTGTGGCCCAATATGAAAAATCAACCGGCATGCTCACCGTCTGGTCATCCACCCAGTTCCCCCATATTCTGAGAACTTGGCTCGCCGACACTTTGGGGCATGATGAAGCCCGTCTGAGGGTTATAGCGCCAGATGTGGGTGGAGCCTTCGGCGTCAAGGGTGAGATATTCCCCGAGGAGATAGTGGTGCCGCTGCTCTCTATTAAGGCCGGAAGACCGGTCAAATGGATATCCACCAGGAGGGAGGACTTCCTCTCCTCAACCCATGCCAGGGATGTGAGGGCGTATGTGAGGGCTGGATTCACAGACGACGGAGTCCTCAAAGCCCTTGACGTAGATATCGAGGCGGATTTCGGAGCCTATCTCCATGTCTTCACGGCCGGAGGACCATTCATCACGGCCCACTCCATCCCAGGGCCATACAAATGCGACAACATAAACATCGACGTCGTAGCAGCTTTCACCAACAAAGTCCCCGTCAGCGCGTACAGGGGATTCGGCCAGCCTGAGGCAGCCTTCATAATGGAGAGGCTGATGGATATAGCGGCGGACGAGCTACATCTCGCCCCGGAGGAGATACGTCTAAGGAACCTAATCCAGCCATCTGAGATGCCCTACAAAGCATCGACGGGGGTTAGATACGATAGCGGCGACTACCCCACCGTATTGAAAAAAGCTGTCGAGCTAGCCGGACATCACCTTCCCATGCCGGGGAAGAGGATAGGTGTCGGGATATCGTTCTACACCGAGACCACCGGTTTCGCGCCGTCGAGGCTATTCCATGAGGATGGGCTGGTTATGGGCGGCTACGACAGCGCCCGAGTCAGGATGACCCCCTCAGGAAATGTGGAGGTATTCATAGGTGCCTCTCCCCACGGCCAGGGCCTAGCCACATCCATAGCACAGCTAACAGCCGACATACTAGGTGTCGAACCCGGCGATGTCAAAGTACTCCACGGCGATACATTCAACACTCCCTACGGCCAGGGAACCTTCGGCAGCAGAAGCCTAGCAGTGGCGGGGACAGCGGCCGCACTGGCCGCCCAACAGATTAGGGAGAAGATCCTCGCCATCGCAGCCCACGTTCTAGGTTGTGACAGGACAGGACTCGAGATCTCAGGTGGGGAGGTGCAGCACCCCTCCACATCCAAGACTATTACCGTGAAGGAGGTGGCAAGGCAGGCATACCTGGCATATAATCTGCCGCATGGTCTTTTCCCGGGGTTGGACGCCACGGTCTACTACGACCCTGCTGGACTTCCAAAATCCTATGGCGCCCATGTGTGCGTGGTTGAGGTGGACACCGAGACAGCTGAGTGGCGTATTGTGAGATATGTGGTAGTCCATGACCCGGGGGTGATTGTCAACCCCCTCATCGTGGAGGGCCAGCTTCACGGTGGGACGTTACAGGGTCTATCTCAGACATTTTTAGAGGAGGTCGTCTTTGACGGTGATGGAAACCTCCTCACCACATCCTTTATGGACTATCTGATACCCTCGAGTGTGGAGGCTCCCAACATAGAGGTCCACCATCACGAGACACCTTCACCCCTCAACATTCTAGGTGTGAAAGGGGTTGGTGAGGCGGGGACCATTATAGCTCCTCCAGCCCTTGCCAACGCCCTCTCAGACGCCCTAGGTGTGAAGCTCAACTCTACGCCTGTAAAACATGGTGAGCTGCTGAGGGCGTTAGCTGATGGCTAGGGGGAGGATATTGAGGTGTCCCAGCTGCAGAACCTACACCCTAAGGGATATATGCCCCAGATGCGGTGAGAAGACCGCCACCCCCCATCCACCTCCTATATCGCCTGAAAGCCCCTACACCAGGCTGCTTCTCAAGGTGAGGAGGCTTAAAAAAGGCTGATCCGCTATAGAATACACCTTTAAGCAACATCTTAGTAGGTTGATGGATGGAGATGGAGACAAGGATAGTGGCGGTGGATAACGCCGATATCAGGGGCGCTGTCTTTGTGGAGGCTTCACCCACCCCGGGTGCTGCCGGGATAATAGCCCTAAACTACTTGGTGGAGACCCTCAACGGCTCACCCGTTCTCGAAATCATCTCCCCCCACTTCCCACAGGTCAGCATTATAGATGAGAAAGGTATAGCCTCCAGGCCCAAGGTCGAGGTCTACCTAGTCCAGGCGGGGGGCCGGAGACTACTCTTCATGTCTAGAACATTTCCCGTGGAGAGTAATGAGGGGAGCCACGAGATAGCTAGGACTCTTTTCCGCTATCTATCGTCAAGGAACGTGGGTGAGTATGTCGTCTTGGCCAGTGGCAGGGTGACGGGTGATAGAAGCGTATTGTACAGCTCCAACAGCTCGGAAGGCTCGAAGACCCTCATGGCGGCGGGCGCCAAGCCATCACCCTCCCTCGACTCCCTGCCAGTGGATAGGCTGACAGGTTTTCTCATGAACTTCTTCGCAAGGGCAGGGGGGAAGGTATCCCTCCTAATCTCAGACACCAGCTCCTATATGCCAGACCACATCGCGGCCAGGAGGCTGCTGGAGGTCTTCAGCAAAACCTACGGAATCGAGGTGGATTTTGGGAAGCTGGACGCCGAGATAGAGAAGCAGAGACAGCTTATGCGGGAGGCGGAGCAGATGGGGCTCGGAACAGGGGGAGAGGCGAGGAACGAGAGATACCAGAGAGAGCCCTTCTACATCGGCTAAAGCTGGGGATATACCACCTCATAGACGTAGACATATGCGAGAGAGTTGTAGGGTGGGCTGGAGGCATATACCAGCCTGAAGTTTTCCAGGTTGGAGGGGTTGTAGAAGTGCCCGAGTCCGAACTGGGTCTGCTGAGGCTTGTAGGGGATTAGCTGGCCCATCAGGGTTGAATCCCAGAACTTCTGTGTCGGCTGGAAGTTACTGTCTAGGTATTCGGACTCCACGAATTTGTATCCCACCTGGTTCGCTATCCTCAGCATCCATATCCACTTCCCCTCATCACCGAATCCGAGAAGCCTTCCAAATGTCTGACCTCCCTGGGAGACGAACTGGTGGGTCACAAATATTACCACATGTGTCACGTCATGTCTTCGCAAAACCTCCACCGCCGTTGCCGGTGGCGACATGAATGCGTATGCTACCTCACCTATCTGTGTGCTGTTGAGGGTGCCGTTGTCCACGAGGGTCTTATGCCCGCCCACAACTGTTATCCAGTAGCCGTAGTCCCACCATGACATCACGACGGCGTCCGGCGGAAGGTTGGCCTTCATCCACTCAAGAGCCCTCATCCAGTCCGCCAGCACGCTCCTCGTCGGGAAGCTGCCGGTAACGAGCGTTACGGGCTGGTATCCCTGGTCAACCGGCGAGATGGAAACCTCTCCCCTGAGGTTCAGGCCGCCGTAAGCTGCAGGTAGGAGTGAATAGCCCAGAAGCAGTATGAGTATCGCTGGTGTGATGAAAGAATATCCCAGCGGTATTGTCTGCCCTCTCCTCCTAACGGCTCTGACGCTAGACATTATGGCGCCCAACTGGCTGAAGAGATAGGTGAAGGCATACCCTGCTGCAAGGGCTACGGCTGGGGCTGCTATCAGGGATAGCCTCACCATGGATGAGGCGAAGTAGACGCTGAGGATGGTGTAGATGACTATGAATAGGCTGGGAAGCCCTCCCCTACGGAGGAATAGGTAGACGCCGAAAGGCGCCATAATTAGGAAGATGCCTAGGTCGGAGAAGATTATCGACCATGTGGGGACCTGGTTCTCGGCGACCGAGATAACTATTGGGAGGGCATCCCTTAGCTGGGGTAGGGCCACAGATAGGAATTTCAGCCCCGGCACCCCGAGAACACCCAGCAATACCGCCGCCGAGAAAAAGATTGCGGCTGCGACAAAAAGCCCTCCTATGAATAGGCGTCGGCTCTGGGGTGGGATATATCGGTTGGCTATCTCGAAGATTAGGAGGATGCCGACACCTATAAAACCTGAGAAAAGTGTTGTCTCGAAGATGTATGAGGGGCCCAGCTTTGGGACAGACATCGCTATCAGGGTGTAGGTTGAGAAGGCGGTTGAGGTGGCTATCAGCAGCCTTGTGCTGTATTTTCCCAGCAGCGACGCTATTACTGCGAAGAATGGTATGAGGGCCAGTGGGAATTTGTGGGCTCCCCAGCTGGCAGCCATGGCACCCATCGCACCACCTGCCAGGAGTGAGTAGGCAACCACACCGCGGACCGTCCTCCCCTCCTTTAGAGCGGCCAGATACGCTGTGAACCCGAGAAGCATGAGGGGTATGCTGAGGCTCTCATCATCGAACCATCCTAGGTGGTTGCGGCTGATGTTGGAGTTGCTAACAGCTATGAAGAGGGCGGCCGCCAGGCCGGTAGCCGAGCCGGCCACCTGCCTTCCCAGGAAATACATCAGGGCGACGCCGGCCAGCGAGTAAACCACCGGCAGGATTGAGGCCAGCTCTAGCGGGTCAGGGCTTAACCCCACAGATTTGAGGAGGAGGTATATGAAGGCCATGGCGAAGGGGATTCCTGGGAAAGCTGTCCTACCCATATCCCGGCCCCAGGGATACCATGACTCCGTATCATGCCATGTGAAGAACTCCGAGAAGCCCGACCAGCCCCTCTCTATAATATACATAGCCTCTTTATACTGGACCCATGGGTCAAACTCCGAGAGCGTCACACCCCACCTCATGGGGAGAACCCTGATGGTGAAGGCAACACCCATGATGAGGAGTAGAAGACCCAGCTCGAAGAGCTGCCGCCTGTTACCCAGCAGCCTGTCCAGACGCTTGAAAGCCGTGAGCAAGCCCTTACTCATGCTGGAACACTGACATTTCTTGGATTAGAATGCTTATTTAAGCATGTTCCGAAGACTAAGCCATTATATGGGGTATGACGGGGCTCTCACCGTTAGGCGAGGCAGAGGGTTTGATGATAGAGAGTAGCCTCAGCCGTAGCCTGCATCAACCGCTATGCCCCATGTATCTGAAGGCGGTAAACCCCGTAAGGCCATATACTTTTTAAATGGAGATGTTTCCGGTTTAAGGTGGATGTCGTCGCCTCTAGCTCTCTTGAACGAGTTGCTTGACAGGCTTGCTAAGCTGGCAGCCTCCAAGCAGGTTCAAAACATTCTCATCTACACCCTCACTATCTTGACCGCTCTGGTGGGAGGCGGTGTGGTCTACGCTCTCACCTCAGGAGTCTCGATAGGTGTAGCCGTTGTGGGAGGCCTCATAAGGGTCTTCTACCCTGATATGAGGGCGCAGACTTATGCGGAGCTTTTTGTGACGGTGACCTACTACTTTCTCGGCTTCATAGGGTTTCTGCTCTATGGTCTGGCGGTCCAGAGGAGGACGAGCCCTAGAAGCGCCAGGGTCTTATTCATCTTCAGCACATTACTGATACTCTTCTCTGCGCTGGGAATCTTGTCAGGTTTTATGGCGAAGAATGCGTAGATACTGCGCCTTCAGAGGTTATCTTGAAATATATTATAGCTCTGCCAGGCTTCTCCTCCTCCACCCTCCTAACACCGCCCTCATACACAACCCTGGCTATCGCATCAGCCCAGAATGTTACTATCCTAGATGCCACAGGAGCTGACACATTCCTCTCCGGGATGTCATGTACGTGCCCGACTAGGATTGTTGAGATGGAGCGGTCGAGGGATACCTCTTTCAGGAGTGCCACCTGAAAGGCCAGCAGCTCGTAGATGTGGAAATCCTCAGAGACGTCACCGGTAAGGGCTAGTCTGTGGAGATATGTGAAGTCGTCAACCACCACGAGCGCGGTCCTAGAGGGCATCAGGTCGGCGATCTTCAGCACCGCCTCCGTCTGCTCCTGGAAAGTGGACGGTGAAGAGATGTAGATTCTCCCCGGGTCGGCTTTACGGCTTTCCAGAATCTGGTAGAGCCTTGGAAGATACATTCTCCCCCCACAGTCCACCCACACCACAGCATCCTCACCAGCCGCCACACGGGCCGCAGCGGAGGCCGCCAGCGTGGTCTTTCCAACACCGCCCCCACCATATATGAGGTATACCGCACCCTTCTCCAGCTCCCCTGATAGTATGTCGCCAGCCGACACCATCGGCTGGTAAAGGTTTATCAATAGGTTAAAGGCTTTAGCGACGGCAATGCGGAAAGTCATCCGTTTCAAGCCCGAGATGCTGGATAAGGTTTTGTCGGGCTCCAAGACCTCCACTGTCAGGCTTAACGGTGTCGAATACGGCAGAGACCTGATTCTAACCGACGGTAGGAGGGTGGTGGCGGCGACCCTGGTGGAGCAGAGCCGGATGAAAGTCTCTGAAGCCCTGAGATATTTCCGGGATGAGGGCTTCCAAAGCCAGGAGGAGTTCCTACGATACCTAAAAAGAATATACAGAGATGTGGGTCTCCAAGACCAGGTCACCATAGTTAGGTTTTCCCTCACCCGCTAGAGGATTTATACCGGTGTTGGCGTAGGTCTAGGGGATGGGGAAAGTCTCGAAGGGTGTGGGTTGCAGCGTTAAAGGATGTGAGGCGAAAGCTTCAGCCTCCGTCTCTTCAGGGATAGCCTCAAAATATCTCACGTTATCGGAGGGCCTAGGTAGGAGGGCCTACCTCTGTAGGGACCATTACAAGGAGCTTAAGAAGGCATCGAAGAAGGATAGGAGCATGGAGAGGGCTAGATACATGTTTTAAATAGACCCATCCAGCTCTAGACGCCGGCTTGAGGCTCCTGGAGATGCATGTGGACTTTATAGAGTACCGTCCTGTCAGGAAGGAGATAGAGCTTGCTGAAGAGTCTGACTCGGCGCCTAGAAGATATGAGGAGGCCCTTGTCGTCTTCGTGTCGGTGGAGCCTGAAGACGACGAGTCGGTGGCTGACATGGCTGTGGAGGATGTATACAGGCATATGTCGAGGCTGAAGGTGGGTAGGCTGGTCATATATCCCTTCGCACACCTAGCCCGCGAGCTGGCCAGGCCGGAGCACGCCCTCGAAGTGGTTAGGAGGATGGAGGAGAGGGCGAAAACCCTTCTACCCGAGGTCTATCGGGCGCCCTTCGGATGGAACAAGGCTCTGTCCATCAGCGTTAAAGGCCATCCTCTGGCGGAGATGTCTAGGGTCTTCACGAAGTCCCAGGCAAGGACCCCGGAGGTTAGGACTGCATCCAAAACATATCTCATCCTCACGCCTGAGGGTGACAGCCTGCAGCCTGAGATGGTCAGTAGTAGGAGTTTCCCGGAGGAGTTCCGTATCTTGGTGGAGAGGGAGGCGTTGGGGTTGGAGTCGCCTCCCAAGGGTGAGCCCGAATATATCAGGGTTTTGAAGCGTTTGGGAATAGACTGGGAGGAGATGTCTGACCTAGGCCATATGAGATACGGCCCCGACGGCACCCTAGTATTCGACCTAATCTCCGACTACGCCGATAGGGTTGTCCAAGAGCTTGGGATACCGGTCTACCGTGTAAGGGGCACCAACCTATTCAGCCTTGAGAGCCGCCCGATTAGGGAGCATGCAGGGCTTTTCGGGCAGAGGATGTATAAGGTGGAGGTGGATGGCAGGCAGTATGTGATGCGCTATGCTGCATGCTTCCAACAGTTTGCTCTGGCCCGTAACTGGGTGATAAGCTATAAGCACCTCCCGTTCGGAGCCTTCGAGATAGCTGACAGCTATAGGCTGGAGCAGTCGGGTGAGCTTGTCCTCGGATTCAGGGTTAGGAAGATGACTATGCCAGACCTCCACATCTTCTGCAGAGATATCGGCGAAGCCATGGAGATATTCAAACGTGTCCACGATAAGATATATTCGGAGATAGAGAAACTGGGTAGGGACTATGTCTCCCTATACAACCTGACTTCGAGACGTTTCTATGAAGGGCATAGGGATTTCTTCAGGGAGCTGGTGGCGAGGGAGGGGAAGCCTGTCCTCCTCTCATTCTATCCCGAGGACAGCAACTACTACTGGGTTCTCAACATCGAATACCATATTATTGACAAGATGGGCAGGCCGAGGGAGATTGGGACGGTCCAGCTGGACACGGGGAACGCCGAGAGGTTTGGGATAGTCTACACCGACAGGGAGGGAGCCAAGGCCTATCCGGTGATACTACACACCGCCTTGATAGGTACGGTGGAGAGATATCTCTACACGGTCTTGGATACCGCCCTCCAAAGCAAGCCGCCCACGCTACCGGTCTGGCTCTCACCCACCCAGGTCAGGGTCATACCGGTATCCGAGAAATATCTCAGCCACGCGAGAAAAATCGCCCTGAAGCTATCAGAGGAAAACATACGGGCGGACCTGGACGACCGCTCCGAGAGCCTCTCCAAGAAGATTTTCGACGCCGAGACCGCTTGGATACCCTACATCGCAGTTGTAGGCGAGAGGGAGGCTAGGACCGGCAGAATCTCTGTGCGGGAGCGTAGGACGGGGAAGCAGGTTAGGATTACGCTAAAAGGGCTGGTGTCCAGAATATCCTCCGAGACGAAGGGATACCCATTCAGGCCCCTTAGGGCACCCCTTGAGGTCTCGAAGAGGCCGATTTACTCCGTCTAGCATACATCTCACACCGTTCCCTCTGGGCTTCTCCATTCTTTGGATGTGCGATGTCCCTTGTTATTCGGATATAGCCACATACTTATATGGGCGGGATATCTATATCAGTGATGTGGTAAACAGCCTCCAGAGATATTTTGAGCAGCTGAGGCTTGACTTTCCGATATTCTCCGATGTGGAGGGTGGGCGGCTCATCTACCTCGACTCGGCTGCCACAAGCCAGAAGCCTAGACAGGTCTTGGAGGCGGTGAATAGCTTCTACAGGAGATACAACGCCAACGTCCATAGGGGTGTCTACGGTATAAGCGTCAAAGCCACAGAGGAGTATGAGAACGCCAGAAAACGTGTAGCATCCTTCATCAACGCCAGGCCTGATGAGATTGTCTTCGTTAGAGGTGCGACAGAGGGGTTGAACCTAATCGCCTACTCATGGGCTTTAAGAAACATCTCAGCGGATGAGGAGGTTCTTCTCACAGAGATGGAGCATCACAGTAACATCGTCCCATGGCAGCTGGTGGCCCGGCTGGCCGGCTTCAAAATCTCCTACATCCCCTTCACGTCGGAGGGTTATCTCGACATGGCTGAGCTTGACAGGTTTAGGGGCAGGCCGATAAAACTCCTCTCCTTCACATACGCCTCCAACGTCTTAGGCACCATAAACGATGTAAAAGCCTTGACTAGGTTCGCCCACGAGATAGGAGCCCTGGCGGTAGTGGATGCGGCCCAGGCAGCGCCCCATATGAGGATAGATGTTAAAGAGCTGGACTGTGATTTTCTCGTCTTCAGCGGCCATAAGATGCTCGGGCCAACAGGCATAGGTGTCCTCTATGGGAGGAGAAGTCTTCTGGAGGCTATGGAGCCCTTCATGGGCGGCGGAGAGATGATTAAAGAGGTTAGACTCGAGGCAGCGGAGTGGAATGATGTCCCCTGGAAGTTTGAGGCTGGGACCCCCAACATAGCCGGCTCCATAGGCTTGGCCGCGGCCGTGGACTATCTCGAGAAGGTTGGGATGGATAATGTTAGGAGGCATGAGGAGGAGCTCACAAAGCTTGCGATAGAGCTTCTCTCGGAGATTCCCTTCCTCACAATCTACGGTCCCAGAGATTACAGGGATAGATGCGGCCTTGTCTCCTTTTATCTGGCTGATATCCACCCCCACGACCTAGCCTCCTTCCTAGACAGGGATGGTATCTGTGTGAGGGCTGGACATCACTGTGCTATGCCTATCCACACGAGGCTGGGGATACCCGCCTCAACCCGGGCCAGCTTCTACCTATACAACACGCCTTCTGAGATTGAGGTTCTGGCGGCCTCCCTCAGGCGGGCGCTGAAGACGTTTAAGGTAATCCCCTGACTAGGTTAAATAAGCCTCGACACATCTTAGGGTGAACCGGTTTGAAGCTGTTGGTTGTTGGGGCCGGCGTCATGGGGCATGGAATCGCCGAGGTAGCCGCCCTGGCGGGGATAGATGTCGTGATGGTGGATGTTTCAGACGAGTTTCTGGCCAAGGGGCTGGAGAGGATACGTTGGAGCCTCGACAGATTTGTGGAGAAGAAGAAGATTAGCAGGGAGGAGGCTGATAGAGCGTTCAGCCGTATAGCGACCACGACAAAGCTTGAAGAGGCTGCGGCCTCGGCTGACTTCGCCATAGAGGCTGTCCCAGAGGATATAGAGCTGAAGAGGAAGATCTTCCAAACCCTCTCCAGATACTGCAGGCCTGGTGTAATCCTGGCCACCAACACCAGCACCCTACCCATAACGGAGATAGCTGAGGCCACCGATAGACCTGATAAAGTTGTGGGGATGCATTTTTTCAACCCCCCACCTTTGATGCCGCTGGTCGAGGTTGTGCTGGGTGAGAAGACATCACCCGATACCGTCAACGCCACGGTGGAGCTGGGAAGGAGGATGGGAAAGCATGTCATCATCTGTAGGAAAGATGTTCCAGGATTCATAGTTAACAGGATTCTGGCCCCGCTCCTAAACGAGGCCTGCTGGATGGTTCAGCGGGGGGAGGCCACAGTCATGGAGATAGACTCCGCTGTGAAGTATCGGGCAGGCCTGCCCATGGGCGTCTTCGAGCTGGCCGACTACTCCGGAATAGACGTCTTCTACATGGCCTTCAACTCGATAAAATCGAGGGAGCCGAGCCGTATCGAGCTATGCCCGATCTTCAAGGAGTATTTTGAGAAGGGGATGTATGGGCAGAAGAGTGGGAGAGGCTTCTACGTCTACGGCGGGGGAAAGTATGAGAGGCCGGAGATACCTAGGGATGCAGGCTCATCCATAGATTTGGTGAGGCTCTTCGCGCCCTCCATCAACTCTGCGGCATGGCTCATAAGAAACGGTGTCTCCACCGTAGATGATGTGGAGACAGGGGTTAAGCTGGGGCTCGGATATCCGAAGGGCATCCTCGAGATGGCTGACGAATGGGGGCTTGACAGGGTTGTGGAGGCCCTTGAAAACCTGAAGGCTAGGTATGGAGAGGCGTATACGCCCGACCCGCTTCTGGTGGAGATGGTCTCCAAGGGCAGGACAGGCAGGAAGGCTGGTGAAGGCTTCCACAGCTACCGGCAGGACACGGCCACATACTCTGAGATTCTGGTGGAGAGGGAGCCGCCGCTGCTGTGGATAACCCTCAACAGACCCCAGAGGCTCAACGCATTATCGCCAAAGCTAATCGGCGAGCTCAGGGATGCACTCCGGAGATTGGAGAAGGATGACGAGGTTAGGGTAGTGGTCATCCGGGGTGCGGGAGGCAGGGCCTTCTCGGCAGGCGCAGACATCACATCCTTCACGGAGGCAGCCACACCTCTTGGAGCCTACAAGCTACTCACCGAATTCCAGGAACTGACCAACCAGATCGAGAGCCTCTCCAAACCAGTGATTGCGGCCATAGACGGCTACGCTTTGGGGGGTGGATGTGAACTAGCCCTCGCATGCGACCTCAGAATCGTGTCGGAGAGAAGTGAGCTGGGACAGCCTGAGATAAACCTCGGCATAATCCCAGGCGCTGGCGGAACGCAGAGGCTCACCCACATCGTGGGGCTGGGGAGGGCGATGGAGCTGGTGATGCTGGGTGAGAGGATTGATGCGGAACAGGCCTTGAAGATAGGCCTGGCCAACAGGGTTTATCCCGTCGAGGGCTTCTATGACAGGGTGAGGGAGATAGCCCTTAAACTGGCTGAGAAACCACCCATAGCTTTGATGGCGGCCAAGAGGGCCTTACACGCCAGCAGATATGCCCCAGCCGGTCTCGGCCTAGACATGGAGAAGAGCCTCTTCAGCCTCCTCATATCCACCGAGGACTTTGCCGAAGGTGTTTCCGCCTTCATGTCCAGGAGAAAACCCAGCTTCAAGGGAAGATGAAGAACCTTAATATGGGGTTTTTTGGTCTGTATCTGTTGATGAGTGGTAGGGAGGCGTACCAGCAGGCTGTTAGAATCGTGGAGGCGGTGAAGTCGAGGGCTGACCTGCTGAAGAAGTTGGAGGGGTGGGAGAGGGTCTTCCAGTTCAAGCCCTCCGACGCAGACCCGTTCTACATAGAGGTTTCGGCAGGCAGCATGAAGATAGTTGAGGGCCTTCACCCAACACCCACCTCCACAATAGAGGCCAGCCAGCAAGACCTAGTCTCGGTGATGAAGGGGGAGCTGGACGCCGTTAAAGCTTTCTTCTCTGGGAGGCTGAAGGTAAAAGGGAACATCTTTGCAACACAGGAGCTCAACGACCTTCTCTCATCCACCTTCAAATAGGTATTGTAAATCCTGAACTGTGTTAACACCGAACCTCTTGGCGGTCTTCAAGGCCCGATAATATGATGTATCAACTCTTACATGCTCTTCTGTCAAACGCTTCACCAGCCTCAACGTCATAGAGCTGCCTTCCCTGTCGAAATCCAGTAGCAGAACAACCTTGGCCCCCCGTGGAAGCGTATACAGCCTGTCCACATCCCTCACGTAGACTATGCTGCCCCTGAACCCAAGCTTCCTCAGCGAGTCCGCATCTCTAGGGCCCTCCACCACAACCACGGTATTCTCATCCTCTCTGCACAGCTTGTCCAGCACCATCCTGAGGTCGTCGAGAGTCTCCACCCTCTTCACCGGGGTTTCCTGTGTAAGATGTGAAAAGCTTTCATTTATTGATAATTTGCGGGCGTTCCAAAAGTAGAACATCTCATTTAATGGTGGAGGGATAATCGAAAATCGGTCATTTCTATGGCTTGAACATATACATCCGTATTACCAACACTTATCCGAAAGCGCCCACCCCCACAAAACCAACCAGGAGGTGAAGAGTGTGCGAGTAGTAACGGTACACCTACCCGAACCATACCTTCAAGCGATAGACGAGCTGGTGAAACGTAGACTCTACCCCAACAGGGCTGAGGCTATACGTATGGCGGTCAGGGACTTCATCCGAACGGAGGTCCAGGTGAGTGAGTGACCTCACAGAGTTCTATCCCCATTTGGTTGACGATATACGGATAAGGCTGGTGGGAGTAGGCGGCGCAGGCTGCAACACAATCAACAGGCTGATGGACGCCGGGCTATACGGTGTCAAAACAATAGCAGCCAACACAGACCTTCAGCATCTAGACCTAATCAGGGCTGACAAGAAGATACTCTTGGGGAAGACTGTCACAAAGTTGAGGGGTGCCGGCGGAGACCCCATACGTGGAAGGATGGCTGCGGAGGAGTCGAGAGAGGAGATAAGAAAAGCTATCGAAGGCTCTGATATTGTCTTTATCGCTGCAGGCCTAGGAGGTGGCACTGGGACAGGTGCGGCACCTGTCATAGCTGAGACGGCCAGGGAGGAGGGAGCGATAGTGGTGGGTGTCGTAACCCTCCCCTTCGTCTTTGAAGGACAGGTGAGGAAGCGGCTTGCGTTGCAGGGTCTGGAGGAGCTGAGAAAAAACACCAACACATCGGTCGTAGTGGATAACAACAAGCTCTTAGAGCTCTACCCCCAGCACGGCATCAAGAAAGCCTTCAGCCTGGCCGACGAGGTCATAAGCAACATGATACACAGCATAACCGAGTCTATAGCCAAGCCTGGCCTCATAAACATTGACTACGCAGACTTCAAGACCATAATATCCAGGGGAAAGCTGGCCTCCCTAGGCATAGGCAGGTCATCATCACCCAACAAGGCTGAAGAGGCAACATTCATGGCGCTCCAGTCACCCCTCATAGATGCCACGTATGAGGGGCTCTCCGGTGCGATAGTGCATGTAAGTGGCGGTGAAGACATGCAGCTCTCAGAGGCAGCTCGACCAGCCGAGATAGTCTCAGAGCTGATGGGTGAAGACGGTCTGGTGATATGGGGTGCGAGAATCGACGAGGCATACACATCCACCATGCAGGTATCCCTGATTCTGACAGGTCTAACAGCTGGCGAGCAGGTGTTGGAGGTCAGTGAAGTCCCAACAACCATCCAAGACCTCCAGACGAGACCCTACGACGAAAACCAGGAGGTCGACAGACTCCTCGAACAGCTGGGGATAACAACCCTAAACGCCCAGAACTACCACTAATTTTTTTACATTTATCTACCCCGCCATCCGGATCTTCTTCTTGATGAGGCGACCCGCCGCATTCCTAAACCTAATCTTCTCAAGGAGGTCGATTAGGCGGTTCAGGCCTGGGAAGATCGACGCAGAGGTCTTGAAGATAATCTTGGAGGCCGCCCAGAGCGCACCCTACTACTACCAGGCCTTCTGCTTTATCCTGCTGGAGAAGCCCGAGATAAAGAGAGAGATCAACGAGAGCTGTGGGGGAGACTTTATCGAAAAGGCTGGAGCCTCGATAGTTGTCTGCCTAGACCTTAACAGGATCTCGGGGCTTCTGGACAGGCTTGGGATAGTGCATGTTTTGAAGGCTGACACATACCCCGTCGAGTCGGTTTTAGGTGTTTTCGAGTCCGGCCTGGCGGTGATGAACCTCATAATGGCGGCCGAGGTTATGGGTTACGGAACCCTAATACTGGATTGTGCCCTGTATGAGTGCGAGAGGATATCCGAGATACTGAAGCTTCCCCACGGTGTAATCCCCCTGGTGATTGTATGCATCGGTGAGAAGGATGAGAATCCGCCTCCAAGGCCTAGATGGCCCCTAGAATCACTCTTCCATGTCGACGGATATAGGATGTTGAGCGATGAGGAGTCGGAGAGGTTCCTCGAGAACATGGATAAAGCATACAGCGTTGAGGGCTATCTGAAGAAATATGCCGGCTGGGCCGGGAGCTACAGGGAGTATCTGGCCAACAGGGCCCTACTCACCAGAGAGGTGAGGAGAGCCTATGAGAGCATCTCGGCGTTTTTGAGGCGGAGCGGGTTCAGACCCTAACTTTTTTAAATAAGGCCTATGAGTGGTCCGCTGGAGGATGAGTGAAGAATCCGTTTTTGAGATGCTCTCCCAGTACAGGGAGCTGGTAGATGAGGCCATAGAGAGACTTGTACCGAGGAGGTTGGAGAGTCCTGAGACACTCATAGGAAAGCCGAGATATTCGTATGAGCCCGTATCCATCTCCGAGGGTATTCTGAAGCCCTTCTGGGAGCTTATGGATAGGGGTGGGAAGAGGTGGAGGCCAGCCCTAACATTTCTAGCCTACGAGGCCCTAGGGGGTAGGGCTGAAGATATCGCAGAGCTGGCTGCGCTTCCCGAGATTATCCACAACGCCACATTAATCGTGGACGACGTGGAGGATGGAAGTATTCTGAGGAGGGGGAAGCCATGTATACACAAAATATACGGTGTCGACATCGCCATCAACGCCGGTAATGCCCTCTACTATATACCCGTCTACACCGCCTTCAAAAAATTAGATGAGAGGAGGGCTCTAGGTCTGGCAGGGCTCTACCTAGACCTCATGACAAAACTGAGTCTCGGCCAGGCTATGGATATCGCATGGCATCGGGGGTTTGTGGAGGATATCACCGAGGACCAGTATCTCCAGATGTGTGTCCTTAAGACGGGCTCCATGAGTAGGTTCGCCGTGGAGCTCGCCTGCATCATGGCCGGCTGTGATTCCGGGACGAGAGATAGGTTGGCTAGGTTCGGCGAATCCATCGGGGTTGCCTTCCAGATACAGGACGACCTCCTCAACCTCTTCGGAGACGAATCCAAATACGGTAAGGAGCTGGGTGGCGACATAACGGAGGGGAAGAAGACCCTTCTAACCATATATGCGGCGAGACATCTGCCAGAGGGTGATTCCCAGAGGCTTAGGGAGATACTGGCCATGCATACAGACAACCCGTCCCATATTGCCGAGGCCATCAGACTGATAAGAAAATCCGGAGCCGACACATATGCTAGGAAGGTGGCCGCATCCATCCTCTCCGAGTCCTGGGCTGATGCTGAGAAGGTTCTAAAGCCATCCCGGGCCCGTGACAGGCTGGCCATGCTGGCCCGTTTTCTCATCGAGAGAAGCCGGTAAGCTATTAAGCAGGGCTGCATAAAACCTATGTATGGCCAGTATAAGGTTTGAGGTGGTTGAGGTAAAGATTCCGGAGCAGTGCAACGCTGTATTTGGTGTCAGCCATTTCATCAAGTCGGTGGAGGATATTTACGAGGCTGTCGTCAACACCGTGCCTGGAGCCAGGTTCGGTCTCGCATTCATGGAGGCTAGCGGGGAATGTTTGGTGAGGCATGAGGGGACAGACCCCGAGCTGAGAAAGGCGGCAGCTGAGACGATGCTGAGGATAGGCTGCGGACACACCTTCCTCCTCTTCATCAAGGGCTTCTACCCCATCAACATAATGCAGAGGCTGAAGGATGTCCCAGAGGTCTGCACCATACTGGCCGCCACCGCCAACCCACTACAGATAATCGTTGCTGAGACTGAGCAGGGTAGGGGCGTGGTAGGAGTTGTTGACGGCTACAAGCCGAAAGGCATAGAGGGTGAGGAGAACATCCGGCATAGGAAAGAGTTCCTCAGGAAGATAGGGTACAAGCTATAGTTTGAGTTGGTGGTTGAAGGCCCGCCACCCCGTCGCCTACGTATACCTGATGGCGGAGGGAAAATACATTTTAACCAGTATATGGCTTTGATGGCATGAGATGATGCTGGAGAAACGAAGCTCTCCTGAGGGCTACTGCCCCATGACGGAGGCGGCTAAACTCCTAGGCAGCGTCTGGTCCATAGTCATAATCAGCTACCTCCTGGATGGGCCTAAAGGGTTCAACGAGCTCCTGAAGTCCATCCCAAGGCTCAACGCCAAGACTTTGTCGAGAACTCTTAAGAACCTTCAGAAACACGGCCTTGTGAGAAGGGAAGTCGTAAACATCCAGCCCTTCGCCGTCTCCTACTCCCTAACACCCATGGCCATGGAGCTGGCCCCCCTACTGGAGGGGCTGCGGAAATGGAGTATAAAATGGGTTAAGCCCAGCCAAGAAGCCACAGCCCCCAAGCAGGATAGGTAACAATTCAGTACGGGTATCTTCATCACCGCTCAGAAATACCCGCTCACATCATCGTAAGGGTTACCGGCACAGCTGGCTTAAAACATTTCCCTCAACGGCGGCTTGGGTAGAATAATCACACCCTCGCCAGGGTCCCCATAGGCCACGGTATTCCCACTCCAACATAGGAGGGCTACCAGCCCGCAGAGGGCCGCATCCTTCTCATGTACTGAGATCTCTTCGGGAATCCTAAGACCCAACCTCCAAAGGTCCGGCACCCCGGCCCCTAGGTTTAAAACTTTCCTGACGCCGTCTGGGAAAGTCTCTATGATGGCTGCTCCATATCTCTTCAGGATTGTGGAGAGACGTATGGCCCGTCTGGTAAGGGCTCTCATAGGCCCTAAGGATTGTGGTAGAGGTCTCAAACCCATACCCCAAAGCATTCTCTCACACCTCCTTGTCCTGCCTCTCCGCGGCCAGCTAAGTGGTGCGTCCACAGCTACGCAGAGGGGCCTGAAATATCTCACAGTATCCAGTATCTCCCCGTCACCATAGGCCATCCAGGTGAGACAGAGTCCCTGGGATGTGAGGATGCAGACCCCTGTAGGCCGTAGGTGTTTAGCTGCTAGGTCCAAGCCAACAAAGTATTGGACGGCCATTCAGACCCCCCAATATAGGTGGCGGCTATCTAATATGGGGTTAACCCTATCAACGGGTTTAAATTGTGGAGGCTATCACTCTGAAACCGGTCTGTTATGACCCAGAAGACTGAGGAGTCGGGACCGTTGGGGAGGGTTTTCGACGAGTTTGTGAAATGGCTGGTGGACAGGCTTGAGAGAACCCCCCTCCTCTCCTTCAGATTCCAGATACCGAGGCTTTTTGTAAGCCCTTTCGGATACCTGGGCACCCTGACAGCCATAGTCTTCGCAGTACTCGGTATTACAGGAGCCCTGCTGATGTTCTACTACAGGCCGGATATACAGTATGCCTATGACAGTGTGAAACAGATACAGGAGGAGATAGAGTTTGGCTTCTTCCTCCGCAACATACACTACCACGGCTCCAACTTCATGGTCCTCCTAGCCATAGCCCATATGTTCTACCAATACTTCAGCGGGAGGTATAAGGTGAAGAATGAGATACTATGGGTTACCGGAGTGATTCTGGGAACCGTAACAGTTCTGGAGGCTTTCACAGGATACGACCTGATACTGAATCAGAGGGCCATGCTGGCCGTTAACATAGCAGTCGGCCTCACCAACTCGGCACCCCTCCTAGGACCCCAGATAGCGCCAATACTTCTGGGCGGCGGCCTGTACGACCTGATAATCAGGTTCTACGCCCTCCACGTCTTCATCCTGCCGATGGTTATGCTGCTATTGGCCCTGGTCCACTTCCCGAGAAACCTAGTATTTGACCCGCCCATGGTGGCCGGCGTTTTAGGAGTGCTCTTCATCGGTGCTGGACTCTTCCCTGTGGAGCTTGGGACAAAATACAACCCGACACAGGCCATAGTTGAGGTCCCGGAATGGTATCTGACAGCCATCTACGCATTCATCAGAACAGGCCTGGAGAGGTTCACATCCGGGGCCCTCCTACCCCTCCTCTTCATACTCTTCTTCCTACTGGTACCTTTTGTTGACAGGTCCAAGAAGCTCAGCTGGAAGGAGCGTCCCTTCTTTACCGCAGCGGGAATATCAAGCCTGGTCTTGATAGTGGTTACCACCGTCTGGGGCTTTTACACGAGGCCAAGGGTTGACGCATTTACAGCGGTGTATGTAGAGCCCCTCATATTCTATCCAGTGCTCCTGTTCCTGATAGCCACATCCTTCATCATAAGCTACAAGTACGTCGCACCTCTGAGGAAGGAGCCGGCGAGACCCGCCCCCAAGCCCAGGCCGATAACCATCCAGCTCCCATACGAGTGGTCGGTGAGGGTTATAGTGGGCCTGCTGGCGGTGACTGGGATTCTAGCCTTGGTGGCCTTCCAGCAATATGTTGAAGGCCTGAAGAACCTCTCACTCTTCAACCTAGGCGTCATAATCGCCTTATTCGGCCTAGTAGCCCACATCTACAGACATGCCATGAATCAGATAAAATAAGCCGCCATCACATGAATGTTACAGCCTCTCAGCTGGCTGGTCCTCCTTTTTTCTAGCCTATTCCCAGCTTTAATAGCATATCGTATTTGAACACTCTAGCGAACAGCTCTGCCTTCATTCACTTTGCCTCCTAGATAGGGCTCCTTTCCAAAGGGGCTAAGCATACTTGAGTCGTCTGGGAACCTAGAGAAATCACCTATCTCCGCCTTAATCATCAGCGCTTAGTACAGCCCTACACTCGGTAGGGATGTGACCTAGAGAACATAATCTATTTTACATGCCATATGAGGTGCAGGCGTCTAGAATGTTCTGCTATCAAATTCAACGCTCTCTTAATCTTCTCCAAATCCTGAGGTGTCTTTAAGGGGACAGTCGGCCATTTTGCCTTCTCTTTATGCTTGAAGATTTTTCTTAGTTCTTCTTGTGTCTCTTTTGGTAGCTCCCAAGGAGATATAGCAGGGTTTCCTGCATAACCGATGTATATTAATCCATTAGCTTGAATACCGACTGGCGTGACGTCCCATCTTTTCACTAGAAAATTCATCGTATAAAACTTGTCGCCCGCACCCCACCAAATAGCAAAATCTTCATTCTCTTTAAACTCCTCATACAGCTTATAAATCAATTCGTATTTCTGCCCGTTAACTGTCTCTTTCAGTTGTTCGAAGAATTTTACTTCATCACCCTTATCTATTCCAGGCTTTTTACCCCCATGGATCAAGTTGTAACCCATCTTCTTAAGATTCTCCACTTTTTCGTCTAATGAGACGACTTCAATTTCATGTCCGTTAATATTTAGAAAACATCTTCCACCCCTATTTTCCGTTTTATGTTTTATATTATTCTTCCAACAGATTATCAGCTTACATTTTTGGAGATTATGGTGTTCATCGTGTTTATGGTCGAAAAAGTTCGAGGCTAAAACCTCAAACTCAATACCAATCTCCTCTCCACTCCGCATTGCTATGCAGTCTGGAAATGACCCACAACAATCAATTATTACGAATTCTTCCCCGAGGTGGGGCATCAACAGACCAAAAAGTATAAGCACCTCACTTTCACAAGTAGGTTCGTAGGATAAACCGACAGCACTTTCGCTAACGCTCACACCCTTAACTGTCTAATTCCCCTTAAAAATTTATCAAAAAACTTCTGACCTAGAGAAGAGAAAATAGTGGAAGTCCATAGGCCTTGATATATAAAGGAGATCTCACCGCCAGCCTGAAAAGCCCCCAAGTCTGTGAAAAGGCTCAAGTGCCGAAAGAAAGGCGGTAAGTTGATTATCTTTTTAAGCTACTGTAGCATGGTAGTGCTGGTTGATGAGGCAGCCTCTCTTAGACGGCTTCGGCCGGCAGGCTAGGAAGCTGAGACTCTCGGTGACCGACAGATGTAACTTCAGATGTAGCTTCTGCATGCCCCAGAACCCTGTCTGGCTACCCCACAGCGAGATTCTCACATACGAGGAGATGGCGAGGCTGGTGAAGATACTCTCGTCGATGGGTGTTGGGAAGATTAGGTTGACGGGCGGCGAGCCTCTGATGAGGAAGGACTTGGACATCCTCGTCAGACTTCTTAAGGATATTGAGGGTGTGGAGAGTATATCCCTCACCACCAACGGCTATCTTCTGGCGGGCATGACTGAGAAGCTTAGGGAGGCGGGGCTGGAAAGCGTTACGGTGAGTCTTCACAGCCTCAAGCCCGAACGGTTCGAGTCAATTGTGGGAAGGAAGGATGTGTTCTCCCACGTCCTGGATGGTATAAAGGCCGCCTCTAAGGCCGGCCTAAAACCTGTCAAGATAAACTGTGTAGTCACTAGGGGATGCAACGATGACGAGGTAATCGACTTCGTGGAGCTAGCCAGAAGCAGCGGGCTGGTGGTTAGGTTTATCGAGTACATGCCATTCGACGGACAGAAGTTTTGGAGTACTAAGCTGGTGGTCACGGGGAGGGAGATACTGGAGGCGATAAGTAGGGTTTACGGGCTGGTGGAGCTACCTAGAGAGGCCGGAAGCACGTCAAGGGTATTCAGGTTTAGGGATGGCTCTCCAGGTGAGGTGAACATCATAACATCCATATCCCAGCCCTTCTGCAGCGACTGTGACAGGATAAGGATGACTGCGGACGGCAAGATAGTTCCATGCCTCTTCAGCAGGGATGAATACGATATAAAACCGCTTCTGAGGTCCGGCTCATCGGATGAGGAGCTGGAGCGATTCATCAGGGATGCCTTCAGAAGGAAATCTCCGGGGGTTGAATACATGCTGAATAGAGGACATATACCCCAGCATGTGAGGCCTATGTACACTCTGGGTGGCTAGAAGAGGTTTTCCAAGATTACAGCTGCAGCCAATATCGCTAACTGCGGGCTGGTGAGCTTGAAGAGCCGCCACGCATTCTCCTTGGATGGTTTGACTATCAGCTTCAGGCTGTAATATGCTAGGGCCAGGCCCGCCCCAGCGGCAACCACAAGATATGGCAGACCATATTTTTCCGGGTAGAAGATGTAGGGTGCTACCGAGAAGAGAATGAAGAGTATCACGGTGGAGGCTATACATCTTATAGCCTTAACCTCGCTGACGACGACGGGAAGCATCGGAATCCCAGCCTTCATATAGTCATCCCTGTATCTGAGGGCCAGACTCCAGACATGGGAGGGTATCCACAAAACTATGAGGCTTGCAAGTATCCACGCCTCGAGGGTCAGCTCAGCTCTTGCAGCCGCATATCCTGCAAGAAGTGGAGCACCTCCCGCAAAGCTTCCAAGAATTATGTTCAGGGGCGACCTCCTCTTGGTGAAGATGATGTATACTACGACGTAATCTACTATGCCGGCCAGCATAAGTGTGAATGTTGGGAGGTTTATGGTGAGGGCGGTGGTGAGGGATATGGCCAGAAGCGCGAGGCCGAAAACTAGAGCTTTCCATTCAGGCTTTATCAGACCTTTTGGAAGAACCCTCCTCGAGGTCCTCTTCATGATGGAGTCTATATCCCTCTCCAAGTAGTTGGAGACGGTTTCGGAGCCTGCGGAGCCAGCCGTTATCGTTATGAGGGCTAGAAGGCCTGTGGCGGGGTCTGGTAAGCCTCCGGCTCCTGCTACAAGCCCCGCTACGCCGGTGAATACGAGCAGCCACCACACATTAGGCTTTGTTAGGCTGAAGTATATCCTGGCTGTGGTGAGGAGGCTGGCCTGGGGCAAAAACCTCACCTGGAATAGTATTTGTAGGAGCCCTTCTGCCCCACTCGGGAGAGCAGCCCCCTCTCATGGAGTATCCCAAGGGCCTGGCTTACCTTCCTGCTCTGGAAGAGAACACCCACGACCTCCTTGAGCTTGGCCCGCACCTCTGCCGTTGACCTAGGCTGCTTGAAGAAGTTAGTGTTGAGAATCTTCTCCTCCAGATGGCGGAGTACCTCGATGGCCTCCGACTTGCCTCTCCTCTTGGCGGGTGTGGGCCTCCGGCCCAGCTCGCCAACCCTGCTGGCCACGAGCCTGTATAGCTCCACCAGCTCGGGAAGCTTCTCCACCAGCTCGCTCTTGTTCTCCGACTCCACCGAGACCTCGAACTCCCCACCCTCCAGCGTCAGGATATACCTAGCCATAACAGCCGTTAAACAGGCATTCTAGGCCAAATATAAAAGATTCGCAAGTCACCGCCTTCTAGCGTACCCACCAGCCATCCTGACAACATCCACAAGCCTGTTACTGTATCCCCACTCATTATCATACCATCCGAAGACCTTAACCAGCTCATCCCTCTCACCCAACACCAGCGTCTGGGTGGCGTCAAAGATGCAGGAGTGGGGGTTACCTATGATATCCACCGATACGATGGGGTCCTCATTATATTCTATGATCCCACGCATCCTCCCCATCGCCTCCTCCTGAAAGACCTGGTTAACCTCTTTCACGGATGCCCGGGTTTCCAGGAGGGCTGTGAGGTCTGTGAGGGAGCCGTCCGAAACCGGAACCCTCATGGCCACGCCGTGTAGCCTCCCCTTCACCTCGGG
Source organism: archaeon HR01 (assembly GCA_002898355.1). GTDB lineage: Archaea > Thermoproteota > Nitrososphaeria_A > Caldarchaeales > Caldarchaeaceae > HRBIN01. The sequence goes on along the minus strand of BEHD01000004.1, from coordinate 3,100 downwards.
GATTACCTGGTGGAGGGCTGAGGCAGCACCCGTGGAGGTGGGTATGATGGATGATGTGGCCTCCCTCGCCCTTCTCAAATCCTTGTGGTAGAGGTCGAGGAGCCTCTGGTCGTTTGTTACCGCGTGGATTGTGGTCATATAGCCCTTGACAAGTCCGAAACTGTCGAGGAGGACCTTCACCATGGGTGCGAGGCAGTTGGTTGTGCATGAGGCCGCCGAGATAACAGAATGCCTCGAAAGGTCTAAAGCCCCATCGTTCACACCAGGGACTATGGTCACATCGGCGTCCGGTGAAGGAGCCGATATTATGACCCTTTTGACGCCGTGGTTGAGGTGGCCGGCCGCGTCTTTGCGTTTTGTGAAGAATCCTGTGGACTCCACCACCAAGTCGACACCCGCCTCATCCCATGGGATGTTGGCTGGGTTGGGCTCTTTGAAGCATGTCATCTCGTGGCTTCCCACCTTTAATCTGTTATCTGCTACGGCTACGCTTTCTTGGAGCCGGCCGTGGACCGAGTCATATTTGAGTAGATGGGCTATCTGCTGTGGCTCAGCTATGTCGTTGACTGCTACAACCTCGTATAGCCTACCGTAGTCCACATCCTTCAAGGCGGCTCTGAGGAAGAGCCTGCCTATACGGCCCATGCCGTTTATACCCACCCTTAACATCTACACCACGTCATTAACCGAAATCCAATCTTATGAACTTATAGTTCCTAAAACCTTCTGAACCTGAGATGCAGCTCCCCATCCACAAGTATCACTTCGTAGGATGACATGCCTCCGAGTTTCTCCCTAAGCTCGGGAGGTATGTAGACCCTACCGTATTTATCGGGTTCAAAGACATATTTCATATCCTCAAGAACCATGGAGACCTCCCTCTTCCTGGCTTGTTTCAAGAGCTTGTTGGGGATGGTTATCCTCCCATAGTTCTTCAGCGTGCGGCTTAGCTTGCGTTGCATAGTCTCTGAGACGCTAGTCATAACTTCCACCAGCTATTGATGGTATGATGTAGATAGTGTCACCTTCCTTGAGAACGGTCTCCTGACCCTGTAGGTGGCGGATATCTTCATCGTTTACAAATATGTTGACAAAGCTTCTCACACCGCCTGTCTCGGTAAATATCTGTTTTCTAAGGCCTGTGAATTTTGAGGCAAGGTTTTGTAAAGCCTCACCAACGGTTCTAGCCTCAACCTCCACTATGTCATGGCCGTCGGCGTACTGTCTAAGCGGTGTGGGCAAGTATATCTTTACCGGCATCAGACTATCCTCTAAATTACAGGATATGCTTTTATATAAACCGGAGCCCTGGGAAGGGTCTAGACAATCTCCAGCGACTCCTCCGATGCTGTCCGGGCCCCTCCCGTTTCCTCCAGATGCCAGGCCCTATACTCGGCCACCCTACCCCTCACCACAGAGACGATGAGGTAGCTGTACCATGGGAAGAAGTGTTCCAGGTCGTAGGCCGATGGCCTGGCCTGGACATCTGGATGGGAGTGGTATACCCCATAGATTCTCATCTTCATCTCGGCCGCCCTCATCTCAGCCCTGTAATACTCCATAGGGTCTATCGAGTATCTGACATGCCTATCACCGCTGTAGGAGTTGGCCATCTTTACGACATCGGTTATATACCGCTCGTCCCCCTCACGGCCCAGCATCAGGCCGCACGCCTCAAAGGGATATTCCTGCTGGCAGTGCTGGATAATCTTCTCCATCGCATCCTTCGATACTTTCAGGGCCGTACCCTCTTCACCCCCTCACCACCAACCTGGAGGCCGTCAGGTAGTATTACAACTATTAACCCGCTATCCAAATCGACGGAGAGCCTGAGGGCCGCCGCCAGGGCCGCCCCCGAAGATGTTCCGGCCGGAATCCCCTCCTTCAACAACAGCTTCCTAGCAGTCTCCTCAGCCTCCTCGGTGGGTATCCTGATGAGCTGGTCGCCGATCTGCTCCCTGTAAAGGCTCGGCCTCATACCTCCATTCATGTTCTTCAGCCCTTCAATCCCATGGAACTCGCCCTCCGGCTGGACCTCTACTATCCTCACACTGGGCAGGCGCTCCCTCAGATACTGGGAGGTTCCAGCCAGCGTTCCCGAGGTGCCGACGCCTGCGATTAGATGGGTTATCCTCCCGCCGGTCTGGGCCATTATCTCGGGTCCGGTGGTCTCGTAGTGGGCCCTAGGGTTCATGGGGTTGCTGTACTGGTCGGGGTAGAAGTACATGTCCGGGTCTGACTCGTATATCTCAACAGCCTTCTTTATAGCTCCGTCCATACCTTCAAGAGGGTCTGTGAAGACTATCTCAGCTCCGAGGGAGAGCATCTTAGCCACTTTAAGCCTGGAGGCGTTGGCGGGTACCACCATCTTCACACGGTATCCCAGGGATGCTGCCACCATCGAATAGGCCACGCCTGTATTGCCGGACGTAGCATCTAGAATCGTCTTCTCCCTGGTGAGGAGCCCCCTCCTCACACCATCCAATATCATGTAGACCGCCGGCCTGTCTTTGACGGAGCCTCCGGGGTTGAGCATCTCCAGCTTTGCGTAGATCTTGGGGCCGTTGGGGCGTTCAAGCCTCGACAGCCTCACCATGGGCGTGTTGCCCACGAGGGAGACGACGCCTCTACCCTTCACCATCTGGAGGAGAGACCCGTCAACCGTCAAGGTTTTTTCAGCTAAACATCAGCCTTAGCCTTCTCACTGTTCTCCATCCAACGTCGTCTAAACTCCGCCGGCGCCTTATCCAGCTCCCAACACCCTATCATAGCCTTCTCGGCAAGCCATGATAGGAAGATATTCCTCAAAACCTCCGCATCGCTGGAGCCCATCTTATTCTTCAGGAAGGAAACACATTTGTACTGCTCATCCGACAGGGTTACCAGTATATGCTTCACCATATCCCATCCACTTAGCCTACAATAATACCGTAATCTGCAGGATTTAAGCCCTTCACCATCTATCGCCGGCTCCCACAACACTTATAAGCCATAGCCCCGTCGCCGTCAATAGGTGGTTGGATTCTAGGGAGTGCTGAGGGTTTGGTTTGAGGGCGATTCTTGTGGGGCTGGGTGTGGTCGGTCAAAGCCTGCTGCAGAT
>BEHD01000003.1 GCA_002898355.1 archaeon HR01 | reverse complement strand
GGATGGTGTTGAGAGAATTGTCTTCACATCTGGTCCTTCAGCATTAAAACACATCCAAAGAATGGATAATATCCTATCCGATTTGGCTGAGATACTCTCCTCACCCGTAGCCGATGTCCCTAAGAAGGTTGCGGAGTTGGATGAGGAGTTGAGAAATACCAGAAGAAAGCTGAAGAGTTTAAAGGAGAAGTTAATGCCGGCAAAGGTTGCAGCCATCAGGCAGGTGGGTGTTAAGGCGGGCCGGGTTACACTCTACATAGACGACGAGGAGGATGAAGAGGATGCAGAATACATGGTTAAACTTGCCGCAGAGACAGTAAACGTTAGGGAGCCAGCCATCTGCCTTTTAATGAGAGGCTCCCCCAACTCAAGGATAGTATTGTACGTCAACGATGCTGCAGCTAATTTAGGTTATGACGCCGGCCAGCTTGCTTCACAGTTCTGCCAGATGGCCGGGGGGAGGGGAGGAGGTAGACGCTCGCTGGGTCAGGGCAGCGCACCGAGAAGTAAAGCATTCGAATCTATCAACGAATTCATCACATTAGTGGCCAGCCCTCGAAGCTAAAGCCCTAGCACTCCTCTCAGCCTTCAATAGTAGAGCCTCTATGTTGTCACGTGAGATATACCCAGCTGCTTCGGCTAGGGCCTGGGCGTGCCTCGATGACTTGACCAGTAGGATGGCTATCGTCTCCACCGTTATGTAGGAGGCTGCTGCGGCCACCTCGAGGGAGAGGATGTAAGCCTCCGCTAACTGCCTGCCTACAGCCTCGACATCTATCTTCAGGTCCGAGGCGTTGAGGATTATTCCGTCCTCGTAGGCTCTTAAGATGGAGATACCCCTCAGAACCGATTTCACACCCAGCTTAACGAGCATGCTGGCCAGCAGCGGAGAGATTTCGTCACCTTTGGAAGCCACCTTAGTGTCCTTAGCTATCCATACCTGACCGCCTTCAATACGTGTGGGTATCTTGAGCTTTCCAAAGTCGCTCAGTATAGGGCCTGGCGGAAGCCCCGTATTCGTCTCCGAAACCCAGACATCGAAGTCAGCCCTCTCACCAGCCTTGGCGAACATAGGAACCTTCTCCTTCTCCAAGATCATGGAGAGCTGGAAGCTACTTATCTTGCTGAGGATATATCCCACCGGTGTCTGCAGGTCTTCCACAAGCTTCTTCAGCTCAGGCCTTCCCGCCAGCTCACAGGCCTTGAGGAATAGAGATTTCCTCGAGACCCTGATGACGCAGCTGCCCCTAAGCCTTTTACGCATCTCATGGATAATGTTAGCCCTAAGACCCCTAAGATCGAATACTGCGACTACCGGATACTCCCTTAGATGTTGGGCGATATCCTCAACTTCCTCCGTCTTCCAGCGCGGTCTCCTCACTTCAGCGAGCTGCGCCATATCTTGCCGGACTGGAGGGGTTGAACCCATCTAATAACGGTTCTACTTTGTGGGATGGGAAATTTTATATATCGTGGAATCATCAGCCCAGATACGATATGACGTCATTGGTTCTCGAAAAGGTGGAGAAATGGGTGGGTAAAGGTATTAAACGCTACGAGGATGTCAGGCTGATAAAGGGGAAGGGGACTTTTGTAGAAGATATCAAGCTACCCAACATGGCGTATGCAGCCCTGCTACGTAGCCCCTACGCACACGCCATCATAAGAAATATAGACATCTCCAAGGCTCAGGCACATCCAGGCGTTCTGAAGGTTGTCACGGGTGGAGATATAGCACAGCTCACCAACCCCTTCCCACAGATAGCGCCGCCGCCCGGTGATAAAGTGCAGGACTACTGTTTGGCTGTGGGTAAAGTCCGTTATATGGGTGAGCCTGTGGCGGCGGTTGTGGCTGAAGACCCCTACACTGCCTATGATGCCCTGGAGCTGATAGAGGTGGAATACGAGCCTCTCCCCGTCGTGGTTGATGGGGAGAAGGCCTTGGAGCCGGAGGCACCTATAATCCACGAGGGTGTGGGGAGCAACATAATCTGGCACGGTGTTTACAATTACGGCGATGTGGAGAAGGCTTTCCAGGAAGCAGACCTGGTGGTGGAGGAGAGGCTCCACTTCAACAGGTTCAGCGCAATACCTCTCGAGAACACTGTTGTCCTAGCAGACTACAACGCTGAGAACGACATCCTGACCATATACGCCAACAACCAGATGCCGATGGTGGTGGGTTTTATGATAAGCGTAGCCCTCAAAAAACCTCTCAGCAGGATAAGGCTTGTCAGTAAAGATATAGGTGGAGGGTTCGGCACCAAGATAAACAACTATGTTTACATGACTTTGGTGGGGCTGCTTTCAATGATGGTGGGGAGACCGGTTAGATGGGTGGAGACGAGGAGAGAGAACCTTGCCGCCTCAACCCACTCCAACGAGAGAATCTTTCATGTGAGGGCTGCCTTCTCGAAGAGCGGAGAACTCCTCGCCATAAAGGCTAAGGCGATAGATGATATCGGAGCATACCCACGCTATGAGCCTCTTGGTGCGGTGATATGGGCCCAGGTATCCCCCAACATGTATAGGGTGAAGAATATCTATGTAGACTTTTACTCGGTGACAACCAACAAATGCCCCACAGGCCCGGTGAGGGGATACTCCAGGCTTCAGCATATGTGGATGGTGGAGAGGGTTCTCGACATCGGTGCTAGGAGGCTAGGCCTCACATCCCACGAGATAAGGTTTAGGAACTTCATAAGGGCTGAGGAGATGCCCTACACCACTCCCAGCGGATGTGTCTACGATGGCGGAGACTACAGCCTCGCCCTCCGAAAGGCCTTGGAGCTTATAGACTATGAAAAGTGGTTGAGGGAGAAGGAGAAGGCTGCTAGGGTGGGGAGGCTGATTGGGATTGGTGTGGGTGCGACGGTTGACTCCGGCTCCAACAACTTCGGCCAGGTGAGGATTATAAACCCCAACTTCCCCATGTCGGGTGGAAGTGAAGCGGCATGGGTTAAAGTGGATAACATGGGCAACATCATAGCAGCTCTAAGCAGCAGCCCACAGGGGCAGGGACATGAAACCGTTGGGAGACAGGTGGTGGCAGATGAGCTGGGTGTCTCCCCGGACCAGGTAACGGTATTAGTGGGTTTTGACTCCTACACAAATCCCTTCTCCGGCCATTCAGGCACATACGCCAGCAGATTCGCCGCCTTGGGCGCCACAGCACTAGCCCTGGCCGCAAGAAAGGTCCGTGAAAAAATCCTACAGATTGTAGGCGCTATATCTGGCGAAGACTGGACAAAGCTGACAATAGTGAATGGCGAGGTGCAGTCGGCCGATGGTAGGGTTAGAATGCCCATCTGGCAGGTGGCCAACATAGCGTGGTCCAATCTCAGGCTTCTACCTAAAGGCTTCGAGCCCGGCCTTTTCGCCCACGCCGTCTATGCCCCCGACTTCACATATCCCGACCCAGAGGAGAAGAAGGCCAACCTAACGCTCACCTACTCATACCAGGTGCACGCCGCAGTCGTGGAGGTGGACAGGGAGACAGGAGCCGTCAAAATACTGGACTACGCAATAGTCGATGACTGCGGTAGGCAGATTAACCCAGTCATCGTCAAGGGCCAGGTCGTAGGCTCCGCCTTCAACGCATGGGCAGCCACACTATACGAGATCTTCGAATACTCTGAAGAGGGCGTACTCCTCAGCTCTAGCCTCATGGATTATCTGGCACCAACGGCTGCAGACACACCATCCTTCAACAAGATACTCTCCATTGAGACGCCGAGCCTGACCAGCACTCTTTTGGGCACCCGAGGGGTTGGCGAGGGGGGTGGCTCACCCTACGCAGCTATAGCTGCCGCAGTTGAGGACGCCCTCCAAGACTACGGTCTAAAAATAACCACCAGCAACATAAAGCCATACAAGCTGTGGGAAGCTACTAAAAAGGCATGACTGCCTACGACTTCGCAGTGGTGGGTGGCGGTGTCAACGGCTTAACCGCCGCAGCCTATCTGGCAAGGAGGGGTTTCTCCGTCATCCTCCTGGAGAAGAATAGAGAGCTGGGAGGATGTGCGATAACTCGGGAGCTAACTTTGCCTGGTTTCAAACACGATGTGATGGCTACCTCCCTTAACATCTTTAAGGCCGGCCCGGTTAAGGATGACCTAGAGCTTGAAAGGTATGGATTCCGAGAGGCCCTACCAGACCCGGTGACAGCCCACCCATTCCCAGACGGTAGAGCCCTCTACATATACAGGGACATTAAGAAGAGCATAGAATCGGTGGGGAAGTTCTCTGCGAGGGATGCGAAGAGGTTTGGGGAGATAATGGAGATGTTCCGGCAGTCCTCCGACGCCCTCCTAGGCGGTATGCTGGGGCCTCCCACACCATTAAGCGCGATGGCCTCCTTTCTGGAAGGCACGGAGGAGGGGCAGGAGTTTCTCAGGCTGACATTCCTCTCGGCCAGAGATTTCATGGATGAAAACTTTGAATCGGAAGAGGTTAAAGCCTGGCTCTCCGTATGGGTCAGCAACCACGTCCCCTTCCCACCCGAGGAGCCCGGAACAACAATATTTCTCCTGGTCTTTCTTGGGCTTCTACAGTTCAGGGGTTGCGGCGTCCCAATAGGTGGGATGTCTTCGCTGGTCGCAGCCATCGCAAGATACCTCCAAGAACATGGGGGTGTGATAATGACTGGCTCAGAAGTGGCCAGGATAGCCGTGAGGGATGGAAGGGCCGTTGGGGTGGTCCTCTCGGGAGGGGGCCAGATAGAGGTGAGGAGAGGCGTCCTATCCAGCGTTGAGCCCAAAACCCTCTTCCTAAAGATGGTGGGGGAGGAACATCTTGACAGCTCGTTTGTCCAGAAGGTTAGAAGGTTCAAGTTCTCAACCGTGAGCCAGGTGATGATACATGCTGCACTGGATGACTGGATTCCCTACACCAGTGGGGATGTTCGGAGGGCTGGGATAGTCCAGATTGGGGAGACTGTTGAGTCTGTATCTCGGGCCTACAACCTATGTATCAACGGGCAGCTGCCCGACGAACCCTTCATGACCGTAGACAACACGACACTTTACGACAGTAGCAGAGCCCCTCATGGGAAGCATACCCTCTGGGACTTTGTGAGAACGCCTGCGAAGCTTAAGCATGATTCATGGGAGGATGTGAAGGAATCTTTCGCCGATAGATGTATGGATGTGCTGGAGAGGTATGCGCCAGGCTTCAGACGGACGATACTTAAGAGGGTGGTTCTCACACCGGTGGACCTCGAGAATATGAACAGCAATATAGTTAACGCGGACCCCGGTGTGGGGAAGGCTAGCCTAGACCAGTCCCTCTCCATGAGACCTTTCCCCGGCTATTCAAACTATAGGACGCCTGTCAAGGGGCTCTACATGTGTGGTGCATACACACATCCCGGTGGTGGGGTGAGCGGAATACCTGGGAGAAACGCGGCCCTAGAAGCCATCGAAGACGTTGAGAAAAAAATTATCTAGATAGGGAGGATGCCAGTAGCTCAGATATATCCTGTATAGCCACCTTTATCCCCGCCCTCTTGGCTGTCTCCCTCAGGTGTAGCTGCTCCATCGGCGAGGCTGTCACCAGCGCCTCAACATTCATCATCTCCACCTCCCTCAGGAGTTTTTCAGCCCTCCAATGGGCCAGTTCTGGGAATGACCAGATTAGGCCGCCGCACTCACCTACACACCATGTCCACCGACCCCTATGCCTTAGCTCTACAGTTTTTAGACCCGGTATCCACGAAAGCACCCTCCGAGGCTCATCCACAACCCTAGCACCCCTTGGCGACTTGCTGCCAGCATGTCTGGCCAGGTAGCATGGGTCGTGGTAGGCGACTACCCCCGATGACTCTTTTAGGCGAGGTTTCTCCTGAGATGCTATAAACTCTGTTATGTGTCGGACCTCCACCCCATTTCCCAGCTCCCTTTTCAGAACATGGAGCCGTATCCATGACTTGGGTTTACGAAGGCGGCGCTGGCCACAGCTGCAGACTCGTAGGTTGGCCAGATGGGTACTGTAAGGTCGTGTTTAGCTAGCTGTGCCAACATCTCATGCCAGCTTGCACTAGCCTCCACCACAACAACCTTATCCTCGGGATGAATCTCTATCTTATTCATCGTGGTCAAGTCTATCAGAATCCCGCCCTCTAGGGGGACGCTGGCTCCTTCACCGATACCTCCCTTAAGCCACGACAGGTATCTTGTTACGGTTAGCTATCCGGAGTATCTGGGCTACATCCATCGGTGAACGGGGCCTCACCACAACATCGGGGTATTTCATCAGAAAAGGCCATGCAAGACTTCTCGCATAGATGAACCTCCCCACCCAGTCCGTGCTGACATTTTCCTCACCCAAAATATTCTTTAGCTGGTTAATTACAGTTTCAGGTGTCGAAGATATTCGACCCTGTTAAAGCTGTCCAAGGCTCATGGCAAACATGTTAGATTTCCATATTTATAAAAATTATGCTACAACAGGTTTCTGAAGTCCTGTCCAAATCAAGGACATAAATTCGAAGAAGATAACGGAGCTGGCCAAGCGATGAGAGCAGCTATAAAATACTGGATGCAAGGGTTAAGATACGATGCTGAGTAGGAGGGTTGTCATCTATATTCTTGGAGGGCTAGGGATAGCCTGGCTCGCCTACCTCTTCACACCAAGGCAGTCCGCCCCCACACCCCGCAACATTATCTCTGAACCTGTGGCCGTGAACCTTAGAGTCCCATGGTCCATCGTCTTTCTCAATGATAGCGAGGCGGTCTTCACTGAGAGGGGCGGCTCCGTGAAGATGGTTGACGTCAATACTGGAAGGATTGAAATCCTGGGCTCCCTCCAAGTGGCTGCGGTGGGTGAAGCAGGTTTGCTGGGTGCGGCTGAAAAAAGCGGCCGCCTCTATCTATACTACACTTACAGGGATGGGGCATCTCTGAAAAACAGGGTATCATCCTTCAGCTATTCAGGAGGAATCTCCGACGAAGTCGTGGTTCTAGACGGTATTCCCGGGGCGCCGATACATGACGGCGGTAGGATAAGATTCGGCCCAGACGGAGCCCTCTACATCACCACAGGCGATGCGGGAAACCCAAGCGAGTCCCAGAACCTTCACTCCCTAGCAGGAAAGATCTTGAGAATATCGGGTGACGGAGGAATACCTCCTGATAACCCCTTCCCAGCCCTACCCGTCTTCTCCCTCGGCCACAGAAATCCCCAGGGGATAGCCTGGCGGAGGGAGACTGGAACTATGTTTTCAACCGAGCACGGGCCCACAGGAGAGGGTGGTAGATTCGCCCACGATGAGGTAAATATAATCGTCGCCGCCGGCAACTACGGCTGGCCCGAGGTAGTGGGTGATGAGTTGAAGGAGCCCTACATACCTCCATTACTCCACAGCGGTGGTGAGACGTGGGCGCCGTCGGGATGTTCCTTCTACTACGGCGACCTCGACGACTGGAGGGGGAGCCTCTTCTTCGCAGCGTTGAGGGGGCAACACCTCCACAGGGTTCTCCTCAACATGGAAAACCATGTCGTAATGCATGAAAAGCTTTTCGAAAACAGCTTCGGTAGGCTCCGTGATGTTGTCGAGGGGCCCGACGGCTCCCTATACCTGCTAACAAGCAACAGGGATGGCAGGGGGATACCTGTCCAACAAGACGATAGGATAATCCGAATCACTTCTAGGTCTTAAACCGCTTGGCGACAACATCAATCCAGTGCTCCATCGGCGTCGCATCGCCATAGCCGGACCTCCCCGCAACATAGTAGTCGTCGAGGTCATCCGCCATAGTCTCCGCCTCCTTCTCCGAAAGCTTCAGCTGACTAGCCATCTTACGGTATTCATGTCGGAGCCCCTCAACCCTGTCATAGTCCCCGATACTTTCGTAGAACCTAGCCCTGTTTATCAGCGAGTAAAGCTCCTCCAGCTTTTTCTCCAGCTCCTCCTCCCGCATCTCCTATCTGAGACCAAATCCCTTAACTAATAAACTCTGGCTATCCAGCTTAACCGTGAACCGTCTGGCGGCCCTCTCGCCTCTGAGCCTTAAAACCCCTGAAACCTCCACCAGGCCACCGAAGACATAGACTTCGGAGAACTCTATATGGCAATCCCCATACTTTTCCCTAAGAAACTTCTCCGCAGCCTCCCTAAACCTCCCAAGGTCCCTCACAACCTAATATAATAGATTTCCGTAATTAAACAGTTATGCAGCATTATATTAAGCTGGGAAAGAACTTCACCTTCCCCGAATACGTCCCCCGATACCCACGTGAGCCCAAGTTCAGAATAAGCCACTACCGCCTGGAGTTGAGGTTGGACCCTGTCAGCCGCTCCATCTCCGGTGAGGCCCAGTTAGAGCTTAACGCATCTGATGGCGTTGTTGAGCTGGATGCCGTGGACCTCGAGATACATGACGTAAGCGGGCCCGGAGATATATCCTACAGATATGATGGCCGCGTCATAATAATCAGGACACTAAAGGATACAACGCATACAATCAGGATAAGATATTCCGCCAAGCCTAGAGCTGGGCTTTACTTCATCCTACCCGACAAGCACTACCCAGGGCGGGTCCCCGTGATATACAGTCAGGGGGAGCCGGAGTATCACAGACACTGGATGCCGATATACGACTACCCAAACATGAAGTTTACGACCGAGCTACTGGCCCGGGCTCCAAAGGAGTATACGGTGGTGTCGAACGGAGATCTTGTCGATGTGAGGGATGATGGTGTGGAGAGGGTTTGGCATTACCGGATGAGTAAACCCCACTCCCCCTACCTCATCTCACTTGTAGCTGGAATCTTTGAAAGAGAAGAGGAGGAGGTGGATGGAATTAGGCTGGTCTACTACGTTCCAAAGGGGATGAAGAGCCTAATACCCAACAGCTTCTCAAAAACCTCCGACATCATCAGATTCTTCACCCAGCTAACCGGGACACCATACCCCTTCAAAACGTATACACAGGTCTGTGTCCCCGAGTTCATAGTGGGAGGTATGGAGAATACAACGGCTGCAACACTCACCGAACTCACACTTCACGACGACATCGCCCATAGAGACTTCTCCAGTGACCCCCTCATAGCCCACGAGCTCGCCCACCAATGGTTCGGCGACTTGGTAACTTGCAGGGACTGGTCCCACATATGGCTGAACGAATCCTTCGCCACATACCTGGAAAACCTTTACCTGAGGAAGGATAGGGGTGAGGAGGAGTTCATCTACGAGCTTCTCAACGACCTCCAATCATATCTCGAGGAGTATCGGAAGAGATACTCCAGGCCGGTTGTTATGAGGGTGTACAGATATCCGGAGGAGCTATTCGACCGCCACGCCTACCCCAAGGGCGGCCTTATCCTCCACATGCTCAGCCATTATCTAGGCGACGAGCCCTTCTGGCGTGGTGTAAACCTGTTCTTGAAGAGGTTTGCTTTCGGAACAGCTGATACCGAGGACCTGAGAAAATGTCTTGAGGAGGCCTCCGGCAGGCCGCTGGAGATGTTCTTCGAACAGTTCGTCTACTCCGCCGGTCATCCAACCCTCAATATAAGCTATAGATGGAGCGAGAAAGATGGATTGCTTTCGATCTCCGTTAAGCAGGAGCAGGGCGAGGACTCCCCAGAGTCGTATGGGCTCCCGCTTGAGCTAGTAGTGAATACAGGCCAGGGAAGCATCAAGGTCTCTGTTCCGTTGGAGAGGAGGGAGAGCCTTCTATATCTGAATTTGAGCGAGGCTCCATGGCATATCTGTATAGACCCATATGTTAAGCTTCTGAAGGACTTCAAGGCTGAGAGGCCTGTGGAGGAGCTGGTTAAGGCCCTCCGGATGTGTAGCCATACCGCCTGCAGGCTGGAGGCTGCTAGAGCCTTGGGGAGGATGGGTGGGTTGAAGGCCATTAAAGCCCTTGAGGACGCCGTGATAGGAGATGGTTTTTGGGGTGTTGCCGCGACGGCCGCCCAATCCCTAGGCTCTATAGGGGGAGATGAGGCTAGAGACGCATTGCTGAGATGTCTAACCCGGGTCTCACACCCCAAGGTCAGGCGGGCCATCGTCGAGGGCCTGAAGAACTTCAGAGGCGATGAGGTTGTCGCCGATACTCTGGCAAAGATACTCCAGGACGGCGGAGAGTCATACTATGTGAGAAGCCAGGCCGCCACAAGTCTCGGCCTCATAAAGGGGTTAAAGTATGAAGACGTTCTGAGGGCCAATCTTTCCACACCTTCCCACAGTGACGTCATCGCCGCAGGGTGTATTCAGGGTCTTGCCGAGTTAGGTAGCGAGGAATGCTTTAAAACCATCCTCGAATACACTAGTCTGGGTAAGCCTAACACCTTGAGAATAGCTGCCACCGTAGCGCTTGCAAAGTTCCCAGATAGGAGGGAGGTCTATGAGAAGCTGGCGGAGCTTTCCAGAGACCCCTACGATCGTGTCAGGCAGGCAGTAATATCAGCCTGCAGGGAGCTACTCGACCACCGGCTCCTTCCAATACTGGATGAGATGGCTGAGAGAGATGTTAATGAGAGGGTTAGGAGAGGCAGCCGTGAGGTGGCGAAGAAGATAAGGGAACACCTGGAAAAGGGTGTGGAGTATAAGGCTCTGAGGGAGGAGATTGAGCGGGTGAGGGATGAGAACCGTAGGCTGGTGGAGAGGATCTCCAAGCTCGAGGGGAAGGAGGTATGAATCTAGACATCTTCCTCAACACCAGCCCAGCTCTGAACCTCACCACATCCCTAGTGATGGTGGCTGTGGCTCTGGCGCTCATCTTTATTGGGCGTAAGATAGCTAAGGTCCTTGCATTTATCGCTGGGGGTATTGTATTAGCCCTACTCGTCCTAACATATCTGGACCAGTATCTGGGTGGGGTCCTCACCATTGCAGGGGCTGTGGTCGGCTTCCTGGTAGGGGGGGTGTTGGCCATTGTATTGCTGAGGCTTGGGATAGGTATAGCTATGGGCATCATCTCATACTACATAGCTGTATGGGCTGGTGCGGAGCTGATAGTGGGTATACTTGTGGGCCTAGTCTTCTTCGCAGTGGGCTTCCTCCTAGCCGATAAAATCCTCTCAGTGATTACAGCGGTTTTGGGAGCCCTCATAGCTGTTCAGGCGTTGATATTCCTCGGCCTCCCCTTCATAGTCTCCCTCTCTATTGCGGTGATTCTGGCGGTTCTGGGGATGTATGTACAGCTGAGAAAAAGTTAATCCGAGACCACCCCTCCGTATTTGATGTGGCGATGATGATTAACTCTGGTGATGGATGAGCTTCTCTGGGGTATCTGAGCCACGAAGACTCTAGATTAGTGTGATAACCCTCTCGAAAATATCCCTTATAGAAACTACCCCCACCAGAGAACCTCTCCTATCTACGACCGGCAGATGCCTGATGGAATGCGTCTCCATAATGTTTCTGGCCTCGTTGACTGATGCGTCCTCGGAGACAGTCACCGCAGGCTTTGTCATATATTCACCCACCCTACTATCTGGATCTATCCTTTGGTAGAATAGCCTGACAAAATCCCGCTCTGTAATAATGCCTACACACCTATTCTCTTCCACAACCACTAAACATCCAATCCTGTTCTCATACATCTTTCTGGCGGTCTCGCCGAGGCTTGTGGCTGGGTCAACCGTGAGGACTTTCTTGGTCATTACCTCCGATATCTTCACAGACTGCACGGGAGAATCTTGTACCCGCTCCTTTATAACAGCTTCTCTTCCAGCAGGCCTGGTAGGTCTGCCACACTATCGATTACGTAGTCGGGCTCTACATCGCCGGCCCTTATATATTCGTACAGCCCCGTCTTTACCAACACCCCGACTCCCCCAGCCCTCCGGGCCAGGCCTATATCTGTGTCCAGCCTGTCCCCCACGTAGACGACTGTATCTGGTGGAACATCTAGATGGATGAGAACCTCTCTGGCACATGCGTCGTAGGGTTTACCTAGGATAAGGGGTTCAACCCCCGTCGCCTTTGAGATGGCGGCCGCAATCGCCCCAGCACCCGGGTCCAACCCATCCTCTGAAGGGTATATGTTGTCTGGATTGGTGCACAGGTATCTGGCCCCCGACAGTATCGCCCTACACGCCCTAGAAAGTTTATGGTAGGTTAGCCTTCTGTCTAGGCCGCTCACTACGTGAGTCGCCCTCCTCCAATCCTCTATCTCAAGTATCTCCAGTCCCAACTGCCTGGCCTCCTCTATGAACCCCTCCTCCGTTACAGGAAGTATTCTCGCACTGGGGCTTGTCCTACTCAGGTATCTTGCAGCCACGACACCTGAGGTGATTATCTCATCCTCGTCGGCCTTTATACCCATTCTCGACAGTTTTTCGGAGTAGCTCCTCCGGGTGAGGGTTGAGTTGTTGGTTAGGAAAACCAGCCTATACCCCCTCCTCCTGAGGGTGTCCACGGCCATGGCAGCGCCCTCCACTGGGCTGTCACCTATGTACAGGCATCCGTCCAGGTCGAAGACTACTGCCCTTATTTTTCCATCCATCCCCAGACACCTCTAAAGGTCGGGTTAAATAACTTCGCCTCCACCTATAAAACGGTCTGGATGGCTTACGAGAGGCTGGTGAGGAAAATCACCCATGAGAACCTCTGGCTATACATCCTATCCCTCCTCAAGAAGGAGCCTTTGTACGGATATGAGATAAGGAGGAAAATCGAGGGGAGATTCGGCTTCAAGCCAGGCCAGGTAACAGCGTATATCGTGTTGTATCGGTTGGAGAGGGAGGGCTATATCTACGTTATTCGCAAGGAGAAGGGTAGTAGGGGGCCGTCCCGGAAATACTATGGTATAACCGAGAAGGGGAGGGAGGTGCTGGAGAAGGCCCGTACCTTCCTTATTTCGGTTGTTTCTGAGCTGGGCTGAATATTTTATATATGTAAAAGTATTTGAGACACCGGATGATCCCATAGACATGCCCAAGATAAGGGTGGCGATAATAGGTGTGGGCAACTGTGCCTCCTCACTCGTACAGGGTGTATACTACTACCAAAACGTAGATGACAGCCAATTCATACCTGGGCTGATGCATCCACGTCTTGGCCAATACCATGTAGGGGACATAGAGTTTGTCGCAGCATTCGACATAGACAAGAATAAGGTTGGGCTAGACCTTTCGCAGGCGATCTTCCAAAAACCCAACAACACTCTAAGGTTTGCGGATGTACCCCATCTGGGGGTTGAAGTATTGAGGGGGATGACACATGACAGCCTCGGTAAATACTTGACCAACGTGATTGAAAAACATCCATCACCTACGGTGGATGTCGCCGATGTCCTGAAGACCTCCGGAGCAGATGTTGTGGTTAACTTTCTACCCGTTGGCAGCGAGTCGGCCACCAAATGGTATGTGGAGCAGGCCTTAGCGGCCGGTGTAGGATTTGTTAACGGGATACCTGTCTTTATCGCGAGGGAGCCCAGATGGCAGGAGATCTTCTCCAAACGCAACATACCCCTGATAGGGGACGATGTAAAGTCGCAGGTCGGCGCCACAATACTTCACAGGGTTCTGACTAAGCTCTTTGTTGACAGAGGTGTGAAGATTGAACGGACTTATCAGCTCAACTTCGGGGGTAACACTGACTTTCTCAACATGCTTGAGAGGGAGAGGCTCCAGTCCAAGAAAATATCCAAGACCAGCGCAGTTACGTCCCAGATACCGTACGGTATAGAGCCTGAGAATATACATATTGGCCCCAGCGACTACGTGCCATGGCTTGCCGACCGCAAATGGGCCTACATAAGGCTCGAAGGCACATCCTTCGGCGGCGCCCCACTCAACGTCGAGGTCAAACTAGAGGTATGGGACAGCCCCAACTCCGCCGGGGTCGTGATAGACGCCATCAGATGTATTAAGATAGCTAGGGACAGGGGTGTTGGTGGGGTCTTAATCGGCCCCTCCGCATATTTTATGAAGTCGCCGCCGGTCCAGTATCCGGATGAGGTGGCAAGGCAGATGGTGGAAGATTTTATCGCCGGAAGAGCCTAGCCTGCCAACCCCTCATACTCCGACTCCCCAAAGCATGTGGAGAGTCTTCTAAGGCAGTGTCTCTTCATCTCGGTCGGCATCCTAGAGTTTCTGACTGAGTCCACCACCTGTTGGAAGCGATAAAGCACCGAGGCATCATCATAGTTTTCAGGCACCTCATCAAACAGAAATGCTGGGTCTTTAAAGCTGGGACTTACATCGAAATACACCATACTGCCGAGTGCAAGGAGCTTCACAATCTCCCTTCCAACACCTCTAACCGCCAAAACCCCCTCATAGTCCTTGGGTGGGTTTTCGCTGAGCTGCCCTAAAAGCCTCCAGTTTAAAATCCCGACAGGCATGAGAAATTCAATCCTTCTCCCTCTATCGTCCTCCCCATCTGTTAACCGGGTCTGCCTGTCAAGGTGTACATAGTCTCGTAGCCTGTGCAGCTTTGAGATATCCAGCTTCAAAAGCTCGACGGAGGTCTTCCTACACTCTGAGCTTTCCCTCGCAGTCATATCAAGAACCATCAACCTCTTCTCCTGCGTGATAATCCCGGTATGGGGTTCTTCAACAAAGCTTCTCAGATAGCCTGAGAACCAGTGGTATCTCCTGACAGTCTGTGTGAGGGGGTTTTGGCTCTGCTGGATAATAGTCCACATCCCACTCGCAGATATTATCATCATGTGAAAGTATAGCTCGAAACCGTCCTGAATGGCTACGCTGTCTATCTTTGCCGCCATCCTGCTACAATACTTGAGATGCTCAACTTTCTTCGGAGATAGCCCTAGATATTCCGCAGCCACATCCAACTCTTTAGGAACATTAAACTTGGCGAGAAACTTGCCTCCAAGAACAGCCAGCCCGTCATTGAATGTGATAGATTCTTTAAGGATAGCTGAGAGGACTAGGGTTGAGGCGCCGCCAATCTCGTCGAGCCCCGCGGTCACCAGCAAGAAATCTGTAAAGAAAGGCTGTGAGAGCGCGTCTACAAAGTCGTCTGGGCCGAAGCCTTCCAGAAATGTTCTGCTAACCTCCCTCAGGATGTTGCATGCACGAGTGTAGTTGAAGGAGGCGTATCTGCCAGCATTATTACGCATCTCCCTGATGCCGGCCCGATACATGGGGAGGAGCTGATGTAGCTTGAATATAAACCGCCTATGAACAGAGAACTATATCCAATACACCAGACATCTGTAGTTACTGACCAGCAGAATCCACGTTCCTACCGGACCTGATGGCCGTGGCTATATAGAATAGGAACGATAGCAGGGTTGGAATATATACGGCGAAAACCATAAACGAGAAGGTTAAGAGTCCGAAAAAATTTTGGAATACGGAGAGAAGAAGGGATACAGCTGCTAGTAGTATGGTGGAATCACGCCACCCCCTCCTCTCATTACTCACTTTTCACCACACCACCAGTCATCAGCTCCTGCAGCGGGATGTCCTCGTAAGTGCCGTCAGGTTTTCTCCTCCTCACGATTATTGGGAGGACACCCATCTCCAACTCCCTTGTCGCAATATCTATCGGTGTATCTCCCGGCCTAACCTCCACTAGGGGGAATGCGCCGAGAGAGAGTTGCAAAGCCCTGCCGCCCAAAATCCTTGCTCTCTCGTATTTTGTTAGGGGGAAACGGGGTGGGCGGAGGTCAGTCTTCTCCTGACTCGCCAACTCCGCCTTCTTCCTTTCCTTCTCCCTTCTTGGATGAGGTTCCTCCCGTCTCCAGCCTTGAAGCAGCTATCACGTCGTCGATCTTCAATATCATGGCCGCCGCCTCAACCGAAGACTTTATCGCCTGCTTCTTGACCAGAAGCGGGTCCAGCACATCCAGCTTCAGCATATCCGCCAGCTCTCCCTTGAAGACATTGACCCCGTAGGATGTCAGCCCCTCCTTATGTTTAGATGTTAGGTTGACGATGGCCTCTATGGGGTCCATTCCACTACTCTCCGCAAGCTGGGATGGGATTATCTCCAGGGCTTCGGCGAATCTGTTGACGGCCAGCTGCTCTTTGCCGGGTAGTGTCTTGGCATAATCCCGCAGCCTTAGAGCAACCTCAATCTCGCTTGCACCGCCGCCGGCGATGACCTTACCCTCAACTATCACATCCTTAACGACGTTGATGGCGTCTTTAAGGGAGCGCTCAGCCTCGTCAACAACCCGCTGTGTTCCACCCCTGATCAGCAATGTTAGGGACTTCGGATTCTCACACCCCTCAACAAATATCATCTTATCCTCGCCTACCCTCCTCTCCTCCACGAGAGCGGCTTTGCCCAAGTCGGCAGATGTCAAGTCGTCAATTCTTGAGATGACACGGCCCTTCGTCGCCTTAGCTAGCTTATCCATATCACTCTTCTTTATCCTCCTAGCCGCCATTATCCCCTTCTTGGCCAGGAAGTACTGGGCTAGGTCGTCGATTCCCTTCTGGCAGAGAACAACGTTGGCCCCTGTGGAGGCTATCTTCTCCACCATTTGCCTCAGCATATCCTCCTCCTGCTTCATGAAAGCCCTCATCTGCTCCGGTGACTCGATGTTCAGCTTAGCGTCGAACTCTGTCTTCTCGATCTCTAGAGCCGCATCTAGGAGGGCGATCTTTGCGTTTCTAACCAGCTTCGGCATGTCTGGATGGACAACCTCCTTATCCAGAACTATCCCCTCCACCAGCTTTGTATCCCTCAACGACATGCCCTCCTTCTTCTCCAGCTTAACATCGTCCAAGTCCACCACCCATCGCTCACCAACCTTCTCGGCCACTCTAGTGACCGCCTCCACCGCCAGCTCGGCCAGATAATCCGCCTCCTCACCCACCAGCTTACTAATCATCGACGTTTTAGCAACTTTCTTCAGAATGGTTTTGTCGGTAGGCGTAACCTTGATGCCTATCTCGTCAAGTATCTCCAACGCCTTCACAGCTGCCTTCCTATACCCCTCTATAATCACTGTCGGATGTACCTCCTTCTCGATCAACTCCTCAGCCTTTGCCAGAAGCTCTCCAGCCAGAACCACCGATGTTGTGGTTCCGTCTCCGACCTCTTCGTCCTGTGCCTTGGCAACCTCCACCAACATCTTGGCCACAGGATGTTCGACGTCCATTTCCTTCAGGATTGTGGCGCCGTCGTTGGTGATTACGATGTCGCCGAAGCTGTCCACCAGCATCTTGTCCATCCCCCTTGGACCAAGGGAAGACCTCATGGTTTCGGCTATTATCTTAGCCACCATTATGTTGGCGTTCTGCGTCTCTCTGCCCCTAACCCGTTTTGCTCCTTCCTTCAGAATTATAACAGGTTGAGTAGCACCACTACCAACTGTTGCGGCCATTACACATCACACCAAATCTTCAACTCTATGTACTTTTTTATAAACGTTTGCAGAACATTTTTAAAAAAAGCTCCTATTAAGCTTTAAAATCACATATTTAGAAGGTATTGGACATGGACGAGGTGTCTGATTTTCTGGCCGCGGCCCGGAGGGCCGAGTCCAACCCGTCGGAGGAGAATATTCTGGCCATGGTCGCCGGCCTCTCCCCTTTTTCTCCGCCTGGCCTGGAGTGGGGCATCGAGTTATCCAGCGTGGCAGGCTCCAGCTATATCTTGGAGGATGGGAGACTTTTGTTGGTGAGGGTTTCCCGGGATGAGTTCGGACCTTTTATGCAGACCTCCGTAAGCCAGATAGGTTTGGAGAGCCTGCCCCCACAGGTTTTGAAGTCGCTGGCGGATGTGAAGGTTTTTCTGGGAAAAGTTAGTAGCCACCTCAAGCTCTGGCTTGAACGGGCTCCGAAGGACCATCCAAAGATAGACCTCATCCAGAGACTGGTTCAAGCGCTAGAGGAAGACTTTCTCAACCAGAAAATATGATAGGGCTGAGATTGACACCGCCAATGTGAGGGAGGGCAGGAGGTCGAGATATCCGTTAATTAGAACTGTTAAGCCTGCCGCCAATCCTATATGTATGATAGCTGCAACAATCCTCAGTATACGTCTCATTCTATGGGTCTCCAGCAGGCTGCCTAGGTGGGGAATTAGGTAGCTCAATCCATCTACCCATATGTGAATGAGTGCTGATAAGTTTTTAGATACATTATCCGTTTAGATGACTGCGATGTTGGACGATGTAGAGGTGAAGATTACCTGGTCGGAGGGGCTTGTCAGGCTTTTCGAAGGTAGGGCCTTGGTGAAAGGGCATGAGATAAGGTTCGAGGGTGTGGTATACCCCAGCGTCGGCGGCCCCAACGTCGGCACACGTCTAAGCCAGGAGTCCCTTGAACAATTAAGAGCTCTGGGCTACACAGAGGAAGAAATAGAGCAGATAATAGCAGACCTTAACAACGCGGTCTTGAATGGTGAGGCAAGATTTGTGGAGTGAGGAGGAGAATGACGTATATCAGGCTATCCTGAGGGTGTTTGAGCTGGGTAAGAATAGGGCGATGGAGCTTTTCAACGAGGCCCACAGCAGCCAGTACACAAGATTCAGCGACCTCCCGCCCCATGGGCTTCAGAGGGGCGACCTAGCCCTCCGGCTTAAGGGGAGCATCTTCACCGAACTAGTTGACCTCCAATACCAGTTGAGGGATGTGGAGATCAGGGTTTATGGGGATACTGCACTGGCAACATACATACTAGAATACTCGGGCGTGGTGATTAACAGCTACACCTTTGAGGGGAGAAAGCTGAACGTGTCAGCCCGCTGCACCACGCTATTGAAGAGAGAGGGCGGTAGATGGATTATAGAGCATGAACACTTTTCCAGGCTGGAGAACCCTACTTTCTAAGGGTGACCACTTCGGGGGGTGTCTTATCCAGCTCGATGTAGCCCCTAACTATCTCTGATAGCCTGTAGAGGTAGTGGTATCCATCTCCGTCATCTCCGCCGTATCTAATCTCTGCACCGCTGGAGCAGGTGTGGGGTAGTACCTCGTTGTCGGACGCCTGATATATCTCAACCTTCGCCGGCTGGGTGGCCTTACACACCAGCAACACCCAGGTTTTCCCCTCCTCGAGGTCGGGCAGACTCCCCTCAGTAGAGCCTAGGTAGCCCGGCCCACGTATCCAGACCCTCAAGACACCGCATATACGACATCTCCAAGCATCAAAAACCTGTAGAAGCTCGCTTCTGAGGTAGATGTTGAGGGCGCCGTAATAGACGTAGTCATGGCTGTGCAGAACCGAAAACCCCCTATCTCTCCTTCGAAAGAATCACTACTTCACATTTGCAGTGGCGTTTAAACTCTTGGGCGTCTGCGACGCTTCCTACGATAGCTCCGTAGTGCATGGGGATTGCGACGGAGGGTTTTATGATATTCGCAGCCTGGGCCGCCTCCTCCGCCGTCATCACATACGTCCCGCTAACTGGTAGGAGGGCTACATCAACCCTAAAGTTTTTCATCTCATCTATCAGGTCGGTATCACCGGCGTGGTAGATACGGACACCTCCAATATTGATGATGAATCCCACGCCGCCGTACGCCTTTGTATGGAAAACCACCCCCGGCTCTTTAAACTTGTTCACATTATACGCAGGCACCGCCTCTATTTCCACACCCTTAACGGAGACCTTGGACCCTGCAACCACCAGCTCGATATTCTTAAAACCTTTTAGCTGCTGGCCACAGTGTCGGGCCGCCACGATAACGGTGTCATCCTTTACAACTTTCCTGATATCATCCAGGCTTAGGTGGTCGAAGTGGTCATGGGAAATTAAGATGATATCCGCCGGAGGCCCTCCCGCTATATTGTAGGGGTCCACATATATGGTGGCTCCGTCGCTGATTCTGAAGCTATCATGTCCCAGCCAATATATCTTCACACCCTTGTACTCGTACGGCATGTTACACCTCTTTAACCATACGGGGATTGACCCTAAAAAACTTTTTTCCCTCAGCACCGAACATATCCAACAATATAGAGTGACCTATCTTCTCAAGCATTTTTTCCAGCCGGTCCTTGCCCATGTGGAGGAGGTTCCAGTCGCTAAACATGGGTGAAAAACCGATGGTGATACTCCGGCCGTAGGACTCCACCACCGCTACAAAATCAAGATGGCATATCCTATTACGGCATCTGACAAGCCTTGAGCCGTCTTCAGACGTGACGTACTCGAGATCTTTAGATGTTCTTATGGGTGTTCCGCAGACACATTCAAGCTCCACTTTCGAGTCAGAGTGTCTGGCTGGCATAATTTAAACCGTTAAAACTATTATAGACAATACTATGAATATTTTCCCGGCATGATAGATGTACACTGCCATCTGACGGAGCATGCGCTGGCCAGCAATCTAGACCAGGTTTTGGAGGAGGCGAGAAAAACCGGCATCACCCACCTGATAACGTCCGGCACCTCATATGAGGATGACCTGCGTGTTTTAGAGGTAGCCGACAACAAATACGTGTCGGCATCCCTCGGCCTGATGCCGTACTACAATGAGGACCCTGAGAAGGTTGTTGAACTCATAAAGGTGAGCAGAGACAAGATAGTCGCTGTGGGGGAGGTGGGGTTGGACTACTATCTTGGAAATGCTGGGGATAGGGAGAGACAGATAAAGGTCTTCACGTTGATGATTGAAACGGCCAGAGATTTAGACTTACCCCTCGTGATACACTCTAGAAGTGCGGGAAAATACGCCATAGACTTGCTGATAAAACATGGGGTTGAAAAAGCGGTGATGCATGCCTTCGACGGCTCGGTAGGGCATGCCATGAGAGGGGCGGAAAAAGGATACTTCTTCTCCATACCGCCATCTGTGATAAGGTCGGAGCAGAAACAGAAACTGGTTAAACGTCTCAAACTAGAAAATCTACTCCTGGAGAGTGACGCTCCATCACTCGGCCCAGAAAAAGGCGTGATCAACCATCCGAAAAACATAGCCCTATCTGCACAGTTCATAGCCAGATTGAAAAACATATCACTGGATAAAGTGGTTGAAGCAACGACAGAATCGGCTCTCCACCTGTTTAAGATAAATAGATGAGGAAGAATGAGTGACGAGAATATGTTGCCATGGGTTGAGAAATACAGGCCCAGAAGCCTAGATGAGATAGTGGATCAGGAGGAGGTGGTTAGATCGCTTAAAAACATTCTCACCACCAAGAGTGTCCCCCACATGCTTTTTGCAGGACCGCCTGGAACGGGGAAGACGGCCACAGCGCATGCCTTCGCCAGAGACCTTTACGGCCCCAACTACATCTCCGACGGGTTGTTCATCGAGATCAACGCATCCGATGAAAGGGGTATAGACGTGATAAGGGAGCGGGTTAAGACCTACGCTCGGTCTGTCCCCTTCTCCGGAATAGGTTTCAGGATACTTCTTCTAGATGAGAGCGATCAGCTCACCGATGCTGCCCAGCATGCGTTTAGGCGGACCATGGAGCAGTTCTCAAACACGTGCAGGTTCATTCTGGTGGCAAATTACAGCAACAGAATTATTGAGCCTATCCAATCTAGGTGTGCGGTGATGCGGTTTAGGCCTCTTCCCAAGGAAGGGGTTAAGGAGATGCTTACTAGGATAGCTGGGTCTGAGGGGCTGAAGGTAGACGACAAAGCCATAGACGCAGTATATGACTTCTCCCTCGGTGATATGAGAAAAGCCATAAACATACTTCAGGCAGCATCCACCATATCGAAAGCCGTTGACGAGAAGACCATCTACACTGTTATGGGGTTGGTGGAGAAGGGTGTGGTGAGGAGGATGCTTGAACTTTCCCACTCAGGGGAGTTTAAGACAGCTAGAGACCTCCTCCGCGAACTGATCTACATTAAAGGCTACAATCCGAGCGACATAGTCTCCAGCATATCTAGGGAGATCAACGATATGGAGATCCCCGATAAAGATAAGATTGTGTTGTTGGATGCGTTAGGCGAGGTAGATTACCGTCTGGCCATCGGTGGGACACCTGAAGTTCAGCTTCTAGCATTTCTGGCTAAGCTGGCCTCTCTGCGGGCTGTAGCGCGATGACCGTCCCATGGACTGAGAAATATCGCCCTAAAAGAATATCCGAGATTGTGGGTAATAAGGCCGCCGTTGAATCCTTCTTGAAATGGATGAGTGGGTGGGAGACGGGGAGGCCTAGTAAGAAGGCCGCACTCCTATACGGGCCGGCGGGTGTTGGAAAAACTTCAACAGTGTATGCATATGCTTCTGAGAGAGGTTATGATGTGGTGGAGGTGAACGCCAGCGACACCAGAACAAAGGATAAGATAGAATCCATAATAGGTTCAGCATCCCAGTTCTCAACTATCGAAGGCTCACGTAAGAAGATAATTCTCGTCGACGAGGTTGACGGTGTAGATACAAAGGCTGATAGTGGCGGTATATCCGCCCTGGTTAAAGTGGTTTCCGAAACCCGTATACCTATAGTCCTTGTAGCTAACGACCCTTGGGACCAGAGGTTGGCGCCTTTGAGGGAGAAATGTGAAATGATAAAATATACTCGAATCCACAAAGCATCCATCGCATCCCATATTAAGAAAATAGCTGACATGGAGAAACTGGATATTTCCGTCGACGTCATCCGAAGGTTGGCGGAAAAGTCTGAGGGTGATATTAGGGCGGCAATAAACGATCTTCAAGCGCTGGCCAGTATGGGCACGGTGTCTCAGTTACCGGAGGCGATAGGCGAGCGGGATAGGGAGGAAGACATCTTCAAGGCCTTGGCCGCAGTCTTCAACGCGAGGAACCTGAAAACTGCGATGACGGCGATTAACAATGTGGAGATGGAGCCTGGGGAGCTTTTAACCTGGGTCCTTGATAACGCCGTCGAGGTGTATAGGGAGCCCAGACACCTAAGTGAAGCACTCGAATATCTGGCCAGGGCTGACATGGTCCTTCAGAAAATATTGAAGACCCAGAGATGGGGTCTCCTCAAGTATTTTTACGCACTTGTTTCCGGTGTTGGACTGGGTGGTGTAGGCTCTCGCGGTATGAGGTTCACCTATCCATCCAAGATCCGTTATATGGCCCAGTCAAGAGCTAGGAGAGAAACCATTGACTCTATATCGAGGAAGATAGCTGAGAGATGCCATCTCTCCACGTATAAGGCGAGAAAGGAGATGCTCCCGTATGTCGCTCTCCTCGTACGTAAGGATAGGGATGTTGCAGGTTTCTTCGGCTTCGATAGTTCTGAGGTGAAATATTTGGCAGGCGAGCCGTGAGGTGCTAGGGCTTAAGGCCCTTCATCAACTCCTCTATAAGCAGGTTCACCGGTATGCTGGGAAGTGAGATCAGCGATTTCCTACCCTTCATCCCCTCGCTCTTAACAGTTATACGTATGAAGCCAAGGTCCTGAAGCTGTTGGAGGTTCTCCCAAAAGGTTGTATAACCCTTGCTGATAATATTTCTCTCCTCACAGAGTATTCTATACATATCGTAGACTTCTGAAGAGGCCACATGGGTTCTTCCAGCCGTTAGTGATTTGGCGCAGGCTAGGAGCACGAACGTCTCGTCCCTACTTAGATATGATAGGTTCTCCCTCCTAATTGTGGGGTAGACACTGGCCACAGCTTTTCTGACATGTTCTGGATTAATCCTTGGAGCACCCTCTGCCTCCGCAAACTTCCCCGACCGCCATAGGATATCTATGGTGTAGCGGGCGTCCCCCCTCTCAGCCCCGATCTCGGCTATGAAATCCAGTATCTCATCGTCTACGGCCCCTTCAAAGAAACCCTCCGAGGCACGATATTTCAGGATGTCGAAGAGTTGCTCCCTACTATACTCTTTGAGGTGTATTGTTGAGCCTCCTAGTCCGCTCTTTGTCTGTGGGTCTAACCTCTCCACATAGTCTGGGTCCCTCAAAACGAGGATTAGCGATATCCTTCCACCCTCACCAATGTCTTCGCCCGCCCTGGTGAGAAAGTAGATGGGGTCGCTTCCCTCCTCCGATATCAGGACATCTGCCTCGTCTAGGCAGAGCACGAGGTGGGCGTCCCTCCTCCTTAGAGTCTCCATAATATTCTCCAGGACCTCCTGGTCGGAATATCCTCTCCTCGGTGTTGCGACTCCTAGGTGGTCAGCGATTCTGCGCAGCACAGAGAATAGAGACCTGTTAATCCTGCAGTTGAGGTGGGTGTAGATGACCCTGGTTCTCTCGCCGAAGCCTTCAGACTCCAGTGTCCGCCCGAAAAGCTTGGCCAGGCTAGTCTTACCCGTGCCCACACTACCAACTATCACCGCCCTGACGTGGTATGCGGCCCCGGTTCTCAGGGAGGAGAAGAGGGTTCTCAGAAATGTCAGCTCGCCCTCTCTATGGACTAGCCGGGCTGGAACATATTCCGGTGAAAGCTTTTCCTCGCTCTTGAAGACCGGCATA
Source organism: archaeon HR01 (assembly GCA_002898355.1). Classification (GTDB taxonomy): domain Archaea; phylum Thermoproteota; class Nitrososphaeria_A; order Caldarchaeales; family Caldarchaeaceae; genus HRBIN01. The sequence continues at coordinate 94,561 of BEHD01000003.1, read as the reverse complement.
GTATGCTAGTAAAGCTCGTTGCCTGCATAAAAGATTGAGAGATGGCTGAAAATGGGTTAAGGCTTAAAAGGTCTCCCGAGGAGTCTGTCAATGTTGGCGGAGGTCTGGGAAGCGGCTGAAGGTTTGGATGTTGTAGAGCTGGACCAGGGAATAGGCCGGCCAGTGAGGTGTTTTCTACTGAAATATGGTGGAGAGTGGGTGCTGGTTGATACAGGGTATCCATCCACCTCGGGGGACCTAGAAAAAGTTGTCGGAAGACGTTCCATCTCAACAATTCTCTTGACACATTTACATCTAGACCACTCGGGTGGGCTGGTCTCTCTCGAGTCCTTGAGGAGTAGGAGGCTGATGTATCATGAAAAGGAGTGGCTGGCCCTTGAGCAGGTCCTTGCCACTGAGAGCTTGGTCAGGGGTCTCTTCCAAGGTAGCGAGGTTGAAGGGTTCAACATAGCGCTAGACTATATGAAGAAACTCCCGAAGCCTCACGTCTTCGTATCTGACGGTGTGAGACTTGGGCAATGGTTCCTCCTCCACACACCTGGGCACACGCCGGGGCATACTACTCTTTTTCGGGAGGGTGTGGCGATTACCGGCGACCTGATTCTCCAGCATGATACATCCAACGTAGCCTACATACCTCTCCAGGGTTACCGGCCCCTATCAGAATATTTGAAAAGCCTTGTCAGGGTTGCGAAGCTGGAGGCGGAGGTTATAATCCCATCCCACGGCCCACTCATCCAAGACTGCCGAAGGAGAGTCGGGGAAATCTTCCACCACCATTTGAGACGGCTGGAGCAGACATCCCGTGCACTTCAAAAAGGCCTTACAACACCCACCGAGATAGCTGGGGAGGTCCAATGGTCCAAAGGTAGGTTCGAAACCTTAACACCCCTCGATAGGTGGCTTGCCATACTGGAGACACTCTCCCATCTCGACTTTCTCGAAGAGCATGGCTATGCTTCGGCATATGCACCCAACGGATACAGGCTGTCCCAAGACGCCGACTGGGATAGGGTTGAGCGGGGGCTGGCAAACATCGCCGAGGGTATGTGGAAGCCCTAAAAGCCCCTCCAGAATATTCTAAGCTTTAAATTTATCATGTGAGATGGGATATATGCGATGATGAGTCTGACCAGGCTGATGGGGTGACAGGGATCTTGAGCTCTGAGCAGATATTTATTTTAACAACCCGCTACACGATGCTTGGTTGAACCGGGTTATGGATGTAAGAATTTTCGATACGGTTTATGCGCTTATAGCATTTTTTATAGTGTTTCTATTGATTAGGTTCTTCCTCAGAAGAAAGTTTGGCATCCAACATAGGAAGGTTCTCTACCTGGTTATGGCCTTCGCGGCCTTCACATTGGGAGGATATCTTGCAGCTGTCTGGAAGATCTTCGAGCTTCTTGTGGGAGCCCTCGCCACCGCAGGTGTCCTAGGTGTGGTTCTGGGGTTCTCGCTGATACCTTGGATAAGTGACATATTCGCCGGTATCGCCTTATTCCTAGACCCCAACATCAACGTCGGAGCGGAGGTGGAGGTGGGAGGCAAGAGGGGAAGGGTGGTCGAGATACAGTTGACGAGGACAAAGGTGTCAGGTGACGAATGTATCATCATTATACCCAACAGGAAATTTAGGGATGAGATCGTGGTAATCTACTCGACGAAACCAAGCCGTAAAGACATAAGTTTTTAGACATATTCATCCATAGAGCTCCTGCTTTTCCAGAACTCCCAGAATATCGGCCAGTCTCGGTGGTACGACGTGTGTTGTCCCAGTCATCTGCTCCACTATCTCATCCACTTTGAATCCCGCTCCGGTGACACAGCAGACCACTTCATCGCCGGCGTCTAAGACGCCCTCCTCCCTCATCTGCTTGACTGCGGCCACAGTTATGGCTCCTCCAGGCTCGGCGAATATGCCTGTTGTCTTGCATAGTAGCTCCATAGCTTCAACGGTTCTCCTATCCTCTACGGCCTGGCAGTATCCCCCTGATGACCTAACTATGTTGAGGGCGTAGAGCCCGTCCCCTGGGGTTCCTATGGCTAGACTTTTCACCAGTGTCTGGGGGTTCTTAACCGGTTTTATCTCGTACGAGCCCTCCCTGAAGGCGTCGCAGATGGGTGAGCATCCTGAGGCCTGGGCTCCGAAAAATCTTGTGCCAGCTTCTGTGATTGCTCCAAACTCCTCCAGCTCATGGAGTCCCTTATGTAGGGCTCCCAGAAGGGCTCCGCTTGCCATCGGGACCACTATGTTCTCGGGGCATCTCCAGCCCAGCTGCTCAACCACCTCATACATCATCGTCTTGGAGCCCTCCACGTAATAGGGCCTGAGGTTTACATTAACTATGCCTATGGAAGTCGTCTCCACGAGGAGGTAGGCCAACCTGTTTACGTCGTCGTATGTCCCGTTGACCAAGACCACTTTGCCGCCGTACAGTGTGGCCTGCCGCACCTTTGGTAGTTCTACTGTGTCAGGCATGAAGACATAGCAGTCTAGGCCGCCTGCGGCAGCGTGGGCTGCGGTCGCTGAGGCTAGGTTACCGGTTGAGGCGCATCCAACCTTACCGAGTCCAAACTCCTTGGCCTTCGATATAGCCACCGAAGCCGGCCTATCCTTAAAGGAGTAGGTGGGGTTGGATGTGTCATTTTTGATGTAGAGCTTTCTCACACCAATCGCCTCGCCGAGTCTGTCAGCCCTGATTAGGGGTGTCCCACCTGCACCGATGAAGACCCAGTGCCTCTTATCAGCCACCGGCAGAAGGTCGTAATACCGCCAGACGCCCTGGGTGTATCGGGATATTATCGACTGCCGGAGATTGTAGTTCGGGGGGTTGTATACTACGTCGAGGCCGCCGAGACATTTGTCGCAGATGTTTTTCAGCTCTGGTTCATACTCGGCTCCACAGTTCCTACAGACAAGTTTTGACGCACTTAGGACCGACCACCGTCCCCATGGCTATAGAAGCCTTTTATTAAGTTTAATTCTTGAGGATTTTCCGGAGGTCTCCAGCCCTAATAACCAACCCGAACCTCTCCTCCCTATTTTTCATATAGGTGAAGGCCCGATAGATTATGGGGAAATCCCTAACCAGGCTGAGTTTGCCTATGTGCTTAAGCTTGACCAGCCTGTGGATATCCTCGAATATTTCAAACTCCTCAAGTATCCTACGCTCGTACTCGTTTAAATCTGGCAGTGTTTCATACAGAATTTCGGCAGAGTGGAGGCTGGGGATTATCCCCTCTCCCAGGAGGGGGAAGACGGTGCCTATCGACTCACCTACACCAACTACTTTGCCGGAGACAAAAGGTCTACAACGTGATGGTGGGGTAAATCTTATGGCTCTACCCATCTTAACCAGCCTTCTACCGGGATGGCGTCTCATGAACTCCTCCACATGCTGGATGTGAGCCCTCCTCACATCGCCTGCACCCACGTGGCCTGAACCGTTATCCAGTGGGAAGTACCAGAGATAGCCTGTGTCATCTGGAAATGGCTTGATGTAAAAGTCCTCCAACGGAGGAGCTCCGCTGTAGTCCACCCTATACTCCAGACATGGTATGACCTCATCACCCACAATCTTGGGTAGGTAGGCCCTTGCCACACCTGTGGCATCCACGATTAAATCAAACCTCTTCACCAAGTCCTCCAGGGAGGGCTTTACACCGTAAAATGCCTTCAAACCCTTCACGAGGTCCATCTCCAGCCTGTGCTTGTCATAGGTGCATAAGCCCTTGAGGGGGATGTGTAAGACTTCACGGCCTAGGTCCACATGCATATACCGGCCTTCATGGAGTACGTAATCTTCGAAAGCAAAGTCCACCAACCGCAGTATCCTGTTCATCTCATGTCTTGATGTGCCCCAGGCGCAAACGGCCTTGAAGGTTTCGATGGGCTGCCTCTCAAAGCCCACAACCTCATAATCCTGAGCAAGTCTCCTCATCAAGTATGAGCCGGCCACACCCAGGCCCACTATGGCTATCTTCATCCACCGTCTTCAGCTCCTTAGCTTCTTAAAACCCTTTTTAAATGGCGAAATCCCTACGTATATACGGATAACCCTGAAAAGACTATATGCTTAAGTCGAGATGGTGTAAGATGACGGCGAGCATGCTTAGAGAGCTTTACACAAAATTTACAGATGTTGCGAAATTGAACGAGCTTGAATATCTCAACACACCTGTTAAAGTGAAGATTCTCCGGGATATCGAGAAGATAACGGTGGCGGGGAGGGTTTACGAAGACCTGAAGGCCGGCAGCATCCTAACAATCTTCCTCTGGGTAGGTGAAAAGCTGGTGGAAAACCATGTTGCTGAGTTCGTGGATAAGCCTATAAACCTCACACATCTCTATCAAATTGAGTGGAGGGAGAGAAATAATCCAGCAGATCTCCAGCCCCTAGGAAAATTTTTCTACTGTGAAGCTAGGAGGGCGGTCAGGGTTACCGGCTCTGAGGAGATGGGAAGAAAACTTCTAGACATCATGACGCTGCGGTTGATGAAGATAGTACAGCTAGCAGCCAAACGTATTGGGGGTGAGGTTCTCAGGAAGATGACGCCGGAGGAGCAGGTGCTCTATGAAAATATATACGGCGTTGTAGGTGAATGGATGGAGTCGGTCTCACCGGTGAGATGATGCCATGACATCCCCAACACCGCTTGAGGAGAGACTGGTCAACCTATTCAAGAGCGAGAAATATAGAAGCCTCCTAAGGGAGTCGGCGCTGAAGCGCAGGATTAGCATACCGGTTGATTTTTCGGATATCATGGCTTTTGACCCCGGATATGCGGCCAATCTCGTGAAGGACCCCCTCAGATATCTAGAACCACTAGACAGGGCCTGTTACAAGCAGCTCCAGATAGAGGACCCCGGATATGCGGCCTCTATAAGGTTCTTCAAAGCACGGGTAACCTCCCTCCCCGAAGTCACCTCGATAAGAGGGCTGAGATCAGAGCATTTAAGAACTCTCGTCATGGTCGACGGAATAATATCCAAGACCACCGGTGTGAAGCCTATACTATTGGAGGGGAGATTCCGATGCCGATACTGTGGAACAACCCAGGATATCCTGCAGACATCGCCCCGTCTGAAGACTCCCGAGCAGTGCACCAACCCGGCGTGTAGGGGTCGGAGGCCCAGCTTTGAGCTTATCCAAGAAGAATCGGTTTACACCGACTACCAGGTTATTGGTGTGCAGGAGAAGCCTGAAGACCTGCCGCCCGGCCAGCTTCCACGCCTTGTCGAGGTTAGGGCCCGGGATGATTTGGTTGATGTAGCCCGGCCAGGTGATAGGGTTCTGGTGGTGGGGATACTTCAATCAGTCCAGGAGAGGGCTGGAGAGCTACCCCTCAAAACCTTTAAACTCTTTATCGAGGCGGTGAGTATCGAGACGGCCAGCAAGGAACCTCAGGCTATCCAGATAACCGCTGAGGAGGAGAAGCTCTTCAAGAAGATGGCTGAAGACCCCTTCATACATAGGAAGCTGGTAGAGTCTGTGGCACCCTCAATATACGGGTTGGAACACTTGAAGGAAGCTATCCTCCTGCTCCTAGTGGGTGGGAGGACAAAGATATTCCCAGACGGCCTAAGGGTGAGAGGTGAGCCAAACATCTTGCTTGTAGGAGACCCAGGCACCGCCAAAAGCCAGCTCCTCCAATATGTGGCATCTATCGCCCCTAGAGGGATTTACACCTCGGGTAGAGGCTCGACAGCCGCAGGCCTTACGGCCGCTGTTCTGAGGGAGAAGTCTGGGGGGATGGTCTTGGAGGCAGGGGCGATGGTCCTGGCCGATATGGGGGTGTGCTGCATCGATGAGATCGACAAGATGCGTCCGGAGGACCGGGTGGCCATTCATGAGGCTATGGCCCAGCAGACCGTCAGCGTGGCCAAAGGCGGTATAGTGGCCACCCTGAACGCTAGGGCCGCTGTGCTGGCGGCGGCCAACCCCGCCCTCGGAAGATACGACCCCTTCAGAAACTTCACAGAGAACATTAACCTACCCATAACAATCCTATCGAGGTTTGACCTGATATTTGTGTTGAGGGATGAGCCCCACCCTGAACATGACAGGAAAGTATCTGCACACATTTCTGCGATGCACACCACTGGACTCCCGGAGAAGGCCGCCCCGATTCCGCCAGACATCCTAAGGAAATACCTGGCCTATGCGAAGCGTTTCGAGCCTACTGTCACGCCTAACGCCATGAAAATGTTGGAGGAGTTTTACCTTCAGATGCGTTCAATGTATGAGAGAACATCAACCGTCAGCATTACAGCTAGGCAGCTGGAGTCTCTGATAAGGCTGACGGAGGCCCGTGCACGGCTCGCCCTCAAATCTCAGGCGGATGAGGAGGATGCTGCTGCAGCCATACTGCTGATGAAGAGGAGTTTATCGGAGGTGGGTGTGGACATAGATACCGGGCGGCCGGACATAGACGTCATAATGACTGGAAAGCCGAAGAGTGTCAGGGATAAGATGGCTCTGGTGGTGGACACTATCAAGAAGTTTGAAGAACAGCATGGATACGCCGCTGACCAAGAGCTCCGAGCCTCACTTCTCCAGGCCGGGCTGACTGAGGCGGAGATATCACGGATTTTGGCCAGGCTGATAACTGAGGGTAGGGTTTATACCCCGAGGACTGGGGCGTATAAAGTGGCTTGAAGCTGGATGAGGCCCCACTACCACCAGATATCAGGAGGGCCGTGAGCAGGCTCGGCTATACGACGCTCTATCCCCCCCAGGCCGAGGCGCTGTCTAGGGGGCTGCTCGATGGGAAGAGGCTTGTCGTGGCCACACCCACCGCAAGCGGTAAAACCCTGATAGCTATGATGGCGGCCCACAACCATCTACTGAAGGGTGGAAAATGCCTCTACCTAACACCCTTGAGAGCCCTGGCCGCCGAGAAGCTCTCAGAGTTCAGGAACTTCCTCTCGGAGGAAGGCTATAAAATTGTCGCAAGCACCGGCGACTACGACTCAGACGACCCATGGCTCGCATCATATGATGTAATTATTGCGACCAACGAAAAGGCTGACAGCCTCATCAGGCATAGAGCCTCATGGATAGATGAGATAACTCTCGTCGTCGCCGACGAGATACATATTCTGGGTGAGGGTGAGAGGGGGCCGACTCTGGAGATGACCCTCACAAGGCTTATGGATAGACTTCCCCACAGCCAGCTCCTAGCCTTGAGCGCAACCGCCAGAAACGCTGATGAATTATCAGATTGGCTGAAGGCTGAGCTAATCAGTCTCGACTGGCGGCCAGTCCCCCTGAGGGAGGGGGTTGCCTACGGCGACAAGGTATTCTTTGGCGATGACGAGATAAAGCTGGCGAGCTATGACTACGACCCAGCCATATCGATAGCCCTCAACACTGTCGTTGATGGTGGTCAGGCGCTAATTTTCGCATCCACTAGGAGGAGGGCCGAGAACTATGCTGAGAAATCTGTTGAAGCCCTTAAACGTCTAGACATCATCGGGGAGGACGAGAAAGCTTTTCTGCGGGCGGCCTCGGCCGAGCTCTACAGCTCTGTGGAGCCCTCTGATTTTACTGATAGGGTGTGTGGGCTTCTAAGGGAGGGGGCCTGCTTTCATCATGCGGGGCTTGGAGCCGAGCATAGGAGGGCCGTAGAGAGGCTGTTCAGGGCCGGAACCCTCAAAATAATCTCGGCCACTCCGACTCTGGCGGCTGGTGTAAACCTTCCAGCTAGGACAGTGATAATACCCGACCTCTGGCGTTATGACAGCAGCCGTGGTAGGACGATGATAAGCGTTACTGAGTATAAGCAGTTCTGCGGAAGGGCTGGTAGGCCTGGCTTCGACAAGGCCGGCTACGCCATATCAGTAGCTAGGAGTAGGGAGGAGGCCGAGCAGATTGTGGAGAGATATATCAGGGGGAAGCCCGAGCGTATCTGGTCGAAACTTGGTAACGAGAGGGTTCTCAGGATTCATGTCTTAGCCGTATTGGCTAGTGAGAAGGCTTGGGAGATTGATGCCCTGGAAGGGCTTTTCAGGAGAACATTCTTCGCATACCAGTATGGGTTACACGGTGTTTTGGAGAGGATAAAATCGGCCCTAAACTTCCTCGCCGAGCATAGATTTGTCTTGGAGGTGGACGGCATGGCCCAGGCGACGCCTCTGGGCAAGCGGGTGGCTGAGCTCTACATAGACCCGCTGACAGCCATAAGATTTTTAAAGGCCATAGAGCATCCGCCCAAGCTATTGACAGATATCGGCCTCCTCCAGATAATATCGATGTCCACCGAGATGCCTATGATCCCTGTGAGGGGGATATCCAAATCCATGCTCGCCTCATTCATCAACGAATACGCCGACTGCCTATTCGAACAACTGGGTGAAGACGAGGATTTGGAATGGATTATTAAATCGGTCGTCGTCCTCAAGGCATGGATAGAGGAGACGCCGGAGGGTGAGCTGTTCAGCAGGTTTGGACTCGAGCCTGGGGACTTGGCCGCATTGAGGGAGAGATGTAGCTGGCTGGCCTACTCAGCCTCCGAGTTGATGAAGCTTGTCGGAAAGCCAACGCTCTCCAAGATGTTCCAAACCCTCTCCGCCAGGCTTGAGTATGGTGTCCGGGAGGAGCTCATCCCCCTTGTCGGCCTCAGCGGCGTGGGCCGTGTGAGGGCGAGGTCCCTATACATCAGCGGATATAGGAGCTTGGACAGCCTTAGGGCTGCTAGGGTGGAGGAGCTGGCCAAAGTCCCCACAATAGGGGTTAAGATCGCCGAGAGAATTAAGAGCCAGCTCGGAGAAAGCCCTCAAACCGTTTGAGGGCCTCCACCTGGCCATCCTCTATAGAGCCAGGCCTGAGCCTTCTAACGGTCTCAACGGCTTCGAGATATCCCATACCCTGCTTATAGATGAGATATGCCGCCAAAACCGTGCCTGTCCTTCCAAGGCCTGCCACACAGTGAACAAGAACCTTCTCACCCGATTTGAGGAGCTCATCCAGATGCTGGACGGCTTTTAGCAAGACCTCAGCCGGGGGCGGCTCATGATTCCTCAACGGTATATGAAGCATCTTAATCCCTTCGCCATCGTAGAGCTCTCTAGGGAGGGGTGCCTCGGTGAGGGATAACACAGCTGTTACTCCCTCCCCCTTGAGATGCCTTATGTGCCCACGTCTGGAGGGTATCCCGCTGGCGGCCAGGTTATGCATGAACCATGAGAAATTTGGGGGCGCCCGAGTGAATAATCCTTGAATCTTTCTAAACATGTTAACATCCTCAGAGAAGATTGATTAGTCTCTCGATGGATTCGTCAACATCCAACGGCTCGTAGGTATCGTCTACGACAACCGCTTTCACCTTCTCCCTCCCAAGGTGGTTAACCAGCACATGTAGAATGTATGCTCCCGAGATAAGTTCGAAGTATCCCGACTCCGCTGTTTTAACCCTTATAGGTGGGAGAATATCGGCCAGCTCAACAATCTTTGAGAGTTTCTCATCTGGGATTCGAGGCATAAAATGCTTCGTCAATATGATTTTGTTGACGGGAACCTCCAACACAGTTTCAGAGACTTGGGCGTCGTAGACGTTGACGCTCTTGGATATCCACTCCCCAAGTTTAAGCTTGTCTCTCTCGCCGAAATAGCCATGCCACCATTTCAGGCTCTCCATGATAAGCTTCTCCATCTCCATCGCCAGCTGCCTGTTATCACCTATGAGATGCTCATTATTCAGAACCATCACAAGATTTTTCCCCTCACTGGCTTTAACCTCACCCGTCTGCAGAAAGGATTGAGGCCTGACACTGCTGATGATTATATCCATGAAGACCTGGTTACCCGACTTGTCAGCCCCAAGCCCTATCCTGAGAGTTACACGGTCTTTTCCCTTCAGCTTCTCTAAGATATACTCCTTCAGCCTCTCATACATCACCATCGTGTAAATGAATTGGCCTATTTTGGACTCGAACTCATCGTAGCCATGCGACATTGTCAACACCTACACGACAGGGTGCTACGGCGCCTTCTCAATATATCTGAAAACACCCAAGTCGATAAAGCTGTGATGGATGTATGTGTATTCATCTGCCACAGGCATCAAGGTGGACTCGCAGACGAGGAGCTTGGGCCCCTCATCCTCTCTGTCTAGGAGAGTCTCACTCATTGGCTATATCTATGGGGGGAACATATATAAATCTTTTTCAAAAACACATTATATAACAGCCTGCCAGTATAAAGGAGGTTTGTTACTGGTTCCTGGCCCCGGTTCAAAATATTTAGCGGCCAAGATAGCTGTTGCAGGAGGGTTTAGACTGGCCGATGTAGAGTATAAGCGTTTTCCCGACGGAGAGCATTACCTGAGGCTTGCCAGTGATTTTAAAGACGAAAAACCGGTCCTAGTAAACGGCCTGCACCCACCCCAGGACGAACACCTGATGCATCTCGCCCTCCTCGCCGACATCCTCAAGGGCCGCCAGGCCGAATACCTAACTGCGGTAATCCCCTACATGGCCTACGCGAGGCAGGATAGGAGGTTTCGGGAGGGCGAGCCCATAAGCATCTTGACAGTCTTGAGGATGATGGCTGGGGCAGGGATTGACCAAGTTGTCACAGTAAATATCCACTCACCCTGGATAATCTCCCAGTCACCCATAAAGATCATAGACCTGGATGCTTCAGGCCTTCTGGCCACATACCTTCTTCAGGCGGGATTTGAGAGACCTTACATACTCTCCCCCGGGAAAAAAGGCGGTACAATGGCCGAGGAGGTGGCGTCAATCCTTGAGACATCCTACGGCGTCATCAGGTCCAGCCGGGACCCTGTGACCGGTGAAGTGGAAGTCAGCACAGACGCAGAGCTGGCCGGGGAGGATGTGGCAATAGTCGATGACGTGATAAGCACGGGAACCACAATGGCCAAGTCGGTCCAGCTGGTGAAGAAGCTAGGGGCAAAACGTGTTGCCGCCCTATGTATACACGGCCTATTCCTCCAAGACTCGGCATCCAAGATAATCGAGTCGGGTGCTGACCTACTCATCGCCACCGACACCGTCCCCAACGGCTTTGCAGTGGCGAGTGTTGCAGGCCTCCTAGCGCAGAAACTTGGAGAAATATGAGTCTCTCCTACTTCATACTTTCGGGTGAACACCCCTCCCTACCCTTCTCAGAGCTCAAGTCTGTGTGCGGGCTTTACGGCGTTAACATAGACTGGATTCTTATCGACGGAAGAATTGCGGTGGGCTACTCCCCGAAAGCCGTCCACCATGAAGTCTGTATGCGGGCTGCCTACGTTAAAGAGGCGGGGCTAGCATTCTCCATTGAAGCCCTCCAGCCGGGTAGGGCTCCGAAAATTGGAATTCAAGAGGATCTGCTACAGGTCGTGGGAGACAAGACCGCCAGTTTCAAAACCGAAGCGATAAAGCTGGGGGGTGCTAAGGCTAACAGGGTAGAGCTGGAGAAAGCGTTCTCAGACCAAGTACTGTGCTCTCTGAAGAACCTCAAGATTTCACTGGAGAAGCCGGACATAGTCTTTACATGTATAGTGACGCCGTCAACACTGGTCACCGGGCTCAGGCTTGCTCAAAAGCCCATCCACTACTTCACAGGTAGGAGGGCGGGTATGAGACCCTTCAAGATCCCCTCAGCCCTGCAGCCGAAACTGGCCAGATGCATGGTGAATATGGCGGTTAAAACACTCCAAGACACTGTACTAGACCCCTTTGCGGGATCTGGGTCAATACCTCTGGAGGCCGTGTTGATGAATCATCCAGCTGTGGGGATGGAGCTCAAAACATGGATTACCAATGGGATGCTTGCCAACATTCGACATTATGACGGTGGTTGGGAGATGGTGGTTCAGGGTGATGCCCGCCACCCACCTTTCAGGGAAGGTTTCGACGCAATTGTAACCGACCCACCATACGGCCGCTCATCCACAATACCTGGGAAATCACTATCGAGACTTCTAGAGGATTTCCTTAACACCTCTCTTCAGCTGCTGAGAAGAGGTGGGAAAATCTGCATTACCCTCCCTTCAGAGCCTGAAGACCTGATAGATCTTGAAGGGCTTGGGCTAAAAATCCTTGAAAAGCATACCGTCTACATACACAAAAATCTGACCCGTTTCCTCGTGGTGATGTCGAGATGACAGAGATGAGGATAGTTTTTCTTGGGACCGGTGGCGGTATGCCCTCCAGAAATAGGGGGCTTCCATCCATAGCCGTTAAGACGTCGGGGACGGTAATACTGATGGATTGTGGGGAAGGAACACAGCGGCAGTTTATCTCTTCGGGGATAGGGTTCAAGAAGGAGTTCCACATCTTCATTACGCATCACCATGGCGATCACGTTCTCGGTCTTCCAGGCCTCCTGTTCACAATGGCTATGTCGGGTAGGGTGGACCCTGTCTGGATATACGGCCCAGGTGGGACAGGGGAACTGCTAGAGAGGCTTATGCATCCTAGGATGGGGAGGATACCCTTCAAATATTTCGTGAGGGAGATGAAAACCGGAGACTCTGTCAGAATAAAGAACTTGACAGTGGGATGTACCTCCTCCGACCATACCCAAGAGGTTCTCGCCTACTATATTCAGGAGGATTCCAGGCCGGGAAAGATGAGGGAGGATTTTCTGGACTCGCTGGGTGTTCCAAGAGGGCCTCTATGGGGTAGACTTCAGAGGGGTAAACCCATCATATATGGTGGTAGGACTATAACGCCGGAGGAAGCTGTCGGGCCTCCGAGAAGAGGACGCAGGATAGTCTATACAGGAGATACGAGGCCCTGCGAGAACATCGTTGAAATCGCTAGGGAGGCCGACGTATTAATCCACGACGCAACATTCGACAACTCTATGAGGGATGAAGCAAACATTGAGGGGCATTCGACTGCAATGCAGGCTGCCGAGATAGCGTCCAAAGCCAATGTCTCACTGCTGTGTCTCTTCCACATAAGCCCGAGATACAATAACCCCGAGACATTGTTACTGGAGGCCAGGACTATCTTCCCCAACTCAATAGTCGCCGAAGATTTGATGGATATCAGGGTCCCGTACCGGTGAGCCATTCTAAAATCTCTTCGGTCTTGCTGCCAGATATCTTGACTATTATCGGGCTGATGGAGTACCGGTCCGAGGGGTCCCAGATGGCCACCCGACCAGCATAGGCAGCCTGCCTATCGAGATAGAAGACGAGAGAGCTAGCCGTCAAACCCTTCTCCATCAGAGCCCTGGCCGAAAGCCTTATCCTCCTAGACCTTAACTGCATCCTAACCCTGTCGAGGGCCCTCAATTCATCCGTCTTCCCCTTGACGGAGTCCTCCGTCTTCTCCAAGTTCAAACCGGGAAAGATGTTGGACACTGCCTTGAGGACCTTCTCAGGATCTTCAGTGCATGACAGAGGTGCCTCCAGCTCCAGTAGAAAGCCGTCAGCCATGTTAGAGTTGATGCCTTATGGATGAGAGGGTCATCATGACGTTGAGGTTATTTTCGAACAGCTCAGTCTGAGTTATCCTACCGATTAACTTCCCCTTCTCCACAACAAATAGGCGCCTAATGTTTTTCTCAACCATTTTCGCCATAGCCTCACCAAGAGACGCATCAGGGGAGATGGTAATTATAGGAGAGGTCATTACATCCTGAGCCTTAACAGACAGCGTTAAACCCTTCGCTATCACCCTCCTAATTATATCCCTCTCCGTGATGACACCCGTGGGAAGTCCGTCAACGGTTACAACAACGGACCATACGTTATTGTCCAGCATGGCCTTGATGACCTCGGAAACTGGCTGTTTCCCATCGATCTGGACAACCTTTGTGTCCATTACATCACGCACCTTAAGGGTAAGTGGCAACCCTCCTCACCCACCAATCTATCTTTAAGGGGTGATATATATCTTGAACAGCTTATTCAACCCTTATAATTAGCTGGCCAGACTTCTAGGTAGTCAAAATGACTTTTACGGTGGTCTGGGAAGGCTTGGACGGAGCTGGAAAGACATCCCTGATGACTGAAACGATGAAAGTCTTGAAGATAAAGGGTTTAACCGTCACCTCCTACAAAACCCCCAGCAACACATCCATAGGAGAGTTCGCATTCAGAGTCGGTAACTCACCTGAAACCGACCCACTGACTAGGATGCTACTATTCCTGGCCAATACATCCTCAGACAGCAAGATTATCCGGGATATGATGGTGAGGGACCGCCCGGACCTTCTCTTCATCGACCGCTACTACCTATGCTCGATAGTTTACGGTGTATCATTACTCTCAATACATAATCCAGAGCTTGAAGCCTCCAAAACCTTCGAAGACTGGTTCAAAATCGTCGAGTCTTCAGGCCGGAGCATATTCATAAACCCAGACCTCTACATCATTGTAAACGTTGACGAGGAGACACGTATACGCCGCCTCATCCTCAAGGGAAGGACTGCGGACAGCAGGTTTTCAGAGGATAGAAAGTTGATGGAGACTGTTCTAGGGCTCTACCGCCACTTCAGGGAAAAACACAGTGAGAAGACGATGTGGGTGGAGAACTTGGAGAATCTGCTCAGCGTGACAGCTGAGAATATCGCAGAAAAGATAATAGAAAAATTAAGGGAGAAGGGGTGGGGGATTAAATGAGGCTCTTCATAGCTGTGGATATCGTAGACCAGAATGTCGTCGAAAACATTCGAACGCTCCAGAAGACCCTTCTCGACACTAGGTCGGCGGAGCTACGGCCAGTTCCTCCGGAGAACCTCCACATTACTTTGAAGTTCCTCGGAGAGGTTGACGATGAAATCGCTGGGGAGATAGGTGCGAGACTAAACCTGATAGAATACCAGCCCTTCAAAGTCAGGCTTAAGGGTCTGGGGTATTTCCCAGGCGGAGGATATATCAACGTTATCTGGGTTGGGATGGCCGAGGGCGCAGTACAGTTGAAAGGGCTCTATACATTGGTGGAGGACACCGCCCAACGGCTCGGGTTCAGGAGGGATAGCTTCTCACCCCATCTAACCATCTGCCGTGTAAAATCGGTGAGAGATAAACGGCTCCTACTCCAGACGTTGGAGAAGTTTTCTGAATACGAGGTGGGTGAGGAGGAGGTCAGCGAGCTGAAGCTAAAAAGAAGTGTTTTGACACCCTCCGGGCCGGTCTACTCAGATTTGGTGGTGAAGAGGCTTTGAGCAGGTTAGGGTCGATACTCTCCCAGGCGTTAGCGGAGATACGGCCCGCCAAGGAGGAGATGGAGAAGACGTCCAAGGCAGCCAACCTGTTGAGAGAAAGGTTGTCGGAGGCTTTTTCTGGGACGGCTCTCAGGATAACATTTGAGGGCTCCTATGCTAAAGGCACGATGCTGAGGGGTAGATCTGAGGTGGACATATTCATCCACTACCCTGTCACCGTAGGCTGGGAGGTCTTCTCAGACCACACCATCAAGATATCCACCTCGGTTATCTCATCACTGGGCGGCTCATACAGGCTGAGGTTTGCCGAGCATCCCTATGTCGAAGGCTTCCTAGACGGTGTAACGGTTAATGTCGTCCCCTGCTACGCGGTGGATAGGGGGCGATGGATCACAGCAGTCGATAGAACACCATACCACACGGAGTATGTCAGAAAAAATCTGAGGCCCGAGCAGGTTGACGAGGTGCTCCTACTAAAATCGCTTCTGATGGCCTCGGACCTTTACGGCGCAGAGATACGGATAGCGGGTTTCAGCGGCTACATGTGTGAACTTCTAATCATCCGATATGGCTCCCTGGAAAATCTTCTCAGTGAGGCATCGAGGTGGAGGGTTCCGGTGACTTTAGGCCCTGAGAGTGAGAGGCTTCGGGAGAAGGACCCATACGCTCCCATCATACTGGCCGACCCTGTCGACCCCGAAAGGAATACGGCTGCGGCCATCTCGCTGGATAAGCTCAGCCACTTCATCCTGTTGTCCAAGGCCTTCCTTAGACGGCCTAGTGTAAACTATTTTCGGAGGCATCCTCCCGTGGATTTTACTGTGTCTTGTCGGGGCCGGAGTCTTCTGGCGGTATCTTTTGACTCTTTCGCCGAGAGGTCTCCCGACGTGCTGTGGGGTGAGATACGTAGGAGTGGTGAGGGGATAGCTAGGGCTCTGAACCATTATGGTTTTAATGTTTTGAGGTGGGATGCGTGTTTGAATGAGCTGGCCACCGTCATCCTCTACGAGCTGTCGGATGTGAGGCTGGGTGAGCTGATGCTTCATGGGGGGCCGCCGGCATCAAATGAGAGGGCGATGGATTTTGTGGAGAAAGCGCTGTCGAGTCAGGAGGTTGTTGCGGGCCCGTGGATAAAGGGTGGGAGGCTCTACTGTCTGAAACGTAGGAGGTATACCTCGGCGGCTGAGCTTTTGAGGGAGAAACTGTCGGGTGGGGAGGTCTCCGTCGCCAGGGGTTTGGCCGACGCCCTTAAAAAGGCTAGGCTCCTGGAGAACCTTGATGAGATAGCCGGGGAGCTAACGTCTTTAAAGATGGAGTCCTTCCTCAAGGAATTCCTAGAGGCATGCCCCAACTACCTGAAGGCATACAGGCTGTCAAGCTAGAGGCCTTGAGGGATTATACCCAGGTCTTTGACCTGGGGGCCTTCACATACCCGAGGCCGAGCTTGGATGCTTCTTTGCGGAGGCTTGAAACCCTTCTCCAGATGGGTGTGACGGAGATATTTGTGGAGCCTCTCGATGGATATCTGCGCCCGGTAGTCCTCGGAAAGGGGTTTAGGGGTGTGGTAATCCTTTGCACGGCTGGGGGTAAACCTGTCGCCGCCAAGCTCAAGAGGGCTGACGCACCACCTAAAGACTTTGTGAGGGAGGGTGAGCTGGGCTGTATTGCGGCAGGGCTGGAAGTAGGCCCTGAAATCCTAGGGTTTAATGAGGAGGTGATAGTGATGGGGTATGTGGATGGGGTGCACCTCGAGAAGGCATGTAGATTTCTCGAAACATCCACAGTCGCCGAGATACTTGATAAATGCTATATCCTAGACCGGAATGGTCTTGACCACGGCCAGCTCTCCGACGCCTCCCACCACGTGATAGTCACGTCTGAGGGCCCTGTGTTGATAGATTTCGGGAACGCATCCATGCGGAGGAGGCCTAGAAATGTCTCCTCTATCACCTCCTACCTAATCAACCGCATCGGCCGCACCCACGAGATGTTGCGGCCCTATCTCAGGCGTTACATCTCGGAACCCAACCCCTCCACATACACTGTTTTGAAGCAGAAGATCCTTGAGCTGCTGGTTAAAGGTTCATAAGAATCCACGCCTTCTAAAAACTGTGGATATTGTACGTGATTTAGCCCGGATAGTGGGTGATGACCATGTTCTGACGGATGAGGAGAGCCTCACCAAATACTCGAGGGATATGGCCAGCTTTGAGAGGCGTCCCCAGCTTGTGGTGAGACCTGGCTCAGTCGAGGAGATATCGGCGGTCATGAGGTACTGCTACAGGGAGGGGATACCGGTGACTGTCTGGGGGGCGGGGACAAGCCTCACAGGCGCCGTGGTTACAGATAGGGTGATATTGGATGTCTCAAGGCTCAACAAGATACATCGGATAGACACGGTGAACTACTACGTCCACGTGGATGCCGGTGTAATCCTCGAAGACTTGAATAAGGAGTTGATGAGGGAGGGGTTTTTCTTTCCACCCGACCCTGCCAGTAGCTTCATCTGCACGGTGGGCGGAGCCATAGCTGAGGGGGCTGGCGGGCTTAGATGCGTAAAATATGGGACGGTGAAGGACTGGGTCCTAGCCTTGAAGGTGGTCCTGCCCGACGGCAGTATAGTGAAGCTGGGTGAGCCGCTGGCGAAAAATAGGGCTGGATACAATCTAACACAGCTCTTCGTCGGCAGTGAAGGCACTCTGGGTGTGATAGCCGAGGCCTGGCTGAAGATCACGCCTATCCCAGACGCACCCGTTAGGAGGCTCTACGCCCATTTCGATAGCTGGGAGGAGGCGGGCAACGCCATACTTGATATCCGGAGGTCCAGGATAATCCCGAGAATGCTCGAGTTTTTCGATAGGGTGGGGCTTGAGGCGGCCAACAAGTTACATGGGACATCCCTTGAGGTGGGTGAGGCGATGCTGTTAATCGATGTGGAGGAGTATCGAGGTGATGAGGCTGCCAAAGTCGTTGAAATCCTCAAGAGGAATGGGGCTAAATCGGTGAGAGTTGCGGCCAGTGAGGAGGAGGCTGAGATGCTTCTACAGGTGAGAGCCACGATGTATCTGGCCCTCAATCTCATGGCTCCCTCAAGGTTGATAGAGGATGTATGTGTTCCAATTGACAAGATTGTGGAATACCTGGCCAAGATAAAGGAATTGTCGGCGAAGTATGGGCTAGTAATCTCCATGAATGGACATGCTGGGGACGGCAACATACATCCCAGCATATTATACGACGCCGGCAACCCCTCCGATGTCGAGAAGGTTGATTTGGTTGTGGATGAGTTGATGGCCTACGCCATCAGCCTCGGGGGGACAATCACAGGCGAGCATGGGGTTGGTATACAGAAGATGAGGCATCTGGTGTCGCAGCTCAGACAGCATAACGGTGAGGAGGTCTTGAGGCTGATGAAGGAGATAAAAAACGTCTTCGACCCTAGGAAGGTAATGAATCCGGGAAAGTATATCGATATCCCAGAGGAGTTGGTTTGAGGAGATGGCTAGGGAGGCTATAGCTATAGACTTCGGCGCCACATGGACCAGAATGGCGGTGGTGACGAGGTCGGGCGGGATTAGGGAGATGAGAAGGTGGAAGACGCCGAAATCGAGAAAAGAGATCAAGGATGAAATAGTCAGGCACGTTTTGGAGTTTCACAGGCTGGGTGTGGATAGAAAGGCTGCGGTGGGGATTGCTGCGATAGGTCTCCTCTCCGTTGAGAAGGGTAGGATAGTGATGGCTCCAAACCTTGGCCAGATGAGCATTAACATAGTTGAGATGGTTAAGTCAGTGCATAGGGGTGATGTGGTTTTGATAAATGACTGTAATGCGGCCGCCATGGCTGAGAAGGAGTATGGGGTGGGCCGTAAATACGGGGACCTCGTATACGTGACCATAAGCACCGGTATAGGCGGGGGAGCCATAATAGATAACCGCCTCCTACTGGGGAAGGATGGGAACGCTGCGGAGATAGGCCATCTCGTTGTAGATTATGAAAGCCCTATCAGATGCGGCTGTGGAGGATACGGCCATTGGGAGGCGTTGTGTTCGGGTGTTGGACTTGTGAAACTAGCCAGGCATATTGTTGGTAGGCTGGTCTGGAGGAGTTCCAGCGACCTGCTAGATGACTACCTGAGGGGGAGGCGTCAGGCCTCGGCCGTTATCGACGAGGCGGCAAAAATAAACGCCGCAGGGTTTGCCAGCGTCTTCAACGCATATGACCCAGAGGTGGTGACTGTGGGGGGTAGCCTTGGGCTTTACCGTGACGGATTGCTGGTCAGAATGGCTTCGAAAGAGCTAAAAAGATTCGAAACCGTCAAGGCCAAACTAATCCCCACCCCGTTGGGTGCAAACGCCCCACTCCTAGGAGCTGCGGTCGCAGCCTTCAACCCGGAGCTCGCCATCCCGTGAACTCTTAAATCCACGTCTCCAGATTATTCTATGCAATGAAAGCGTATGTCTTGGGGACGGTTGGAACAAGGAGTGGGCTGATAGAGACATTATCGGCGGTCAGATCAGATAAGAACGTGGTAGAGTCATATCTCATATGGGGGCCTTACGACTTGATAGCCAAGACAATATTCGACTCTTTATCACAGCTCGACAGCTTTCTAAACCTTCTAAGAGACCACGGTGTCGTAGACACCAACACATTGATTGTCAACGATAACGGCCTCTCCTTCGAAAAGCCTGAGCTGGAGAAAATTAAGAAATGTGCCTATATCTTCATAAAGATGAGGAGGCCTTCAGCCCCCAAACTATGGGAGAAATATCTTATGGCGATTGATGATGTGGCTGAGGGGCATGAGATCTTCGGGATGTGGGATGTAGTAGTGAGTGTAAAGGAGGAGGCGAGGGATGAATTCTTCGACAGAGTCTTCAAGAAGCTTTGGCTCCTCACCGAGGTAAATATGACCTCAACACACACCATGTTCACAGTTAAAGTCTGAGGACTCCAACTTGGCTGGATGAAAAGCCGCTGACTATGACCAGGGTCTCGGGACGTATAGATCTTTAGGCTGGGAGGTACCTGGAGGATATCATGGCGGCTAGGACGACTATGGTGAATATGTTTTCGGGTATTGTGAGGAGGTAGAGCCTCCTCCTAAGTGCTCGGAATTTTTTGAACTCTTCAGCTGTCTCGTCCATCTGGCCCTTGGAGAGTATGCTCTGGCATTGAAGGGCTATCATGACCCTGGTCTGGCCTATGATAAAACCTAGCAGGAATATGGCCATTCCGAAAATCGCACCCACCATTATGGATATCCCCCACCAAGTCCTGACGAATACGGAGAGTTCACCGGCTGTCCTCTCCACCGCCAGTAGGAGGCTCGCTATAAGGGCGGCCATCGAAATATTGCTTAAGATTCTTATCTGTCCAGGCTTTAGATGGACTAGCAGGATAACCAGTACGAGTATGAGACCAGTTATCAGGGACAGACCCCATGCGGATGTGATGAGGGGTGTAAGGCTGCCCTGGGTCTTCAGCATCGCCAGACCTGTTCCCGAGCTCAGGGTTAGTATGGCCGCCAGGCCCGTGACCTGGTTAAATCTGGGGAAGAGCCTGCTCAAAAGCGATATCTCCACACCATGGCCTGCCCTCCTCAGGGAGGGGTCCAGGGTGAAGAGCTGGAAGAAATGGGAGCCTATCCAAACGACCACAGACGTAACATGAATAAAGCTGAACAATGACAGGATGAGCTGTGTAGTCATGGCTATCCGAAAAATCTCCACACTAATAAAAGTTTTCCACCAGTAAAAGTCCCTATATAGAGGTGAAAAAATTTGGAATGCTATGGCGAAGACCATCACCGTCTTGATGCTTGCGGTGGCTGTAATCGCCGTCGCAGGTCTGTCCATCTATTTTCTCATGCCCCGCAGTGTGGAAACACCGAAGACTGAGGCTGACATCGTCATAATCATACCCAAGGGCGCCTCCCAGCCACCTGAGGATTGGGCTAGTGGAAGGGTTGTCGACAACAGATACTACAACCCAGCCGTTGCGAGGGTTGTGTTAGGCATCAACAACACGGTCAAGTGGATAAACTTGGATGAGGTGGCCCACACAGTAACATCCGTAGAGGTTCCTCCCAACGCACAAGGCTTTGATTCCGGAGTCCTAGGAGCAGGCTCCAGCTTCGTCACAATCTTTAGCAAAGCAGGACGATACGAGTACTACTGCCAACTCCACCCATGGGCCGGCGGCGTTATAGATGTCTCATAGAATTCAGCCATGTTCTGGAAGGTTTTGGATCTTTTAGGGTGTGAGCCTGAACCTGTCCCTGGGAAATAGAATAACATCTCTTATGTTGGTCCGACGTGTTATAACCATCATAAGCCTCTCAAACCCTAGACCCCAACCTGCATGGAACGGCATACCATATTCATAGACCTTTAGATGTTCTCTGAAGCTTTCAGGTTTGAGACCTTTCTCGGCTAGACGCTTCTCCAAGAGACCCCTGTCGGAAATACGTGTTCCACCAGATGCTAGCTCCAACCACTGATACAT
Source organism: archaeon HR01 (assembly GCA_002898355.1). Classification (GTDB taxonomy): domain Archaea; phylum Thermoproteota; class Nitrososphaeria_A; order Caldarchaeales; family Caldarchaeaceae; genus HRBIN01. The sequence continues at coordinate 72,919 of BEHD01000003.1, read as the reverse complement.
TAAATCGAAGGACTCGGATATTTCAGGATTATCCCATGATGGTTGGATGTAGAATGGTTTGACAGCGGCTGGGAATCCTGTTATAAAGTAGAACCCGCGATACTTCTTCCCTAAGGCTCTTAGATGGGCTGTCCCAAAATCCTCACCCCACTCGATCTTTTCACCGAGAGCCCTGAGGGTTTCAACGGCTTCAGTATATGTCAGCCTTTTGAAGGGTGTTTTCGGCGGCTTCAGCTCCACACCGAGGGTTTTCAACTCACCCCTATTCTTCTCTAAAACCCACTGGTAGACATATGATACTGCCCTCTCCAAGATTTTCATGACATCCTCCATATCCATAAACGCTGCCTCTATATCGACAGATGTGAACTCGCTTACGTGCCGGCCGGTATGCGATGGCTCAGCCCTGAAGAACGGGCCTATCTCAAAGACCTTCTCAAAAACTGTCACCAGCTCCTCTTTGTATAGCTGTGGGCTCTGGGCCAGGTATGCAGGCCTACCGAAATAGTTTACCTCAAAAAGCTCTGCACCACCTTCCGTCGAGGTGGCTATTATCCTCGGAGTCCTAACCTCCGTGAAACCCTCAGAATAGAAAAACTCCCTCAAAGCCCTTGACACAGAGGAGGCTAGGGTAAATATGGAACGGTTCTCAGGCTTTCTCAGATCTAGGATACGGTTTTCAAGCCTCGCCCGCATACCGGCACCAACCTTTCCAGTCACATCGTATGGGAGGGGTGAAACAGCCCTGCTCAGCAGGACAATATCCGAGGCCTCGATCTCCACACCGAGACGGGCCCTAGGCTCCTTCACCACCCTCCCCCTAACAGTTATCACCGACTCCTGCGTAATGCTCTTCAAAGTATCGGCCAGCTCCCGGCCCGCCTTCGATGGAAGAACCTTTATCTGGCAGATACCTGTGGCATCCCGTAAAACTATGAAAACAATCTTCCCAAGATCCCTTATCTCCTGAACCCATCCCGATACGCTAACCTCCCGATCTTCAAACTCGGATGTAACTTTTCCGGCCCCCAACCTGGAATCCATATATCCCCTGACGTATGGCAACAAATTGACTATCAGAAGGTTTCTCTCCTAATGAATCTTACTCCGGGCCCTGGAAAACCTCCGCCTAAACCCGAGCCTCACCTTCAACCCTTTTACAGCTCCCGCCACATAGGCCACAGCCTCTGGATTTATCTTCAGCAACCTCTCATCATCCAGCACAACCCTAATCTCCTCACTCTGGTCTGGAAGCCAGATCTTGTTGATGGCCTCAATCCTGGCGGGAGCCAGAAGCCTCTGAATAAAGGCATAGGGGTCCCTCGAGTTCTCCAACAGCCTAACCTTCAAGCCTATAGCTTCTGAAAGCCTCTTCCGAAGGGCCGCCTGCTGATTAGGGTTTAACTTGTTGAGATCACCGTCCTTAAAGAGGACGAACAGGTTACTGTCATACCGGATGCTCTTGACATACGTGGTTAAAGAAAGCGGAGGAAGATTCTTCTCCAGCTCAGACAAAATACGCATGACGGCTATGTCGGTCTCCGTTATCTCCCCCGTCTGAAGCTTTCGCTCACACTTGGGGCATAAAACCCCTGTCCTCAAGTCGAAGGAGCATATCGGGAACTCCAATCCATGCACCCATCTTCCCCGTTCCCCCTCAGCCACGGCTCAGGACAATCTCGATGGTGCTGACATTCAAGGTCCTATTCTCCTGACCAGTCACCTGCTCCGTCCCAATCCTGATATCCTTCACCTGCAACTCATTGAGGAACCTGTTCCTAACTATCTGTACCACGTCGACCGCACGGCTGATAGCCCTCCCCCTAGCCTTCACAACTACCTCCTTGGAGCCAGACTGGAATCCTGTCAGGCAGGCCAGGACATAGTTCATAGCCGGCTTCTTACCAATCAATACAACAGGTGCAACATCTTTCTGAGACATCTGTCCATCACCATTCCTGAGGGTTCTACCGTATCCCTGATGTGCCTGAATAAATAGGTTAACCGACATCCCTTTATTCACCCTCACCCCACCCAGGGCATGCCCATAAGGGACCCGACACTTATCAAAATAGCCCAGACCAGGAGGCTGTTCGTCAAGATATGCAGGGAGTGCGGCGCTAGGAACGCCCGTACAGCTGAGAAATGCAGAAAATGTAGAAGTTATAATCTACGTTGGAAGAGGAGGGAGATTAAGAGGTAGGAGGTTTCGGGCCGGTGGTCTAGCCTGGCCATGACGCCACCCTTACGAGGTGGAGGTCGGCGGTTCAAATCCGCCCCGGCCCACAGAGCTTTAGCGACCCCTCTTAAGTCCAGCAGCTGGACTCCCCCACTACTTAAAGGATTGGGCCTCTAAGCCCTCACCATATGTGGTCTCTGTAACTGGGGGAGATACCTCCTCCGTATCTGGGAGCTGGCCAAGTCAATAAACAGCACTATGAGTAGGGTGGAGACGATGGTGGTGGATAGGCTCTGGTATTGGAGCCTCTCGATAAAGTTGACCATCAGGAATCCGACGCCTCCCGCGCCGACAAAGCCCAGAACAGCTGATGACCTGATGTTATACTCGAATATGAATAGAAGCTGGCTGACGAGGGCGTTCATGGATTCGGGGATTATGGCGAACCTTATCAGAGAAAACTTGGATGCGCCTGCGCATCTTAGGGTGTCGAGTATCTCTGTATCGACCGATTCGAAGGCTTCATAGTAGAGCTTGGAGAGATATCCTACGGTGTATGTTGCTATGGCGAGGGTTCCTGCTAGTGGTCCTAGTCCGACGGCTATCACATAGATGATTGCCCAGAAGAGGGCCGGGATTGTCCTGATGATGCTTAGGACTATGCGTATTGGGACGGTGACGATGGATGGGAAGATGGTTCTCAGTCCTAGGGTGGATAGTGGGAGGGAGAGGGTGAAGCCTATGAAGGTTCCCACTAGGGCCATCTGGATTGTTTCTAGGAGTGCCATCAGTGTCTCTGGGAGGACGGCGGGGTTTGGCGGTAGGACCTCATAGACCAGTTCTCCGAGGTTTCCGAAACCCCTTGATAGGCGGCTGAGGTCTAGGAGTCCTATTCTCTGGGCTGAATATGTTAGGGCTACAAGGAGAAGTAGCCCGCCGAGAGATTTCTCAATCCTTCTCATCCTATACTACAGCATCCCCTACAAGTAGTTTGGATAGTGACTCTGTGTCCAGCTGGCTCGCGGGAAAATCTCTGATAACCCTGCCGTTGCCTATGACAGCCACCCTGTCTGAGAAGCCTTTAACCAGAAATGCGTCATGCATAGTCATGATAACGCTGACGTTTTTACGTCTACACAGGTCCCTTGTGATCTTCATGACCTCCATGGCGTTGAAGACGTCGAGGTCGGAGACGAATTCATCGGCGAGTAGGAGTTGGGGTTCCTGCATTAGGGCTCTCCCCACTGCCACCCTCTGCCTCTCACCACCGCTTAGTAGCGCTGCTTTTCTATCGGCAAGCTCGCTTATCCCCAGCTCGTTTAGGAGCTTGTAGGCCTTCTCAACCTCTTCTTCCGGGAATATGCCTAGAATTCGGCCGTATCCTCCGGGGCGTCCGAGGGAGCCTAGGAGAACGTTCTGTAGGGCGGTCAGGTTGGAGACCAGGCCTATCTGCTGGGGGACGTATCCAAGCCTGTTCTTCAATATCTTCAAAGTTATCTCACCATCGTATGGGTAGAGGAGTCCGGCGATGAGTTTGAGGAGGGTTGTCTTGCCGGACCCCGACCTTCCCATGACTGATAGTATCTCTCCCTCCCCTAGTTCCAGGTTTAGCCCGTTTAGGATGGGGCGTCCTCCGTCATAGCTGAAGGTTAGGTTGCGTATTCGGAGTATCTCCGGCGCCAATTTTCGCTCATCCCAGCTTCTCGGAATATTTAAGGTGAGTCATGCTGATGTATCTTTCCAACTCCTTCAGGTGTTCTTCGGCTGATGTGTTCTGGAAGCCTGTGAAAAGTGCTGATACGAAGTTCTTCATTAGGTCGGGGCGTTCACGCCCCAGCTCTATGAATGCTCTGATAAGGTTGGTCCGTAGCGGCTCTTTCAGGTCCTTCGAGAGGACCACTGCATGACTCGGTATAGGCCCTTGGGTCTCAATAACTTTTGTGTTGGCTAGTACCTCACGGTAGAGATTCTGGGGAATGTCGCCTGCTATAACTATTGCATCCACGCTGCCGGTCTTGAGGGCCTCCCAAGATTGGGCATATCCTCCGGAGAAGACGACTTTGAAGAACTGTGAGGGGTCAGCCTCCCTCCCCTCCTCCACTTTTATCAAGCCTTTCTCGACAAGCTTTGCCAGCGGAGCCACATAGCCCGAGGTGGAGAGGGGGCTTGGGAGGGCGACGGTTTTACCTCTCAGCTCTTCCACGCTGTTGATGGGTGAGTCTTTCGGTACAACCCAGTAAGAGAAGTAGGATGTCGAGTTGACCAGCGCTTCCCCTATGTTCACCTCCCTTACCTCGGCTAGGGCGACTTCTGCACCTCCCAGCTTCCATGCTAGGTATGCTGGCCAGGCGCTCATCAGTGCGGCGTCTGCATGGCCTCTTCTTATGGCCTCGACCACCGCTGCATAGGATGTTGGGACGTAGATCTCAACGTCTACTCCTAGCTTGCTTTCGAGGAATTCTTCCAAGGGTTTGGCCTGCTGTAGTACCGCTGAGGCGGTGAGTGTGGGTTGGACTGCCAGTATGAGTTTTTTTGGTTCCGCCGGATGTTGTAGGGCGGTTGCTCCGAGGACTCCGATGGCTCCGATGAGGATTCCTGCGACCAGTAGAAGGATGGGTGTTTTTGTTGGTTTGAAGGTCACGGATATAACGGCGTTATGGACATATTTAAACCGTTACACTGTAAAAGAATGATTAAACAGTGTTACAAAACACCGTTATAAGCTGTTACTAAGCCAGAAGATACGTGAAAACCGACGAGGTATTGCCGGCGATAAGGTCGGCCCTGGCAAAGATACTGGTTAACACGTTAGGGATGAAAAGGTCGGACGTGGCCAGGGTTCTGGGTGTGACAAGCCAGGCCGTGAGCCAGTATGTGAGGGGTAGAAGGGCCTCCTCGACAGACTATCTAGAAAAGGATGAGAAGGTCTCGGCGCTTCTGAAGGATTTCGCAAAAAAGGTCGCCGTGAGGGGCCAGCCCATACGCCAGACAGAGCTGCTTGATCTAGCTTATGAGATAAGCACCCTGTTGAGGGCTACAGGTGTTGTGAGGACTACAGATGAGGAGAAGAGAGAACTGGCCCTTAGGATACTTCGGGGCAGGTTGCAGGCGGAACACGAGGCGGCCGAACTCTTTATGTCTGAGGCGATAAAATCCAGCGACGACCTTGTTAGACTCCTGTTCAGACAGATAGCCTCAGACAGCATCAGACATGCAGACATAATCATGGCCGTGATATCAGTGGTTGAACGTGGCATAAGTCATTACGTCCTGCCAGACAGCGGTAGGCTGAGACAGTTGCTGACCTTGGAGGAGCAGAGCCATGGACAGGACCTGAAGAAGATAAAAGAGCTTATAGATAATCATGTGGTCAAGATACTAATAGACTCTGTCGATGCGGACGAGGCCAAGCATGACATGATTCTCCAGACACTCATCGGTCTGGGGGAGAGGTCTTAGAGCCTGAAATGTCTTTAAATATTTGGAGAATCCAGTCCATCCGATGTCGGAGTTTGACGCGCTGATATACTACATCATCTTAAGCGCTATTCTGCCCGTCATCCTCCTAGTGGTCAACATGCTTCTATCTCCGAGGAAGTCGTCGAGGAGGAAGGGTTTACCCTTCGAGAGTGGGCAGGTGCCCTTCGAGTGGAGGTCTACAAGCTTTCCGATGGAGTATTTTCCATACGCTATAATCTATGTAGCCTACGCCGTGCTGGCGATACTTGTATTTCTCACATCGTTAGCTTTGGTTGAGTCGCCTGAGGCTGCTTTAAGGGTTGTAATACTTCTGGCAGTGCTCAGCGCCTCATCCATATATTTGGCCTTCAGCCTAGGTGATTTAAGCCAGAGGTTGTAGTGCCATGGCACAACAGCTACTTCCAACACCTCCACCACCCCTGGACGACCTCGTCCGCTTTATCACCAGCGAAGCGTTTGTGAAGGCTTCGATCTTTCCCGGAGCAACATTTGTAGCCATTCTAGGTATTCTCACCGTCTGGTATGAGAGGAAGCTGCTTGCACGTGTTATGCTTAGAATAGGGCCTTTCCACGTGGGGAAATATGGTGGCTGGCTCCAGGTGATAGCTGATGCGGTCAAGTTTCTCTCGAAGGAGTATATTGTTCCATCCTATGCCAGGAGGAAGACTTTCCTCGTCATGCCTATGGTTGCGCTCTTAACGGCTGCATTGTTGTTCGCGGTAATACCTTTCGGCGATAGATGGGTTATCTACCGCTCCGACTACAGTGTCTTGATATTCTTTATCCTGTTGGCCGTCTCCCCTATCCCGTTGATTCTCGCTGGGTGGGCTTCAGGGAGCAAGTATAGCTTTGTGGGTATGCTGAGGTTCGCTTTTCAGGTCTTCGCCTACGAGATACCTCTCTTCCTAGCCCTCACAGGCGTCATCCTGATGGCTAGGTCCTTCGACTTCTACGAGATAGTGGAGGCGCAGACAGCTCTTCCCTTTATCATCCCGCAGATAATAGGTTTCATAGTCTGGTTTATTGCCATGGTGAGTGAGGCTGAGCGTATCCCCTTTGATATGCCCACCGCAGAGCAGGAGCTGGTTCAGGGATGGCAGGTGGAGTATCCAGCCTCGGGATTTCTCATGATACAGCTAGCCCTCTACACCAAGCTGGACGCACTGGTCTTCGTGACAACGCATCTATACCTTGGTGGATGGAACGGGCCAGCCCTGCCAGGACTCCCACAAGACATTGCTCAGCCATTTTGGGTATTCGTCAAATCCCTCCTACTCCTAACCCTGATACTCTTATTCAGAGGTGTTTACCCGAGAATAACCATAAAGAAGATATTGGATATAGGCTGGAGGGCTCTGATACCGCTCTCCCTCATCAACATCCTTATAGTTTCACTGACAGCCTTTCTCCCAACCCTCTTCTAGCCCTTCCTCATTCTCTTCAACTTGAACTCCAGGCCTGTAGCTATGATGTTTGCCCTTACGATGGTGTAGACCGCCTGGTCCACCAGCCTCCCATGGACAAAGTCGGCAGCCACCCCGCCCTTCACGCTATTGTATAGAGTGTCCAGATTTGATTCAAGGTCCTGAAATCCAGAGATGTACTCCAGCTTACCATGGCTCTTCAGCCTCTCCTTCTCATTAAAAGCCCTCTCAACATAGGCGTAATCTTCAGTCTCCACAAACTTCTGCAGCGACTCGATAATATCCCTTACAGACCTGTGCATTGACAGGATATCAGGCCTCTCCTTGGGTGAGAGCTCGTGGGCCATTTAACGCCACCTCAGGATTGTCTGTATCCTCTCAATCCATCCCAGCTCTGCAGGCGGCTGTGTCTTGGGGGGTCCTGCCAGCTTCCTAGGTGTGTATAGCAGGGACATCCTATCAGTGGCCGAGAGCTCGTATTCGGAGGTCATCTCAAGGGCGTAGAAGGGACATGCGTCGACGCAGAAGCCGCAGAAGACACATCTCCCATAATCCACCGCCGGGAAGTAGGACTTCTTATTATGGGCTAGTTTCTCATCTATCTTCGTTACCGCCAGTATAGCCGCCATCCCCCCCTTGGAGAGCCTGTGGTACTCGTCTTCTTTATCAGCTCCCTCCACTTCGATGACTTCATCATCCCATCCTTCAGACCTGGCCCAGCCCAGAAAGTCTCCCAGATACTTCTCTATTATAGCCTCGCTCCTGTAATCATATACAGGCTCTAGGTTGAGCTTCCACTCATACATCTCACCCTTCTGCTGTATTGTCCGGATATCGGACCAGGCGAACGGAACTACTGGATGGGAGCTATATCGTTTCTTATCCGTGGACTTGACCAGACTATCCACTATAGACTCGACAAAGTTTACGGCTGCTCCGTCCCCCTTCTTAAACATCTCATAAAACTCTTTGTTGAAGGATATGGTGACGTTGAACCCATAGACCATGATAATGGCCTCGGCTATATTCTGGCACGCTATATCGCATAGGCTGCAGCCAGTACACTTGTCCAGGTAGAGGATGTGCCGTCCCTTATAGCCTGGATACGCGATTCCTGCCTTCGGGTCGTAGCGGAAGTTCTCGCCGGTTACGTTTTCAACCCTTTCATAGGGATATTTCACCGTGACCGGTGTCATGAATAGATGCTTTAAGCCTACGAGAAGTGGTGTAACTATACGGGAAAGCGTCTGAGCTACCATCGCATACTCCTCCACCAACCAGTTGAAGAGGTATAATAAAAAGGTGGAGACATCATGAGATGGATATACGCCTGCTGCGGGATGTGATGAGATATTTCCTGTATAGCCCGGGCCCGATGATCACGTTTGCCACTGCGGCGGCCTGGATGGTGGCGTGTGTGAGGATGAACATTATCAGTGGCTGTCTCAAAATCACTATAGTCACTATGGCGGTTACGAATATGAGGAAATGTACCAGTATCGCTATAACTACAGCTCTCGTTTGATATTTCTTCACCTTCTCTTCTATTTCATCCATGGCTCTCCGCGGTTGGCTGGGTTACGCCTTTTAGCCGTGAGGCCTCCTGCTGGTTCATGTATTCGCCCATGAAGTCGGGCATGTTGTTCTTGGCGGCGTCCCAGGGGTCGTCCCTGGCTTTTGGCCCAATCCTCCAGCTGATGAGCAGGTTTAGGATGAATATCAGGCTCCCTATACCTATGATTATTGCTCCGGCGGTGGCTACGACGTGGAGGCTCTGAAACTCTGGGAGGTAGGCGTAGTATCGTCTCGGCATCCCCATCAACCCTAGAGCCATCATAGACATGAAGACGAGGTATTGGCCTATGTTGGCGGTTACGAAATGGACCTTCCCCAAAGTCTCGCTGTACATCCGCTTTGTGAAGTAGGGGAAGTAGTAGTAGGTAGCCGCAAAAGCAGCCTGGCTAATGGCCCCAAATAGGATGAAGTGCATGTGTCCCACAACCCAGTACGTATCCTGGAGGTGGTAGTCGACAGGTATGGATGCCTGGAATACCCCGGTTATGCCGCCAACTATGAAGGTGGCTATGAAGCTGAGCGTGAAAAGTGTTGGGGTGTTAAATCTCAATCTCCCACCGAATATTGTGGCCTCCCAGTTAACCACCTTAACACCTGAAGGTATCGCGACAGACATCGTCATCAGCATGAATGGGAGCAATGCTGTTATGGAGAGCCCTGTCGTGAACATGTGATGGGCCCACACACCGTAACCGAGTATCGCTATGAGTATGGAGGACCAGACTATCGGCCTGTATCCGTATATGGGCTTCTTCACAAGCCTCGGTATCATCTCTGAGACAACCCCCATCGCTGGAAGGACTAGGATGTAGACCTCGGGATGGCCGAAGAACCAGAATAGGTGCTGCCACAGGATGGGGTCTCCCCCACCCTCCGCAAGATAGAAGCTGGTCCCGAGGTTCCTATCCAGCAGTAGGAGCGTTAACGCGAAGGCTATGACGGGTACAGCGAAGATGATTATGAAGGCCGTCACCACCATAGCCCAGACGAACAGCGGAATATTCCACATACCTATCCCAGGACGGCGGAGCCTCCATGTGGTGACTATGAAGTTGAGGGAGCCTATAATAGATGATGTCCCTGCCAGGTGGAGGCTCAGTATCCACATGTCCACACCAACACCACCTTCCCTCACCGACAGAGGGGCGTAGCCAGTCCATCCAACGTTGGGCCAACCGAGGAGAAGAAGGCCCGCCGATACCGGGAGAAGCCAGAAGCTTAGAGCGTTAAGCTTGGGATAGTACATGTCGGGCGCGCCAATCATCTTAGGGAGGAGATAGTTGGCGAATCCCGCAAACACAGGCATAGCCCAGAAGAATATCATTAATGTGCCGTGAACGGTGAAGAGGCTGGAGTAGAGTTCAGGCGCCACGAACCCTCCGGTTGGGGTTGCCAGCTCCCACCTCATCAAGGCAGCCAGTAAACCGCCAACAATAAACATCAGGTAGGCGAAGGCTATGTAGAGCATGCCGATATGGGTGTGATGGGTTGTTGTGATTATTTTGTTGAGGCTCTTATACCAGGGAACCTCAGCCCTCTCCCTTTGAACCTGAACCGTCATCTCACTCCACCACCAGATATGTCACCATGGAGTAGTGGCCCCTACCACAGAACTCGGCGCACTGTATCACATACCTCCCGGGAACAAGGGGCGTCAGATATACCACGTTGGTCCTGCCAGGCACCACATCCTTCTTCAGCTGGAAATCCCTGATAAACAGGCTGTGTATCACATCGCCGGAGTGTAGCTCCAACCTGACCGTCTGGCCTGCTTTGACCCTCAGCTCGGGGGATACGGAGCCGTCAGGGTAGACGAACTCCCACGCAAACTGTCTTGCGTTCACCTTCACCAGTAGGTCGTAGGGCTGCTGGGGGTTCTCAATCTCCTGCAGGACAGCATATGAGGTATATCCAATGTAGGCGAATAGAAGTATCGCACCAATAATCGTAACCCGCTCAACGAGTTTCGCCCTCTCCATCTATCCACCACCCTCCTTCTCCCTGAACCTCCAAATCATCCAGAAAAGTGCTCCCATGAATAGGCTCCCAACCGCAGCCCCGGATATATAGATAAACTGGTAGATTGGGGCTATCCTAGCTGTCTGTGCTGTTAGAGGCTTATACAGCATCCCGAAATCACCCATCAAGAGAATCACAACAAATAAAACAGCAACTATCAAAGCGAAAACCCCATAGTCCTTGCCTGTCAGTTTCACGTTCTCCATGTCTTCCGATGTCATTCTTTTTCCGATGATTTTTACTTTTCGCGGTTTATCATTTCAAGGCTGTAATACGCCATGGCGTAGAGGGTGAAGACTGATACCGCCACGCCGAGATGGGCTGTGACCAGTAGGGGTTGGAGTGCCGTGTATATGACGGATGAGCCTAGGAGAAAAACTTGGACGATCAGGAGGGTGAAGCCGGCGGAGACGAGCTTTCTTATCCTTGGAGGTGTTGAACCCCTGTTCCCGGCCACTGTTATGAACATTGTTAGGGCTGATAGGAAGGATGCGAAGGCCACTATCCTGTGGGCGAACTCGGCCACCACGAAGTGGTCCAGGGTGAGGGGGCATAGGGGCCAGTCGGGGCAGGCCATTCCAGCCCCTATCTGGCTTACATACCCGCCCAGGACTATCGTCGAGAACAGCAACGCCACGGTGACGAGGCCTAGCCTGCTAACATCCATGTCACATATCGTCGGAGGATGCCTCCTTAAGGATGTTATTTTTTTCGCCGACCTTATCCGCTATCTTTAATACCTTTAGGGCGACATCCACGGCATCTACCCCAAACACGAGTGTCATAGCCTCCTTCCCCACGTCTCCTGTGTGGTAGATTATGTCGGGGACAGCTCCCAGGCCCTTGACAGCCTGCTCCACACCCCAGGGAATTGTCATCCCCTCCACATGCTTTATCTCCTCAGGCTCAGCCCGCCTATCGTAGCTTGAGATAACCAGCCCCAGCCTCTCAGCGGCCTCCAGAATATCCTCACCATACCTGATGTTCATGGCACTTCTCATCTTCGGGTCATGTTTCAACACTGTAAGAACTGCGCTGGCTACATGTCTCGAACAGCCGAACCATGGCTCCATGACAGGTTTGACATACTCGCCGACACGGACCATCCTTCCAGGTAGTGCTGCGACATCTTCAAGCCCGGCAGCCCCCTCGATGGCCATGGCTATGTTGGACTGGCTTTCAGGTATGAGCCGGGCGACCTTATCCGATGATGTGAGGAGCTGGACAGCCCTACGGAGGCTCGACAAAACCTTGAACCTCTCGCTGTTTTCATAGGTTGCGCCGGTGGGATGGACCGGCCCATGGCCTCTCCCAAGTCTTAAAGCGTGGGCTATTGACTCGGTGACAAATTTCTTAGCCATCTCAACGGCTTCCACAACGTTGTATCCCTTGGCCAGCCCGGCCGCTATCGCTGAGGCGAAAACACACCCCGTTCCATGCGTGTCTCTGGTCTGGATTCTCTGGGCCTCAAGACTTACAACACGTCCCCGATAGTATAGCACATCAACTACGCTGTCACCTGCAAGATGCCCACCCTTAACCACCACCGCCTGGGCGCCCATCTCCGAGAGGGCTTTGGCAGCCCTCACCTGCCCGTCAAAGTCGCTTATCTGCTGGCCAGTGAGCAGTTCGGCCTCATAAGCATTAGGTGTTACAACAGTTGCTATGGGAACAAGCCTTTCTATGAGAGTTTTGACAGCTCTCTCCGTGAGTAGGCGGGCCCCGCTCTTGGCCACAGCCACGGGGTCCACCACTATGGGGGCCTCAACCCTCCTAAGCTCGTAGGAGACCGCCTCTATGATGTCGGCGCTGTACAGCATCCCGGTCTTAACGGCGTCAACCCCTATGTCATCAACCACAACCCTTATCTGCTCCCTCACAATCTCGGCTGGTACGACGTGAATTGCCGCAACCTTCTCGGTGTTCTGGGCTGTGATGCATGTAATCGCACTCATTCCATGGAGTCCGTACGAGGAGAAGGTTTTCAGGTCTGCCTGTATCCCGGCCCCGCCCCCCGAGTCCGAGCCCGCCACTGTTAAAGCCCTTCTAACCCTCCACAACCCATGGGATAGCTGATACATCCTATTAAAAACCATGTCTTGAGCCGAGCCATCTCTTCTCAACCCCGAATCTCATCCTATCATCCTCAGTCAGTGAGTGGACTTCTCTAAGCATCTCCTCGTAGGCTGGGGTGAGGGTTCGGCCCCTCCTCCCCATCATCCTCTTGGCGGTCTCGATGGCGGACTCGATGAAGATCTCCACAAGCCCATCACCAGTGGATGCGGTAAAAGACGGAATATATTGGGGTGCGTCAGCATATACATGTGACGAAACCCCTACAAGTTTTGCGCTCGCTATCTGGACGCCGATGGCTGTTTTGGCGTGGTCCCCTATAAAACATCCCAGGAAAACCCTCCCTGTATCGACTCTCCTCCCCTCTATGAGAACTCTCTGGGTGCCGTAGGTGTTTTTAAGGTTGGAGATATTTGTTCCAGCACCTATGTTAACCCATTCACCCACGTAGCTATGCCCTAGATATCCTAGATGCCTCTTATTGGAATGGCCCTGGATGACTGATGCCTCCACCTCCCCACCCACCCTCGAGTTATCTCCGATTGATGTCCCGCCTTTAACTATCGACGACTCTATCAAACAGTTGCGACCAATCCAGAGAGGCCCCTCAAGCCTTGAAAATGGCTTTACAACGGTCCCGCCTCCGATGTAGATGGGCCCGCTGCGGGTATCCAAGACGGCGTATCCCTCCACCGAGGCCCCTTCACCCAGCGCTATCATGGACTGGTCTCCGAGGATTTTGACCGTGGAATCCAGCTCGGCCAAACCTTCGGGCCTCTCCCATTCAAACACTATCATCTCGTGGTTGAGGTTGATAATATCCCACAGGTATCTCAGAGTTTTGGCGCCCGCATACTCGTATGCTTTATTTAGAAGCTTCCTCGGTTCAGAGCTTTCGACCCCCTCTAGGAAGCTGGTTAGATTCCGGGGACTGATGCACGCAGCGATAATCCTTTCCCCGTGGATTAGGCCCTCTCCTACCTCAAGTTTTAAGGCCTTCTCCGCAAACTCCCTATCAGGTAGTAGAAGCCCGTTGACCATTAGTATGGTGTCGTCTACCGACTCGGGTTTGTTGACAGGCCAGTCCCCGAAGTTTTCGGAGAGAACACCCCCAAGATATCTCCTCGTGAAGAGGTATACCCTACCTGAATAGCCTAGAGACTTGATAATCTTTTCCAGCAGGGTTGAGGTCCCTATGAGAAGGTTGAAGGAAGGCCTTGTGAGGGTTAAGGGTGTGAAATTCCTCCAGAACCTATCCTCGAAAACCCCCAACAGCATCGGCGGAAGCACCTAGGAGACATATATGGGGTTGTCAACCCATCTTATTAGCTCCTCAACCTGCCTTCTCTCCCAAGCCGAGACCCCCGTCCCATAATCCTCGTCCAAGGAGTGTCCATAATAGCAGGAGCCGATGAAGGTCTCTGAGAGCTTTAAGACCTCTATGAGTTGGGCGGCTGTACGGCCCTGTAGGTAAATCGATACGTCATTAACTGCTAAGACCCTTGTGGGTGCTATCTTATACTTCTCCAACAGTTTATCTAATGATTCAACATTCGCCTTGACATATCTCCCCAAGTCGTCAGGGTTGCAGGCTTGGAGTCTTGGAGCGTATATGTGTGACGGCCTGAGATATCGGAGTCCGACTACATCCAAGTACATCGTTATCTCTCCGCCGGCCTTTCCTATCTTTTTCGGGGCCATATCCACCACAGTTATCTCCTCCCCATACCCTTTTTCCACGAGTTGGCCGATTATCTCGGCTAGGAGCTGGGACTTTCCCACACCAACGTCGCCATAGATGAGTGTTCGCCTGCCGAGTATATCACCCAAGGGTGGAGGGCGTATCATCTCCTAGACCCTGCCCTGGCAGAGGTGTACATCCTGCCTAGGACGCCGTATTTATGGGCGGCCACTAGGAGGAAGTATCCCAGTATAGAGCCTATAATAGAACTGGTGAACCAGCCACCCCACAAGATTAGGAGGGCGGTGTATGGCCCGAAATTTTCGAGGCTTCTTAGAAGTGCTGCCGAAGGCCCCACGCCAGGCCCTAGAAGAGGCGCCACGACCAGTAGAGAGAGGGTTCCACCCACTAATACGGTCCCCAAAGGCTCTGCAAAAGATGCCAAATACCTCATGCTGGGGCGGGTGAACTTGGATGTTAAGAAGAAGGCCAGGCTGACGGCTATGGCTCCAGGTATACCGCCGGGATATGCGAAAACCGTCCCTGTCCCCATCGCTAACCTGATGGTTCCCACGGCTATGGATACCGCCACCGCCCAAAGGGGTCCGAGCAACGTCCCAGACAGCACGTTTACTAGGTGCTGGCCTGGAAACGCCCTGGTTCCGAGCCATTCAAAGGACAGGGGTGAGATAGCCAGCCCTACGGCGGTGAAGACGGCTGCGGCAGCGACTTTTCTGGAGTTCAAGACGTATTCACGCTTCCCCCTCAAGTTATATATCCATGCATTAGGGGCTTATCTCCAAACCCACAAATCGCTGGTGAGGTAGTTGACTATTGTGGAGGCGGCTATCGAGGCCAGGTTGGAGAATAGATAGTGGATTCCCATCACATCGGTGAGGATGTAAAGAATCACTAGGCCGATCAATATCCCCAATAGCCTAGAGCCGTGAAACTTTAAAAGCCTTCCATAGACACTATTGCTATAATGTTTATCTTTGAAGGTCCAGACCTCGTTCCAGATAAAATTGTTGAGAACCGACATCTCTGTGCTTATCACAGCGGCGGCCAAATATAGTCTCTCGCCTAAAACATAATTTGTGAGGAGAAACAGTAACCCCTGATTGACCGCTACCCCCGAAACACCTACAAGACTGAACCTCACAAATCTCCGGATATTTATCAGCATCCACCACACCTATCACAGCTAGAGGAAGGATGTGAGACTTTCCTGCCCAGTATGGGTTCTCAAACCCGAAAATCTCACACCCACCCTCCTAATCATCAGCTCAGGCATCTCCTCCAGAAGCTGCCTCAACATCCTCCTGACGATTTCCACAACCTCTTTGTCGGAGATGCTTGTTGGAAGCGTTTTCTGCCGGGTTAGTAGTTTAAGCTCTGTGGACACCACAATCAAGCCCACCGTTTCAGCCCGCATACCTGACCCTTCGATTTTAGACTTTAACTCGTTAATTAATGGTGTAACCCGTTCCATAACCTCCCCAACATCCCGAGTATCCTCCTTTAGAGTGACTATTCTGCTTACCTGCTTTCTCGGCCCCCTAGGCTTGATGGGCTGGTCAGATTCCCCCTAGCGGCCATTATCAGCTGGATGGCTCTCCTGCGGCCGACTATGGGGATAAGCGGTGTAGGCTCCATCTCAGCAAGCTTTCCCACCGTTTCAACACCCAACCCCTTAAGCATGCGGCCGAGCTTCCTTCCCACCCCAGGCAGTGCCTCCACATCCAAGCCAGCGAGAAAGCTACGCACTTCTTCAGGCCTAACCACCTTCAACCCGTCAGGCTTGGACGAGTCGGCCGCAACCTTCGCCACTATCCGGTTGGGCGCCACACCCACACTACATCTTAAACCCATCTCAGACCTAATCCTCTCCTTAAGCTCTCTGGCAAGCTCCTCCGCCTTGGAGAAATCCCCACCAACCCTATCCGTAATATCAACAGCTGCCTCATCGACACTCTCAACCGAGAGCTTGTCCGAGTACTGGGATAAAATAGCCATCACCCCCTCGGAGTAGCTGGAATAGAGCTGGAGCCTTGCGGGGAGGAAGACGGCTGTAGGAGGCAGTAGGCGTAGGGCTCTAGCGATCGGCATACCCGCCCTCACTCCATAGGACCTGGCCTCGTAGTTGGCTGAGCTGACGACCCCGCTAGTCTCCGTTCTCCCCGAATAGACACATACCACTACAGGTCTACCCTTTAAGGCCGGCTGCTGAATCTCCTCCACCTGGGCGAAAAAATGGTCAAGGTCGAGGAAAAGCACCACCCTGTTAGACGCCCCCATACCCCATAGATGTATAAATGTATCCGCTTAATATTATTGATGGATGACAGGACCGATTCTAGTAGCGAGGGGGGATGAGCTTCTCAGATATAGTTTTCCCAGCCCCCATCCGCTGGGCAGGCAAAGACTGGAGAGATTCTATCAGATGTTGGACTCGGAGAAGCTTGGATACGTAAGATACGTCAAGCCGGTCAAGGCTACAAGGGAGACGATCACGCTTTTCCACACGGAGAGATATGTAAGTTTCGTCGAAAAGATGTCCGAGGTCGGGAGTGGCTATCTGGATTACGGTGATACACCAGCTTTTCCGGGATGTTATGAGGCGGCCGCCTACGTGGTAGGAACAACCATACACCTCCTCGACAAAGTACTGGATGAGGGTGTCAAAGCCTTCAACCCGATGGGTGGGCTCCACCACGCCAGAAGGGACAGGGCTGGCGGCTTCTGCATCTTCAACGACGCAGGAGTGGCCATAGAATACCTGCTCCGGAAGGCCGGCATCACGAATGTAGCCTACATAGATATAGATGCACATCACGGAGACGGCGTCTGCTACGAATTCTACGACGACGACCGCCTAATATTCGCTGACATCCACCAAGACGGAAGAACCCTCTACCCGGGAACAGGGTTCAGGGATGAGACCGGCACTGGAAAAGCTAGAGGCCTGAAACTCAACATACCAATACCTCCCTTCTCTTCCGACGAAGAGTTTTTCAACGCCTTCAGAGAGGTGGAGAATTTTTTAGAAGGGCACCGGTTCGACTTTATACTGTTCCAATGTGGTGCCGACGGTGTTGAGGGAGATCCCATAACCAGTCTTCAATACTCTCCGAAAGCTCACAGCTATGCGGCGAGACGCCTGGCCGAGATAGCTGACCGAAAATGCGGTGGCAGAGTTCTGGCCATGGGTGGTGGCGGATACAATCCGGATAATGTGGGTCGTGCTTGGCTAGCCGTGGTTAAGGGTTTAGCGGGAGAGGTGTGAATGCTCCAAAGCCGTTTAAGGCCTGGGAAGAAGGGTATCAGAGCCTTGGGTATCGCTGAAAGCTTCAGAAAAGATGTGGGAGGTAGGTCCATACTGGCGGGTGTTGTTCAGAGGGCCGACCTACTCATAGATGGAGTGGTGATGGGCAGCTGCACCGTGGGAGGCATGGATGCGACAGACGCAATAATTAGGATGTGGACAGAACTGGACAGGGATGACGTGAACGTCATTCTCCTAAGCGGATGCGTCATAAGCTGGTTCAACATAGTTGAACTCCCAAGACTCCACCAGCAGATATCAACCCCCATAATATCCCTGACATACGAAGAGTCTGAGGGTCTTACGGAGGTTATCAAGAGGAGGTTCCCCGAGGACTGGATGGAGAGAAACAGGATATACATAGCCAATGGTGAAAGGACGCCCATAACCGTCAAGACAGGGCTTAGAATATATGTCAGAGCCCTTGGGATGGATATCAAGACCTGCGAAGAGATAGTCAACCGGTTCCTGATTCAGGGGAGATATCCAGAGCCGGTAAGGGTGGCTAAGATAGTCGCCAGGTCGGCTTTAAACCTCTTAAATGATGGTCGGCTTGGTGATTTTTAGATAGCTGGGGACCTTGGCTCCTGGCCCTGTTACGAGACATGGAGGGTCATCCCCCGAAACTTCCACACCCTCACCTACCACCGTCCTCTCCGATATCACCGAATCCCTAATCCTACATCCACTAGAGATTGACACCTGCTCCATCAACACAGACCTAGAGATATGCACCCTAGAACCTATAACCGACTCCTCACCTACAACGAGGGGGCCCTCCAACACGCATCCCCCACCTATCCTCGCACCCCGTCCGACGATAACAGGCCCCCGAAACATAACATCGTCCCCCATCTCCACCATCCTATCAAGATGTAGCCGTCCACCCAAATCCCTCATGATATAGTACAGGTTTGCGGCATAATAGTCTGCAGGCCTGCCGATGTCAAACCACCAACTCCCCTCATCCACAATAACCCCTATCCGGAAGCCCTTCGAAGCCAGAGTGTTAACCCCGTCGGTGAGCTCGTATTCACCACGCGGCGACTTCTCCAACCCCTCCACAATATCCAAGATATCACGGGGTAGGATGTAGATTCCGGAGTTAACCGGGCCAGGCTCGGAGGATTTCTCTGCGATGGATGCTAGGAGGCCGTCTTTGGTCCTGACAACCCCGTAGAGCCCCTCACCTCTCCTCTTCACAGCTATCAGGGCGCCGTCTAAATCATTCTCCTCGACATATCTATACAGCTTGATAAGCTGGCCGGCGGTCACAGTGACATCGCCGTAGACGACAAAGAACCTGTCCTCACCCATGAGAAACGGCTTGGACTCTTTAAGGGCCTGCCCAGTTCCGGCTATCTGCCTCTGAAAGATGGGTGTTGCCCCAAAACGAGATATTAAATCAGCCACCCTATCAGCCATATATCCAACGGTTACACCCAACTCCTGTACACCGGCAGATCTCAGCGCCTCCAAGACTCTGAGGAGTAGCGGGGTTCCGGCCAGTGGGAGGAGATGTTTCGGCCTCGAAGATGTGAGGGGGTATAGACGCCTGCCATACCCAGCCGCAAAGACCGCAGCCTTCAAGCCATGGCCCCATCCTAGAAGGACCTATTAAGTTGCTCCACCAACCACCATAGGGATGACGCTATTCTTCATCGGGGCCGGCCTAAGCCCAGTCAAAGACCTGACCCTGGAGTCGCTGGATGCGGTCGATAGATGCGAGAAAATATATGTCGA
The DNA here is from genome assembly GCA_002898355.1 of archaeon HR01. Lineage (GTDB taxonomy): Archaea > Thermoproteota > Nitrososphaeria_A > Caldarchaeales > Caldarchaeaceae > HRBIN01. The sequence continues at coordinate 53,420 of BEHD01000003.1, read as the reverse complement.
CACCTACACCGGCTATCTAGACGAAGAGGTCCTGAATTTCCTGAGAAGAAGGAAGGGCGGCCAGCTTGTCTTGGCCAGCAGGAAAATGCTGGAGGATGAAGGTGTTAAGATAGTCATGGAGGCGATGGAGAGGGATGTCGGCATAGTTGTCGCTGGAGACCCATTCATCGCCACCACCCATCAAGCCTTAAGATCAGAGGCCTTCCAGAGGAAGGTTCCAGTATGTATTGTTCACGGCATATCAGTGGTATCCGCAGCGGCCAGCATATCAGGGCTCCACATCTACAAGTTCGGCCGTATAGCCACAGTTCCGAGAACAGGGGACCTTAAACAGCTCTCCCAGCCATATCAGGCGATATTGGATAACCTTGCCCTGGGACTCCACACCCTCCTCCTACTGGATACGGCCGATGGTGGTTTAACCGTTCAAGAGGCTTTAAAGAATCTCCGGAGCTTCGAGAGGGATTACACCCATAAAATCTTTGTGGACGAGCTCCTAATTATTGCCGCTGCGAGAATGGGGTTGAGAGATTTTAGGATAGCCGCCTTCAGGCTGGACCAAATCGAACATATATCGCTCCCCAGCCCACCCCACTGTATGATAATCCCCGGGGAGATGCATTTTACGGAGAGGGAGTTTGTTAAGACCTATTCAACCGACCCACATTACCTAGACTCCTACACTCCGCCTAACACTTCAAGGGAGAGGCTGACCAGCTACGCCGGAAAATGCAACCGAATCCTAGAATATCTATCAGCCAAAGGGGTCAATTCCAGATATCTAGAGTATGTCAGGTCCTACGTGGATGATAGCCTTAACTTTCTAATGAATCGGGACATGTTTAATGCTTTCCTTGCCATGGGCTATGCGGAGGGGCTGTTGGATGCCTTAAGGCTCAGGGGTGAGGTGGAGTTCTCTTGGGACGGCGTATAGTGGTCACCACAGGCGCATTCGATATCCTACATCTAGGGCATATGAAGATGCTGGCCGCCGCCAAGAGGCTGGCAGGCCCAAAGGGGAAACTGGTCGTGGTGGTCGCCACCGATAAGACCGTTCTGGCCAAGAAGCACAGGCCACCAATTTTCAAGGCTAAGCAGAGGGCTGAGATGCTGAAGTTTCTAAGACCAGTTGACGAGGCGGTGGTCGGATACGACCCAGTCTCTTTCGAGAAAGTCCTTAAAAGGTTCAAGCCGCAGATAGTGGCGTTCGGATACGACCAGAAGGAGATTAAGAAGAAATTCGTCGAATTCTGTAGAGAGAATAAGATAAGGGTTAAGGTTGTCTCGCTACCCAAATATGATGCCGGCGGCCTGGACAGTAGTAGCAGTGTTATTAGACGTGTTAAGGGGGTGGTGAGTAGATGACGGGCTTAACCCTGAAATTTTCGAAGAAATTGTTGGAGGGTATCTCGACGGAGACCTTCACTAGGGAGCCGTCCTTCAGGTTTAGCTCATCCCTAAGCCTGACATGTGATATCAGCTCTATTACGGAGTTATCATAGTGGGACCTCTCCGCGAAGATGATTCCTCCCTTTATGTTTTCGTTTATGGTGGCGGGGATAATCTTCACGTTGCCGAATGTTCTCAAGCCGTCTTTGAAGCCTTGAATCTCGATGAAGGCCAGCTTCTGTAGGAGAAGCCTATTCTCGATGGAGTCCCTTGAGAGGAGACTCAGGTTGAGTGTTCCGGGATAGGGTGTGTACCCTAGCTTCTCCTCCATCTGCTTGACGTATCCTGGTTGAGACATGTAGTAGGCCCCCTCACCAAGACCCGTGAACACCCTTCCCTCTAGGACAATATTTACAGGCCTCTCGAAGATTGTTTTCAGGGAGATGTAGAGGTCTCTAAGTCTGGCGACCCCAATAGGTGTTATCTTGACGTACGTTGTCCGGCCTACAATACGCCTCTCGAGAAGACCCTCCCTCTCCAAGGTTATCAATAGCCTGGAGGCAGATTGCTGTGAGGTCCCCAAGTATTTTGAGAGGATTGGGGTGGTCATCTTGAGACTGTTGGTGAATCCACCTCTTTCTGCCAAGAATATGAGTACCCGTTCCTTGAATGAAAGAGGCTGCAACCCTATGACCCTATATTATACTGTCTAACATTTAAGGTTGGTGCCCCTCAAAAATAATAGGGTGAAAAGTGGTATTCCCTATAGCTGGATTGTGTCGTCCGCTTTCAAGCCTTGGCTGGTGTAGAGGAGTATGTCTATTCCGTTTCCGCTCCCAGCGTCTCTGGAGATAGATGCCTTCACAGCCCTCACTGCAAGCTCGTAAACTTCCTGAGGTCCCATATCCCTCTGATAGCTATTCTCAATAACGCCCACAGCCACCTCAGCACCTGTTCCAACCACAGCGTAGTCATCCTCTATCATGGAGCCAAGCGGGTCCAAGACAACAACGTGGGGGCCCTGGCTGTCGAATCCTCCCACAATAGTCTCCATAAGATGGGGGAACCATCTACTGTTGAAGAGCTGCCAGGACAGGAGTTTGGCCACGGTCTTGACGTTGGGTTCAAGCCTGTTCTCAAGCCGGTACAGGTTCACGATGGCCGTGGTCTCCCTAATCAGATTCTGCATATCCGCCACAACACCGGCACATGCAGCCCCTATCCTGTCTGTTATCTTGAATACTTTCCGGGCCTGTTTAGACATGACAAAATAGCCGTAGGCAAACCTCTTCTCCGAGGCTAGAGCCACACAATCCTTACCCCTGATCCCCACTACGGTGGCTCCCGGATATAGCAGCTGGCTAGACATGGTTATCCGCTTTTCTACTCGGGGACCATTACTTAACTATTACCTTACAGGGGTTTGCTGGAGGGGAGGGCAGGAATAGGTTTTAAGGATTGGGAGCTGATGGTTTCTGCTGCCTATGATTGAGCTTGATGGCTCTATCGGAGAGGGTGGAGGACAGGTTTTAAGGGTGTCCATAGCCTTATCGGCTATCCTTTCGAAGCCAATACACATTTACAACATAAGGAAGAAGAGGAGCAACCCTGGCTTGAGGCCCCAACATATATCGGCCGTCAAATCGGTGGCCGAGGCCTGTAACGGCTCAGTCCAGGGGCTTCACGTGGGCTCTACTGAGATAATCTTCACCCCTGGATACTTGGAGGGTGGAGAGCTCAGGATAGACACGGGGACGGCTGGCAGCATTACCCTAGTCCTCCAGTCACTTCTACCCGTTCTATCTTTCTCGTCAAAACCCTCCTCCTTCCACCTAATAGGGGGCACCAACAATCCGATGGCTCCGCCAGTCGAGTATCTGGAGAAGGTTCTGCTGCCGCTTCTCAGCAAGATGGGTGTGCGCTGCGGGATTGAACTGGTACGGAGGGGGTTTTACCCGAGGGGTGGCGGTGTTGTGAGAGGATGGGTTGAGCCTGTCCATTCTTTATCACCCCTTGAGGAGGTGGAGAGAAGGGATATTGGGAGAGTCTATGGTCTAAGCTATACCTGTAGGCTGCCAAGCCATGTCTCCGAGAGGATGGCCTCCTCGGCTGAGAAATCCCTCTCCAACAAGGGTTTTGTGGCCAGCATAGAGCGGGAGGCCCTGATGCCCAACCATCCCAAATGCTCTACAGACCCCGGTGCAGGCATCATACTTGTGGCGGATGGAGCTTATCTAGGAGCCGACAGGCTGGGAGCGCCTGGGTTGCCGGCCGAAGAGGTTGGAGCTGGTGCAGCCAAACAGCTGATTGAGGAGATTGAGAGTAATGCCGCCATCGACCGTCATGCGGCCGACATGTTGGTGATATGGGTCTCCCTCGCGGAGGGCAGGAGTAGGTATTCTGTCTCAACCCTTACAAGCCACACACTTACAAGCGTTGAGATATGCCGGCTGCTCACAGGCGCTGAGATAGAGCTGGCGGGTAGGCTCGGAGGCCCAGGGATAATTACATGCAGAGGTATTGGGTTCAAGCGTTTTTAAGAAGGCCGCCATCCCAAACTACATGTCTGGAGGGTTATTTATAGGGAGATTTCAACCCTTCCACCTAGGACATCTCGAGGCCGTAAAATTCATACTTTCAAAGGAGCCTGCAGTGATAATAGCTGTGGGCAGCGCCCAATACAGCCACACCCCCGAGAACCCCTTCACAGCCGGAGAAAGGGTGGAGATAATACAGAGGACCCTCAGGGGTTCTGGCATAGATTTAACAAGATGCTCCATCATCCCGGTGCCCGACATAGGGGAGCATAGGCTCTGGGTCTCAAGGGTCATCTCCTTCTGCCCACCCTTCAAAAAGGTCTACAGCAACAACGGGCTTGTTAAGATACTCTTCGAAGAGGCAGGGTTCGATGTAGAGCCTGTCCCCTTCTTCAATAGACAAGTCTATGTGGCAACAGAGATTAGAAAAATGATGGCTACAGGTGGAGGGTGGAGAACGTTATTGCATCCCTCCGCTGTCGAATACCTCGAAAGCATAGATTGTGAGAGGAGGCTCGCCATCATAATGAAGGAGGCAGGCCCTGATAGGTGAGTATAAGCCTGTCGCCTGCTTTTATTCTGAAGCGGTCGGCTGCGCTTCCACCATTTACGGCGAGTTCGAGATATCCCGTACCACCCACCAGAAATAAAGGCTCTCCGGGATTCACTGCGGAGTAGTAGTGTGCTAAAGGTATCCGGCCGATATTTCGGCCCTTAAGATGGACATCGAAGAACCCTAGATTGGCGGGAATCTGGGACTGATGCAGGTTTGTAATCGAGTTACCGAACCTGTCCACATGCAGTATTTGGCAGGTTACCCTACCTGCACCAATATCTGGTCTGGGAAGCTCCAGCCTCACATATTCACTGAAGGGCTGAAGAACATCGCCAAGGCTCTTTCCTGATATCATCATCCCCACCACATGGGCGAATACATCCCGCCCATGAAAAGTCTGGGAGATCTCCACATTTAGACGGCCTACATCTATGCTGCACACCTCCTCTACCCCCTCCTCCTCAGCGGCCGGATACATCAGTCCATTGTCCGGCCCAACAAATCTCTTACCCGACGATGTGTTTATGACCAGCCCTTTTCTATGGGAGCCAACCCCTGGGTCCACCACGCAGAGAAAGACCGTATCTTCGGGGAAGGTCTTGCTGGCGCATCTCAAGACAAAGGCCGCCTCCAAGACGTTGTAGCGCCCAACCTCGTGGGATATGTCAACCAGCTGGACATCCCGCCGATATCTCAAGATAACGGCTTTGACCTCGGAGACATAGCTGTCGACGGCTCCGTAATCCGTCAGCAGGGCCACTATGGGCATCAACTTAATGAATGGCCGAATTTCTCCAGTAAATAGACTTTCCCATGGGCCTTAAACAGGTGATAGTGGTTAGAACAGACATCAAGATGAGTGCGGGGAAGATGGCTGTACAGGTAGCACATGCCTCAGTATCCGCATTGGAGGAGGCCAGAAAAAGAAGAATAGAGTGGGTTAGGCTCTGGCTCGATGAGGGGCAGAAGAAGGTGGTTGTGAAGGTCTCAAGCCTTGACAAACTTCTTGAGCTAGCCCAGATGTCTAGAATGCTGGGCCTCCCCACAGCGGTTGTTGACGACGCAGGCCTAACAGAGCTCGAGCCCGGAACAACGACAGCACTAGGAATCGGCCCGGGGCCTGAGGAGGAGGTTGATAAGGTTACAGGCTCCCTCCCACTACTGTAGAACAGTTAAGAACACCTTATCACCCCCTAAAACGATGGCTGGGAGACCTTTTGTCACCTACGGGATAATCATAGCGAATGTCGCAGTCTGGCTTGGAGTGAATACATTCCTCAATACAACCCGGGAGCTCAATCTATTTCTGCTCACATACGGTGTCGTGCCCCTACTCATTGTGAACAACGTCAACCTCATCTCGCTTGTAACCCATATGTTCGTTCATGTCAACTTCTTCCACATACTACTAAACATGTACGCCCTCTTCCTCTTTGGGAGGGAGTTGGAGGAGGCTATCAACAGCCTGAGATTCGCGGTCTTATACTTCGTTAGCGGTGTTGTTGCCTCATTATTTCACGTCCTCTACTTTGTACTTTTTCTATCCGTGGATTGTTCTCTCGCAGTTAGACCTTTGCCCGCGGTATGCACCATCCCAGCGATTGGCGCCTCTGGCGCTATCTTTGGTGTGATGGCGGGTTATGCAGTATTCTTCCCCAGGAGGAGGCTCTTCGCCCTACTATACTTCATACCCTTAGCCGCCCCAGCCTATCTAATTATACTGGGATACGCCGTCCTCCAGACCCTCTTCATGCTCGCCATGCCCTTCAGCAGCGTCGCATATACAGCCCATGTAGGCGGGTTCTTAGCAGGCCTCATAATATCCGCAGTCTTCAGGTTGACAATGGTGAGGTATTTAGAATTTCGGTAGGCCCAACAACCTTAAAAAATAGCCGTTTAACAGCTATAAAACGATGCTACACCAAATAAGATCTCCGATGCTTACAGGCCCAAAGACAGGGCTCTTCGGGCTACACTTCACAACCTCAAAAAACATCGTGGAAATGGTGGAGGAGAGCGAGGTCCCGAAGGAGAAGGCCGATGAAATAATAAAGGATAATGCTGTCGGGAAGATATCGCTCGACAAGAAAGACGGCACCTTTAACCTGATAACATATAGATTCCGAAACTTCAGACTCATAAGATATCTTGTCAACTGGGGACGTATGGCCTCACTCTTCCCAGTACATCTCACAACTGCATGCTGCTCCGTTGAATTCGCCGCAACCCACTCCTCCAGGTACGACCCGGAAAGGTTTGGATGGCTACCGGCCACAGGCACTCTCCGGCAGTCCGACGTGATAGTGGTGGAGGGCACTGTAACTTCTAAGATGGCTCAGAGGCTGAGGCTGATATACGACCAGATGCCCGAGCCCAAGTGGGTCATAGCTATGGGTGCATGTGCGATATCCGGCGGACTCTACGCCAAAGACTCCTACAACGTAATCCAAGGCGTCGACGATATCCTACCCGTCGACGTATACATCCCAGGCTGCCCACCCAGGCCTGAAACCCTATTTGAGGGCATACTGCTCCTGCGGGAGAAGATACTCTACTCGAGGGCGATCTAGTCTTGAGCGAGGCTTTACAGCCATTATTGGATGACTTGGCCAACAGGTTCGGGGAGGCTATAAAATCAAAGATTGTAGATAGGAAGATTGTCAAAATCGAGGTGGGGAGAGAGAAATTGAAGGAGGTGGCCAGGTATCTAAGGGAGAAGCAGGGATGGGACCATGTTAAGGCGGTCACAGGTGTTGACCTAAGCAGGACTTCGAAAAAGGAGAAAATGATAGAGATAATCTACCACCTCGGCACCTACGCCAACGAAGCCCTCTGGAACGCTGACCTCGCAATCTCCTACAAGTTAGACGCTGCATCGCCTGTAACGGAGTCTCTAACCAGTATCTGGCCAAGCTGTGAATATCATGAGAGGGAGGTCTTTGAGATGTTTGGTGTCAGGTTTGAGGGACATCCAAATTTGAGCAAGCTACTACTTCCTGAATACTGGAGCGACATCCCACCATTGCTAAAGGAGTACGAGCCGGCGGGGAGGTGATAGAATGACAGTCCTCGAGGAGAGAAAGGAGGTAAAGGTCGTTGAGGTCTTCGACACTGGCGAGGCTCCTCTGACGCTTAGCTACGGCCCACAACATCCCGGGACTGGACATTTCCGTATGATTATATCTCTGAGGGGTGATACAGTGGTGGACGCTCAGCCGGACCCGGGTTTTGTACACCGTGGAGAGGAGAAGATGGCCGAGTACAAGACATGGATTACCAACATACCACACCTCGAGAGACCCGTCATACTTGACTCCGCCGGAATCCAGTATCCCTACGTGCTTGCGGTGGAGAAGCTGATGGGTGTGGAGCCGCCTGAGAGGGCGAAGTACCTGAGGACAATAATGGCTGAGCTACAGAGGATAACCAGCCACCTCTACTGGTTCGCATTATACGGCATATTCCTAGGCCATTCAACCACCTTCCTCTGGTGCTTCACCGACAGAGAGTATCTGGTAGATCTGACATCACTTATAGGTGGGCAGAGGATAACCCACGCCTATTTTGTTCCCGGCGGCGTGAGAAACGACGCACCTAAGAAAGTCCCGCCAGGCCTGGTTCGAGAGTTCAACAGGTATTATAGAATGGTGACGGGGCACGACCTAAACATAGGTGATAACGACTTTGGAAGATACGTCACAGCCGTGTGTGAGTTCTTCGATGGGAGGCTCGACGACTACTGGGATATGCTATTTAATAGCGAGATATTCATCCATAGGACAAAGAATATAGGTGTCCTAGAGAGGGAGGATGCGGTACGGCTGGGTGTTGTGGGGACAACACTGAGGGCTTCGGGGGTGAAATACGATAACAGGGTATGCAACCCCTACGACGCCTACCCGTATCTCAAGTTCGAGGTGCCTGTTGGTGAGAGGGGCGACTGCTACGACAGGGCTATAGTGGGATTTAAGGAGATGAGGGAGAGTCTGAAGATAATTGCTCAGGCTGTGGAGATGATGCCTGATGGGCCGGTCAAACTTAAGCAACACCCCATCAATCTGAGGGTTCCCGCTGGTGAAGCTGTGGCTAGGACTGAGGCGGCCAGGGGTGAGATGATGTATTATATCAGGAGTGAGGGGGGCGATAAGCCCTACCGTGTAAAGATTAGCCCGCCATCTTTCCGGCTACTCCCAGCAATACCTTATCTCCTGAGAAATGCACAGATAGCCGACATCCCACCCATTTACTGGTCTCTAAACTACTGGCCGGTAGAGGCTGACCGCTGACTTCTAGAGAAAGCTTTCCAGACTTGTCGCACCCACTATGCTCTCGAAATCCATCTCCAAAGGGTCTAGGACCTGCTCAAACGTCGACCTCATATACTCGATATATTTGTCTATGTCGATATTCTCCTTCCTCGCAAACTGAACCGGCGAAACCCCCTCCCTATCCTTGGTTTTAACATAGCGGATGATATCCCCCGCCACGACTTTGACCCCTCTCTCCTGAAGTTTTCGGGCGGCCTTCACGTGCTGGGGGGTGGTCTTCTCATATCTTTCAGGGCTCTTGGAGAGCATAACTCTGAAGGCCAGCTCCTCAGGTTCGAAGGTCCTATCTTTCAGCCTCCTATACCAGCTGGCTAGAAGGCTTCTTATCTCCGTCTTCACCCGCTCCAAGTCTTCGGCGGTCCTCACCTCAGCCAGCTTGCGAAGCATCTCATCAAACGCCTCCTTGATAAACACCGGTATGTTACGCTTCTTCCCCGTCAATCCCTTGACCTCGACAACTGACTTCTCAGTGACCCCAAGATAGTTTTTCTTCCTCCTACTAAAGACAACATATCTGTAGATTTTATCAAATTCTAGGTCCAACCGGAAGTTTGAGGAGGCCCATGAAACAATCTCAGATATCTTCTCGGGTCTATCGCTTTTCAGGAATATCGAGTCTGTGTCGCCGTAGATCACTTGGATGCCTAGGGATTTGGCTTTTTCTATGGCCGACATGAAGACGTATCGTCCTATGGCGGTGGTGCTCTCTGCCAGCGGTGGACAATATAGAGGAAACTCTTCAAATCCCAAGACACCGTAACTTGCGTTGAGGAAGACCTTCAACGCCTTCTGCACTACGTCATACCAGCCCCTAACCTCCTGGGGTAGGGTTCGGTCGGATGCCTTAGGCTTGTACCATCTGACCCTGATATCCCTGATAACACCGATAACAGAACTCTGTATACCGGACGACTTCCTACACACCCAGTGGGGTGTCTCGGGTATCGTGTTACTTCTACACTCGTCATGTCTGCAGTTAATCGTTTCAAAGCTTAGGTTGTATTCTTTGAGTATTGACGGGTATAGGGACGCGAAATCAAGGACTGTAACGTTGAAGTGGATACCGGGAACAGGTTCGACGACGATGGCGCCCCTATATTTTTTCCCTTCTATGATAGCCTTCGTAACCGTTCCACCCTTCTGGTTTAGGATATCCTCCTTTCTGGGTATAAGCCAGTTCAACCCCCTCAACTCCCAGTAAAGCAGGTTCCTAATCCATCCGCTAACCCCATGTCTGCACACATCCTCCAACGGCATTCTGCTAATCCGTGAGATAACAGCCATTAGACGGATTATCAGCCTATCGCTTGCCTCCACCAGCTCCCTCAATATCTCAGCATCTCTGTAACAGTAGTCGGCCAGCTCCTGAGGTGTCAGCTCTGAAAGCGTCTTGTCCAGCTGAACCTTACCCTTCCCTAGGAGGGCTGTGGATATACCATCCAAGGTGAACTCCCTATACCTGTTGTCGAATGCGTATACCTGGACAGACTTGTTGTTGAAAAACCTGTAAAGGTCGAGATGTATCCCCGATTTGAGGGTTGCCGAATCCCGGCCTATCTGAATGGGTATCTGCTCCCTCGATACGCCCAGTTTCTCAGCCCTGCTCCTAAGGTATGGGAGATCGAAGTCGTCACCATTAAAAGTTATCACGACAGGGTGTGAGCCTATAATCTCAAAGGCTCTCAACAGCATCTCTTTCTCATCGCTGAAATTTTCAACAACATATTGATTGTTGTCTGCTGCGTATCCGTTTTTCCTGTCGAGCATCAGAACCTTTCTCACCTTTGTCCCCGAGAGCGATATAGCCACCACGGGGTCTACAGGATTCGTGTAGGATGGTACACGGGTTGGTGTTTCAGCCAGTATCTCGATATCGAGCGCCACGAAATCTATGTGGGGGTGGTCGGCCTCCAAGACCCTCAGCCATTCGGCTATTCGTCGTGCATCATCTTCTTCCAGGTCGCCGAACCTACTCCTCACAATCTCGAGTATCCTCTCGTCGGATGCGTATTCCTGCCTCAACCCCCCATCCTCAACAACGTATGTCAGACTCGGTATGATCCTCATGTCGTAGATGTAGTTTAAATGATATTGTATGTCGGCCTCCCAGCATGGAATAAGCTCTCGGATGGATTTTTTTGTACCACCTATATCCAGCGGGTCAGATGCAACTATTTTCGTCATGACAACATGCGTATCCTTTAAGGGGTCGTATTTGGTTACAGGTATAAAATCTACCGCACCAGCCTCTCTCAACCTTGTATCTGCCCGGAGCTCCTCAACATGTTTATCTGTGAAACAGTATGGCTTATGACCTGTCTTATCCTTTAATATAATGACCTTCTGGGTCTCGGGGTCTAACATCTTCAGGTAGGCCAGCCTCTCCTGGCCATCATATCCCGCACCAAGCAGAAAATACCGGCCCGACACCTGACCTCCCCCTCCTATTGGCCACACTCTTATAAATGTCATTCCTTGACGGCTGCAGCTAGCATTTCCACGAGGAGTCGGGAGGCGGCGGCAGCTGTAGCCCCTGTATCATATAATGGAGAGACCTCCACTAGGTCTAGACCAACTATTTTTCCGGCTGAAAGCATGTGTATGGCCCTCGCTACGTCTGTCAACCCTGCCCCACCTGCCTCCGGATTTCCAACACCTGGGGCTATGGATGGGTCCAAAACATCTATGTCGAGGGAGATGTAGATATTTTTTCCAGCCACAGCCTCGGCTAGTGTCTTCACACCCTCCATAAAGTTATGGCATAGAAATATTTTGACCCCTCGCTCCATCCCATACCGTATCTCCTCTCTGTCATACCCTCTAACACCTAGAACATACACCTCCAGACGTGGCATCCTCTCAGCTAAACGTCTCAGGTATGTGGCGTGGTTAATCCTCAGCCCCAGATATTCATCTCTCAAATCCAGATGGGCGTCAAAAACGACCAAGACAGGATTCTTCCCCTTCAAAGCCGTAACGGATGCCAGCGTGAATGTGTGTTCACCTCCGAGCATGACAGGTATTTTACCTTCACCAGATATTTTCACCACGGTTCTGTAGACTCTTTTCAGCATCTCAGATGGCCTGTAGTCGAAAGCTATATCTCCCAGGTCGTGAACCCTGGCACTTACGACGTCAAAATCTCTGAAGTAGCTGTTCACCTCGATGTTGGCCGTAAACTTTCTTATTGTTTCGGGGCCATAACGTGACCCCGGCCTAAAGGATGATGTGAGGTCGTATGGTACTCCGAAGGCGAGGAAATACGCCTCCTCTCGCTCGGTCTCGATGCCGAATAATGGCTGTCGGGGGATAATGTAATACCTGTAGAATCCATCACTTCCACCGCTCATGTCACCTACCTCTAAAATCATCATTTAAATAAGGTTGGTGTGTTGGATTTGGGAGGCCATGGTGGACAAATACCTGGCCCTGATGGCGGCTGGAACAATAATCCGCATCCTTCTCGCCCCATTCTTCGGGCATTCATGGGATATGTATGTTTGGATTGAGAGCGGTGGGCTGGCCGCCAGAGGGGTGAACGTATACGAGATTAGGGAGCTTACAGACTTTCCATGGGGGTTCTACGCCTATCCACCCCTATGGCTTTACTGGCTCACAGCAGTCTCAGCACTGGCCACGAACATCACTACCCTAGAGATTAAGGTGGCACTCATCAAGGCGCCCATTATTTTAACCGACATCCTATCAGCTATACTGTTATACAGGCTGGCCCGCCTCTACTCGTTAGAGAACTCGAAAGCCCGGAAAATCACCCTCCTATTCTACCTCAACCCCATCTCCATCCTGATCTCCTCCGTATGGGGTATGTTCGACTCGATAGCAGTTCTCCTAACACTAGCAGCCTCCTATCTACTGCTTAAAAAGAGAATAATCTACTCGGGCTTGGCCCTGGCCCTCGGTACCGCAGCCAAAATCTACCCATCACTACTGCTTATACCGTTTTCAATCTATCTGGCAGCCGAGAAGAAGAGGTGGAGAGAACTTGCATACCTCATATCCTCCTTCGCTCTGGGAATCCTGATAGCAGCGTTACCGTACATCAGGTCAATACCCGCCATGCTGGATAAGCTCCTCTTCCACTTCACAAACATAGGCCAGTTTACCTACTGGGTTGCTCTATCCAACTTCTCGAACACGTCCCTAATCTCTCTGCTCTCTATAACCTCCTTCATACTGCTTTGCCTAGTCATCGTGAATAGATGCCTCCAGTACAGGTCAGAGAGCCTGATGTTTCTACTTTATGCGGTCAACGGGATTCTTCTGGCGTTTCTAGCCACATCATCAAAGGTGAATGTTCAATACATTACATGGGTCCTACCCTTCCTCCTCCTCCTTCTAACAATCAAGCCACATAGGGAGATGATGTTCAACCTAGTGGCAGTCATCATTCTGGGGATTTCCTTCATAGTATCGGGCCAGTTCTCCCTAGCCCTTTTCGACCTTAAAAACCTCGGAAGAATAACACCCCAAACCGGAACACCCCTATCATCCATCTCCAGCGTCATCATAGTAGCCTCCGGAATAGCGGCTGGAACCCGCTTCATATCATTACTCTTCAACATACTGCAAATACGTAAAACAAGCTTCTGGAATACAACGAGGGTAACTGTGATAGGCTTGGTAGTAATTATGGCCGTCTCCCTAAGCATCTTCCCCTCCCCCAAAGGCGTAACCCTACCATACGCACCTCTAAGGGTTGGAGTCTTATCGGGTGTGGAAGCATTCTTCCATCAGGAGGGAGATATGGGTGTTCCACTTTTCAAGCAACAGTTTGACCTCACGCATCTGGCGATAACCGTTTCACCCGAAATAGTGAGCAACCCAGTCCACACGGATTTCTCAAAGAACAGCCGATTCAAGCTTACAACAACAGAATGGAACGACGAAATGATGAGTAGGCTTGTAAGCCGACTACATGAAAACGGTGTTAAGGTGTTGCTGGGTCTATACCTCAAATCCTATGCATATGAAATACATTTCGGCTATCACGGATACAACGCGACATGGCTCACCCAAAACCATCCATATCTAACCGATAAAGAAGGAAATATCTACTTCCAGTTTGTATTAAAGGAGACCAACAAAACTTACGCAGACTTTTTCGCTGGAAACGCATTAGAAATAGCGGAGAGGATGGGCTTCGACGGATTCTATATAATGGGTGTCGACTGGGGCAGAGGGGTTGAAATAAGGGAGAGCATCAGGGCTCTCCTGAGTTCTCTCAAGGAGCGAAACGTTAGATATCCAGTCTTTCTCGAGATAGACGCCCTAACATCCAACAACGGATACAGCGAATATTTCAACCTCGCAGACTACCTCGTGGTCAGAACAGACCCATGGGTTAGAAGAGTCAAGGAGAACCTGATAGGTAACTACACCATCGAAAGTTTTAGAACGGCGTTGGATAATGTAGCTCGTAACGCACTCAATACCAGTTCCAAGGTACTCTTCACGGTGCACACTATTGAGGTTGTGGAGGGTTGGATAACACCTGCTGTAGAGCTCCAGAGGGAGGTGGACGAGTTCTCCTCCGTAGCGGGTGTTGAGGGATACTCGATATACACAGTCAGCAGATATATCCCATATATGCTGAGGGTTGAAAAGCCGTTGAGCCCCTACTCCCCATGAATTCTGCGCCATTTCGGGATTTGGGGATAAGCTATCCCATCTCTACCCACCAACGCCGCACCTAGGAAGAACCCGTGGAAAGAACCCAATACAATCTTCTCCCCCTTCCAACCCTCCAGCCTCAAGGGAGCGCCGTCCATCCACATCAACGCCTCACCCCTCTCAAGCTCAAAAACGTTTGAAGGACGGGACTTCAACAGGTTGCTCCCCTCAATCGTTAAAACTACACCCCAATCCCTCCACTTGGCGGCGTAAACCCCCACAGAGACCACTTTTCTCAGAATTGAGGCGGTCTCGAAAGCCTCCGCCGTACAGACCCTAACCCGGCCATCACCCGCCTTAACCAGAACATACTCATCCAAATAATTCTCCACACCGTATATCCTCTTAACACTCTCCTGAAAACCCCTCCTCTCATCTTCACTAAGCTTCCTCACCGCCACCCACCTCCTTCCTTAACTTTGCAAAGAAAAAACCTTCAGACCCGCTATGGTATGGATAGACCCTGATACAATAGGCCATATCACCATGATATCTCCTATTACCCCACTCCATCAACCCATTCGAATAATTGAGACCTTCGACGGAAATCCTGCATAGTCTAGCGTCCTGTCTACTGTTTAGCAGATGCATTACAACCTCCTCGTTTTCTAGGGGGTGAAGTGTGCATGTCGCGTAGATCATATATCCACCAGGCTTTAGGCAGTCATAGGCAGAGATTATCAAGCCCTTCTGAAGCTTGCTGTGAGTCAGCGAGACCCTCTCCCGCCATCTCCTACCCACACCCCAGTCTTTTGAGATAATCCCAAGGGCGCTACATGGAGCATCTAGGAGAACCCTGTCAAAATAACCCCTGAGCCTTCTCCCAAATATTCTACCGTCCCACTGGGTGATTACAGAGTTGAGAACACCGCATCTCTGTAGGTTGGAGGCTAGCGCCTTCACCCTAGAGGTTGAAACATCATTCGCCACGATGACACCCCTCCCACCCAACAGCTGGCCTATATGCGTGGCCTTGCTTCCCGGTGCTGCGCAGAGGTCTAAAACCTTATGCCCGGGTGAGACATCCAGTAACTCAGACGCCAGCATCGAGACAGCACCCTGTATATACACAAGACCGAGCTTATACCAGATTGTATGGGATAGGAGCCCTTCAGGCTTTACATAGTAGCCATCCCGGAGCCACGGTATCTTTATGAAGCTGAACCCCTCCTCGGACAGGAGCTCCAAAGCCTTCTCATGTGAAACCTTCAGAGTGTTAATTCTAAATGATTCAGGCAGGCTTGACTGGTAGGATGAGAGCAGAAGTTCGAAATCTAGGTCGGGGAGCGACAGTAAAAAACTCTTCAATTCCTCGCTTAGGACCAGCTTTCCATCACTCAAGCCGTCTTAGGGTTCCGCAGGCTCATTTAAAGACCTCTCCTGTGCTGGCGCTCCAGAGAACCATATCTAGGATGCAGCCCCTCAAACCCATGTCCCCAGCCATGCGGAAAAACCTCCTTTCCAACTCAACATAGGTTTCACTGTCAATCCTCCTCGGAAGCCGGCGGATATATCCAAGCCTCTTCATCCACCTGAGGATATGCCTATCGATAATGGCTACATCACTGTATCCTATGTTTCTGAGAAAATGGCTTGCTTCTTTCATCCCGAACCCCTTCACCTCCCTGACCAGAATCTCTCTCAGCACTCTACCATCAACGTTATCGAGGAGCGGGATCAGCTGGCCAACCTTCCGCCTATTATATACAATATGCCCTGCCTTGACGTTGTGGAATCTAACACCGAATCTTCTAAGAATATAGGCTACCTGCCTCTTGGAACCATTCCATAAAAGCCCGGACTCGCTGAGATAACAGACCGCCTTGAAGGCGGATTTGGCCTTTGTCTGCGGCGTACAGAGGCAGAAAGCCAGCTCGTTAAAAACCCTCTCCCTATCCCTCCTATCAAACCTCGCAAACTCCCCCAGCCTCTCCTCAATCTCTCTCCTCCTCTCACCATAATGCTTCAGTATCTCATGAAATATCTTCCTCATCCCACTATTTCCTGCTGGGCTAGATTCTCCGTGAAAAATAGTTTTGTGGCACCCATGGTGGCCAGCTCGCTCCTCTTAACCGACAAAACCACAGGGATATCTGAGACTGTTTTGCCAAGCACCAGACATGACCTTGCCGGCAGGACCTTACCCAGCAATTTGACCGTCTCACCGTCTACCTTAGATACTCTGGCCAGCCTCTCAAAATCGTTTTCGTTGCTGAAGTTGAAGAGGAAGATGTTGTCGGCTTGACGGTACACCAGCTCTGGGATGGAGTCCGGCTGGTTCGTGACGAATATCGGGAAGATACCCAGATGTCTCATACGGGTGACGATATCCTCCCAGTAGGTCTCCCTCAGATATAGGTGGGCCTCCTCGGCCAGGAGGAAGACAGGTCTGATAACGTTTCTGGAAAGGAGTTTGGATATAGTGGTTAGCAGATATTCAACGGTGAGCCGTCTGGTGCTGGGGAGGAGCTGTGAGAGATCAACTACCACCACAGCCCCCATCCGCCTGGGCTGCAAAATCTTCTCAAGACGTGTGGGCTCACCATCATCGTTTATGAACCCTGTGTGGGATATGCTTTGAAGTCTTGAGACGAGGGCTTCTCGGACTGACTCGTTCATCGGTGCACGAGTAACGTATTCGATGAGGTTTGTTAAGGTGATGGGTTTACCGCCTCTCTCTAGGGTGGCCCAGATACGGGCCATCTCTCTGCAGCTTGTGGAGGGTGTTGCGTAGACATGCTCAAGTATATCCATAAAACATTTCAAACCCATCTCCTCGAGCGATGTGGTAAGCGTTTTCCCTGGAACTAGGATTTTCAGAGATCTGGCCAGCGGGCTCTCCCCTCCATCAACTGTCCTTCCTAGATTAACATATTCGCCGTTGACGTCGAAGACCACCACCACAGCTCCATGTCTTGCGAGGCCTTCAACCAATAGCTTGGCCAGGTGGGATTTGCCGCTTTCCTTCTTTCCCGTAACTATGGTTAGGGAGCCGTCGAGGGTCTTAGCGGAGATTGTAAACTGCTGCCCGAGAACTTCTCCGAGATGTATCTCAACGCCGATAGGAGTTTTCTGGAACGTCTGAATATCCGCCAATCCTGCCTTTCTAACAGATGTATTGAATCTGCTGGGCAGCCATCCCGAGTTGGGCTCAACCACAGAACTTCTCGAGATCCCTCTTATTTTACACTTCAAGACTCTTGCCTCCCTAATCGCTAGTCCAAGGGAGCTGATGTTATAGGGGTCGAAGACGGTTCTTCCATTGCTGTCCTCTATCGTGAGATCCCTCAACAAGTCCTCAAGAATTCCTGGGATGTCCACGTAGGAGACGTCTAGGACCTGAGCTATCATATTGTATTCACCCTCGTAGAGGAGGAGGTATTCACCAATCTTGATATCTATCTCTCCTGCCCTGCACAGAATCTCTAGTGTGTCGCCTGATTTTTTGAAGACCCTCATGGATAATACCTGTCTAGGGGTGAGAACAAGCCTCTCCTGATGTCTATGTCGGATGCAGTGATATTCCTCATACTGGCTTGGATGGAGGTTCTTAAGGCGATGAGGTCTAGCCTGTTGAAGGTTGCGAGCTGATGTGCCAGGGCTAAAGTCTCGGGATATCCATAGATTATAGCATCACTTGACAGTAGATAGCCGAATATCTCTTGAACGCCATCGCCTCCGGTGTTGACGTCTACCCTGAAGGGATATGATGAGGGGGCCAGCCGGGCCACATACACCTCGCCTAAAACCATCTGATAACGTTCCCGACATCTGTCAAGCATTGGCTTGAGTAGGTATGGTGGTTTATGGCCTGTTGCGAGAGATGTAATCCTTACACCCATGCTCATCAGCCTAGTCGATTTCGAGAATGCTAGAACCCCCAAACCCCTAGCCGTGGCCCGGTCCACAAGCTGCTCAAGGGCCGCAAGAGGGCTGTCTAAAGGTCCTGCGGTCAGAGACCCATCTAGAAGCAATATGCCCCCATCAAGATATTCAACGGCGTTTCTCTGAAGAATCCTCTCGAAGAGGTTGGCGATTATCTTTGGGGCTATATTTCCGTTGACGTAGGTGCTGGGCCTGTGGCATCCGAGGGCTTGATACAATGTCTTTATCAAGGCACCAGTATTGGAGCTGGAAAGTAGATAGACAAAGGGGCCGTAGATATGGGCCTGCCTAAAAGACCCTGACCTTAACACTACACTGCCCTTGAGGGCCCACATGGACCCGGTGGAACACTCGGCCACCTTAACTGTCGAGGCGTCGCAGGCTATGACTGTCTTGGACACGCCGGCGGGCTTCAACTGGGCAACCTGCGGCTTCTCTGGCAGGATAAGTCTTGTATCGTCCTCCTCCTGCTCATCACCTGACGTGGTGAAGATTGCTGTGTATTCCTGGGATGGGTCAGGGATTGTTGATGTGGAAAAGATTTTTAAGAGGGTCTCTGCTATTGTATGTTGGTGTTCAATTTGAATGTTCATCATAGCCGCTGCAACCCACTCTTTTTATGGGATTTAATTGAATTTAAATGTTGCGCAATATGTTCAATATGGTGGCCAATATGACACCAATAAAGGTCAAAATCACCGTCGGAGAAGTTACGGTAGAGATAGAGACAACACCCGAAACCCTAGATGAAGCCGTGGAGAAGGTTCTAAACGTATTGAAAGCCAGCCAGGCCGCCAAGCCAACAATAGAAAGACAGGGCCACAGGTCGATAACCTGCAGGGCGGTGGTGGAGGAGATTGTGAAGGAGGGCTGGATGGATAGCGGCCGCTCGTTGTCGGAGGTAGCAGCGGAAGTGGCCAGGCGCGGATACAGCTACGACAGAACAGCGGTAGCCCATGTCCTGCTGGAGATGGTCAGAGAGGGTATTCTGGAAAGAAGAGGTGAGGCCAGGAGATACCTGTATATACGTTCATCACGTAGGGAGCTTGAGCCAGTCTCAGGCCCCCGAGTGGGTCTCGACCAGGTGGGAAAGACCGAGACCGGTGATGATATAGCTACTTCTATCTAGTCTCCTAACATACCCCTTTCTAACAAGCTCGCTGAGCCTTCCAGAGATTGTCTTTTCAGGCCTGCCCAATGTGGAGACAATCTCCGAAATGAGGGCTGCACCATTCTCCCTAAGCCCCAGCGCTGCCTCGATATATCTCAGCCCCAGAAATAGCAATACGGCCTCGGGGGCTGGATATGACGTGTATGGCTTTCTGGGGTAGACACCTTCACCCTCCTGATATGCTATGGCATCACCCAACTTCTCGATAAGTTCAGCGACTCCACCAGCCTTGGCTATCCGGCTGGCGAGGGAGTAAGCCGGAAGAACCTTCTCCAAAAACCTCACTGTCTGAATGTAGACGTCGCCGGGCGGGCCTTCGAAATCCACCTTAAGGCCGTCGTAGTCTATGGTGACCCGAAGACTCTTTCCACTCAATCCCCTCTTACCTCCAGAAAGTCAACAGCAGAAGTATTCACCCAGTATCTTCCCTTCTCATCCCTCTCAACCAGCCCCTCCTTCCAGAGATCGCTGAGCCTAGCTCTTACAACCCTCTCATCCAATCTCGTGGCCTGCGCAACTTTACTAGGTGTCAAAGTATATTCCTGAAGCATGCCCAGCCTATATCCGAGGTAGGCGGCGGCGAGGGAGTAAAGTATCCGCGTCTTTGCCTCAGCTGAAGCCTTGACGGTGACCACACCATCATTGATGACGACCTTATCCACCAAGATCTTGGAGAGTCTCTCTAGGTCGGGCTGAGACGCAAGCCTCATGGCTATAGATAGGGGGCCAACCACCCTGGATAGATAGTTGTTTATAGATGTCCAGACTGTTTCCTTATCCCCTGAGAACTCCACCTCGTTCTCACCCAGCTTTATCTTGACGTACAGCTTTGCAGGCTCGCCTCTCCCTGTCAAACCCATTAACCACGGCAATACGCCTTTAGTTAAGTTTATAGAGAAGCAGGGCATCCGAAAATACCGTGAGTAGGGACAGGTCATTAGGAGGCTTAATCCTAGCAGGAAGCATAGTAGGAATCCTATTGTATGGCTGGATTGTCTTCCTCCCACCACTTCCCGGGCTCGACATATTCATCCTCAAGCTCACAGGTTTCATAGCCGTAGCCGGGCTCCTTGGAATTCTCTCATGGATAGGATATACCCTAGCCACCACCCCACCACCCAAATCGGTGGAGGAGATCGAAAAAGAGCTGAATGAAGAGCTGAAAAAGTCAGAGGGCAAAGGAACAACATAGACCCAGCAGCCGACAACCAGTAAAGGGACCATACGCCATTTGATGCGGGGGAGGGGATTCGAACCCCTGAACCCTTCCGCGGCTCCTCTACGGGAGCAGGTCCCCTACCATATGGGATCTTAAGCCTGCCGCCTTTGACCAGGCTTGGCTACCCCCGCATCAGAGTTTTTTGGGTTTAACCCAGTTGTAGGAGCGCCATTTAGGGGATGGATATCCGCAGCTTGAACATCTCCTCTTGGCTTTGTGGAATGAGTGGCGTCCGCACCGCCTGCATCGTATGTGTTGGGGCTTGTTATACTTGCCCATCGAAGGGGTTCCCTTAACCATACCTTGGTTAACCCCGTTTTCCCAGGTTTAAAGGTTATTTTTAGCTCGGGGATATCATTATAATGTTATCGCCTCGGACCACTATGGTTCCAAGCTTGTTGGCGTTATTTTCGTCAACAATCTCGTCTGCATCGTCTAAGACTATGTTCATGTGCTGGTCATAGCCCTGAAGCAGGCCCCTGAGCATTTTACCGTTTCTAAGCCTCACCAAGACCATGTTGCCCAGGCTTTTGGACAGTATCTTTAGGGAGATATCGCCAGACAAAGCCCCACGGAAGTTTAGGTGTAAACGTTGCTTATTAGGTTATCCGCCTAGGAGGGATGGAGCAGTATCGTCTCCAGATTTTTGGGGCCGTAGATATTGGCGTTCAAAATTTTGGAGGCTGAGCGGGCGAGGCTGCCTATAGACTCCGGCTCCCCATGTACAAGTATCAGGTTTTGCGGCTTGGGGGTTATACGTCTCAGGAAGCTTAGTAGCTGCTGCCTACTTGAATGGCCGGAGAATCCATCCACCTTATCCACCTCCATCTTAACGTTGATTACTTCGCTCTTTCCCTCCTCATTTATCAGTGTGACTTCACGGGAGCCCTTTAGAAGGGTTCTGCCAAGGGTTCCCTCCACCTGATAGCTGACGAAGATAAGTGAGTTGAGGTCGTCACCTGCAAACTCCCTGAAATACCTTATAGCCGGCCCACCCTCCAACATTCCTGACGTTGACATGACGACAGCTGGCATACGGGATTCCAAGACCTCAAGCCTCTGCGACTCACTCCTTACAGCTGTGAAGTATTCTGACATGAATACGTTCTCCCCGTCCCTGAGCCGCTGCTGAAGCTCAGAGGCGAGGAAGTCCGGATATGCTGTATGGATTGACGTGGCCTCTATCACCAACCCATCCAGAAAGACCGGGGTCTCAGACATCTTCTTCTCGGCCAGGAGCTTATTCAACACAAGCATTATCTCCTGGGCTCTACCTATGGCCGGGACAGGAATCAGTACTTTTCCACCACGGTTTATGGTGGCGGTTATCTTCTGGGCCAGCATATCCTCACTCTCCTCCAAGGTATATGGGACGGGTGTGGCACCGTAGGTGCTCTCCATAATCAGGGTCTCAATTCGTGGAAATCTATGGGCCGACGCATCCAATGTCTTGGATTTCTCAAACTTGAAATCCCCCGTGTAGACTATGTTGTGGAGCCCCTCCCCTATATGGATGTGGACCATCCCGCTGCCCATAATGTGGCCGGCGTTGTAGAAGGTTATTCTGATGTCTGGGGTAACATTCGTGACAACGCCATACCGTAGTGGGATGCAGTATTGGAGCGCCATCTTCACCTCATTTCCAGTGTAATATGCGAAGGAGCCCTCCTTCTCTGCCACGGAGATGTAGTCGAACTGCTCTAAAGCCATCAGCGGTATTGAGGGCTCGACACAGTAGACCGGCCCCCTATACCCGTATTTGAATAGGTAGGGGACAAGTCCTATGTGGTCGAGGTGGGAGTGGGAGATTATTACGGCATCCAATCTCTCAATCAATTCAGGTACGGTGTCGAATCTTGGGAACATATCCAGGCTATTGTTGGCTCCAGCAGATAAGCCGCAGTCCAGAAGAATATTGCTCTCCGTAGTCTGGACGAGGATGGACGACCTTCCCACCTGCTGTCCGCCCCCCAGGATAGTAATCCTGACGTCTTTGGGTGGGAAGGTCTGGGGTCTGAAAACCTTCTCACCTATAGACCTTAGAATTTCTAGCTTATCCTTTGTATCCCAGAAAACGTACTGCTTTATTCTGTCTATGGTTTTAGAGGGCATCATGGGCTCCCTCAAAATCCTTATGACCCATCTTATCTCATCCATCAAATTTTTGAGAGTCTCAGACCTGTCCAGATTGCATATGCTGGGAGAGTTGGATTCTATAACTATCTCCCCCAGTGGCTCGTCGAAGATAAGCTTGTACCCATCCCCTAAAACCTTCGATATTCTCTCGCTGGCTTCCTCGGGGGGCAGCCTCAGCTCCGGGTCCGGCCTAATCACGACACGCTTCTTAATCATGCTGACTAGTTCACGGGCTATCCTATCCCTATCCAAGAAGGTCTGAAGATTTCTGGTGTAAATAGCTATCTTAGCCCCTTCATACTCCACCCTAGAGATTGCGGGCTCCCTAGTCTCCATCGAGGAGAAGTACTTGAGTAACTCCGTGCGGAGCCTATCCGATGAAGCCAACACCCGTTACACCATCTAAGTGGGAATATATTTCAGGTAGAGATTGTATAGAGGTGCCTTCTCATCAACCGACAGCTCGCCATACCCTGAATCCTTTCTAACGTATGCAACGTCTATACTATCACCCGAGCCTGCATCCCTCTTTATGGAGGCGGCTACGGCCCTGAACGATAGTTTTACCGCATCCTCAAAAGGCAGGTCCGTCTTATACTCTGACTCCAACACACCGTAGGCGACAGGGCTTCCTGAGCCTGTGGCTATGAGATACTCCTCCGTTATCGAGCCGAAGGGGTCTAAATTGTAGAGGTGCGGGCCCTCCGAGTCAACTCCACCAATTATTAGCTGGGCGTAATACGGGAAGAACCTGGAGTTGAACATGAAGGATGAGGCCAGCCGCGCTATAGTTGGTATGGGCATCTTCAGCCCCCTGGAGACCTGGTATAGGTTTATGTTGGCGCGGAGAAGCTCGATGAGTGTCTGGGCATCCGCCACTCTCCCCGCTATGGTTATTGCAGCATGGCTGGAGAGGGGATGCACTTTCTTCCCCTTCCTATGGGCTACGAAGAATCCAGATGTAACCCGCGTGTCTGTCGCAAATATTACCGCATCTCTCACAACCATGCCTACCGTAGTGGTCCCAGTCTTCAAGAACCTATGGTCTCCAGCCTCAGTCGGAAGCAAATCAAACACCAATCCATGCATCTAATCTAGTTCTTACATGTACCACTAACTTATGCGATTATAAATATCTTACGTGTTCCAGCCCATCGGACAGGCTAGCCTATACATATATAACCAGCTGATTCAGGGTGGGGTTGGAGATGTCTGAAGAAGCCGGGAAGAAGGACGTGGTTGAGGCGAATTCATACGTTCTTCTGGATTACACCCTGAGGGTCAAGGATACTGGAGAGCTGGTGGACACCACGGAGGAGGCGGAGGCGAAGAAGTCCGACGCCTACGACGCCTCCAAAATCTACGAGCCCCGCCTGGTGGTGGTAGGCAAGGGGACGCTCCTAAAGGCCATAGAGGATGAGATCATAGGCCTGAAGGAATCGGAGAGCAAGACATTTGAGATAGCGCCGGAAAAGGCCTTCGGACCCAGGGACCCTTCAAAAGTCAAGACGATACCGACCCGTAAGCTGAAGGATTTGGACCAGCCTATAAGGGTGGGCAGCATTCTCAACATAGATGGTAGAACAGGTGTTGTGAGGGCTATAGGTTCGGGCAGGGTTCAGATAGATTTCAACCCATACTTGGCAGGAAAGACACTGATATGCCAGGCCACCGTTAGATCCATCCTCAAAGACGACGGTGAGAAGGTGAAGCATATCGTCCATTCAAGGATAAGCGAGGTGCCTATCGAGAAATTCGAGATAGAGCTCTCCCCACCGATAGCAAGGATCAAGATACCTCAGGAGGCCCATTTCCTGCCAACACTTCAAGTCGCTAAGAGGGCAATCGCCAGAGAGGTTAAGGAGGCGGTTAACGGAGTTGAGAAGGTTGTCTATGTCGAGGAGTTCTCCTAGACAGCAGGTAAAGCCCTATATACAGTATCTGAAGGCCATCTCCAGCCACAATTATTAGGGTCTCCACCGGACGGCCTAAGGCTAGGAAAGCGATGTGAGCCCTAGACATCGCAGTGGCTGCAATTGTCAGTATCGCGAGGATAAGCCCAAAAGTATAGGCATACCTCAGATTCTTGAAGGTGGCCAGTGCGGCGGATATGAAGGCCGCCTCGCCTGTGACCAGTGTATAGAATAGCCATGACGGCACCGAGCCAGCCACGTATAAGATGAAGAAAAGCCCTAAAATAGAGCTGGCCCCAAGGCAGAAACTCATAAATCTCCAGTATTGCACGACCCTAACACCGCAAAGAACAATAAATAGATGCGTGGCGGGAATTGGATGGGGCCGGTAGATCAGTCTGGAAGATCGTCCGCCTCGCACGCGGAAGGTCCGGGGTTCAAATCCCCGCCGGTCCAAGGTAAAAATAGAATGAGGTGGGGGTTCATGTCCCCCGGAACCTTAGTAAATACCCTTACCTCTGATATAACCGGCTCAAAACCCTTCAACACCATGCTATCTCTAAAAAACACCGCCTACCCTAATCTACCCAAAAAATCATATACAGCATCCTTTCCCCAATTATGTTAAAATTTAAGCCTGTTCACGGGTTAGATATGGACGACACCCTCCTCACAGTCGGCATACTTTTCGTATTGATGGGTCTGGCTGGGATATACATAACCTTCTCCGGTATTTCGGAGACCATGCGCCCCTTGGCTGAGTTCTCCGTGCTGTTGCTGGTTCTCGGGGTAATAATGATCCCCGGGGGGTTGTTTAGGGGTGGCATCCCACAGCTCTCAGGCCCCAAGGTGGTTGTTTCTCTGGTTGTTGTGGTTGGGTTGGTCTCCTTCGTCGCCACAACCGCCGCCATGGGGATAGGCCCATGGACCCCTGGTCCGCCAGAGATCAGCGGGGGTCCGACACCGTTTAACGTGACCATTACAATAGTTCCTGGGTCATTCAATCCTACACAGGCAGAAAACTACGTCCCAAAGGAGGTTAGTGTTGTCGCTGGATACAACAGTACAGTTATCTGGGTTAACGCTGAGGAGGTTCCAGTAGGCCATACGGTCACATCGGACCAGGGTCTTTTTGACTCCGGCCTTTTTGGGCAGGGGATGAGCTGGACATTTACCTTCATCAGGGAGGGGGAATACCCATACCACTGCACACCTCACCCATGGATGGTGGGGAAGGTTATCGTTCTACCATCCTCTCCCTCATCCGCACAACCTTCCTCCTAACCATGTAGGCAATGGGCAGAGTCAAAAACCAAACAAATATCAGTGAGGTGTTAAAAGGCGAGAACATCACATAGGGGATCGCCTCGCCGATGTTCCCAGCAACCACTCCCAGCCTCCCTCTGATATCATTTAAAGCCTGAGAATAGGCTGAGGTGTCCCTGCCCAGCCCAGCCACAGTCTCCAGCCTATCAAGTATTGATGTCAGGTCGCTATGAATAAGCATGAAGTCGGTTCTGGCTGTGGGGAAGAGCCAGACGGGATTGCCGGAACTAGGTAGTAGGGGGATAGCCTCCCGGAGATATTTAATAGAGAGCTCAGCGTGACCAGCAGCTTGGGCCCGGCTGATAAATCCTATAGCCACATCTAAAGGATATACGTCGTTGACATAAATCCATGTGATGAGGGCCAAGCCGACTGAAATCCATATAAGAAATGGGAGGAAGCTCCTCATCTCCGCATTATCACCAGCGCTGCCATAGCGACCGCTAAAAGCATGGCCATAACCTGCGTGTATCCAGCCCAAAAGTATGGCATAGCCATCCGCAGCTGGTGGTCAAGGACTTTCAAGGCTTGGCGTATGTCCTCGAGAACAGAATGGTAGAGTTCAACATTATTGACTTGACCTGATACCGATTCAAGCCTCTCTTTCAAGCTCTTCAAGTCATCGGAGATGAGTGAAAGATCGGTGGAGGGTGTTGGCAGAGGCCAGACCGGGTTTCCTGACCCGGGTATAATCTTTAACGCCTCCTCCAAATTACTGAGGCACTTGATAGGATCAACCGAATCCGACGCTGATACTATGTATCCTCTGGCCAAGTCGAGCTGGTAGCCGGTCCTGACATATGAGATGGTAGCGATCGTGAAAACAGCTGCGATAAGGGATATGGTGAATACCGTGACCGAGTGTTTGGAGCTTCTGACCTTCTTATTGGCTCCTATCCTGGGCCGGCTGTGGTTTATTGTCAGCAACCCCGAAGAGAGTAGGGAGATGGAGAAGAGGGCTGTCAGGGGGATGAAGTAGAAGGCGCCCATATAAAACGAGTAGAGGGCCGCATAAACTGAATAACCACCCATGAGAATGTCGGCTACTGCAAGACCTACAAAAGATAGTGCATATGGTGACCTTCTCCAGTCACCTCTCCTCCCAACTATTCCGAACTTTGGGGTACGGTCGAATACTGGGTCGCCTTGGAAAAATGCATGGACTACGGCGATGGCGTTGTTTAATGATATCCCGGTCGCCCAAACTATCAGAAGGAGAACATCCCTCAATGGTCCGGTAAGCCGTCCATACACCTTCTTCACGAGCTGTGAGGCAGCTATCAAAATAGCCGATACTAAAATGACAGGATATAAGGCCATCAAGGCAAGCCCCTCCGAAAAAGGAACATCAACACCGCTCCTCACGACAAGGGGGATTAGAAAGACCTGAAGAGTGATGAGGAGCTGCGGGATATGTCTAGTAAGATGCACTACCGCATGTATCTTAAGTAGCGACGGGTTACTGGAACGTAGTATAGAGCCGAGATATCTTATGGCGGTCTGGACTGCTCCAAACGCCCATCTGTACTGCTGTTTTCTTATAGCATTCATCTGCACTGGAATCTCGGCCGGGGCTTCAACCTCATCCACATAGACTATTTTCCAGCCCTTTAGCTGGGCCCTATAGCTGAGGTCGAGGTCCTCTGCCAACGACGGTATCCAGCCCCCCGAATCAACTATGCAGGTTTTTCTCCAGATACCTGCGGTGCCGTTAAAGTTGAGGAATAGATTCCCCGCGTGGCGGGCACGCTGTTCAACCATGAAATGGAGGTCAAGGGCTAATGCCTGAGAACTCGTGAGGAGGGAGTAGTCACGATTTAGATGCCCCCACCTAGCCTGGACAACGCCTACACGCTCATCTGCGAAGTAGGGTAATAGTTTTTTGAGGAAATCGCTTGGTGGAAGGAAGTCGGCGTCGAATATCGCTATAAACTCTCCCTTGGAGTGGTTCAGGGCGTTTTGGAGGGCTCCAGCCTTATAACCCCATCTATCAGGTCTTTTAAGATGGGTTATGTCGAAGCCTTTGCGCCTGTAGTGTTCGGCCAATTCACCACAGATTCTCGATGTCTCATCATCGGAGTCGTCGGCTAAGATTATCTGCATCATCTCCCGGGGATAGTCTAACTCCGTAACAGCTCTTACTAGCCGTCTAACTACATGCCGTTCATTGTATATGGGGAGCTGGATTGTAACGTGTGGATATCTTGGGAGAATTCTAGCCTCCGGCGTCCTGTATCTCCTAGCAAGAAGAATCAGATGCGCATACACGATAGTATGTAGGGGGATGAGGGCGGAGATGAGGAAGAAAGATGTTAAAAGAAGGAGATGTAAAAATGACATGGATGCACACTCTCTGCTGTTGGATTAAAAATTTTTCCGAAAAGTGAGTTTTCGGTAAAAGTTTAAAAGAGTCTCTCGCCGGCGGTTCAGAGTGTCCTATCAGCTTAAACAGCCCCTAGTCTTTGATATGCCGGAGTCTGACCCCTACCACGAAATACACGGTATCCAGAGGGGGTTATCAATCAGATATAGAGGAGCGAGTCTGATAGGGGAGGGAGTCGGCATTGGAGGGGTTGTTGGAGTAACATCAAAGAAGGCGATCTTCCCTCTAAGAGCAGATTTAGTAGATCAAAAAGGTAGAGAACTTTTAAAAATTTTCCACCTAAACGGTATCTCATTGAAGTTCATCGGACCATTTCTTGTTGAGAAGCCCTATAAGGCCTTAAAGGCTGTTCTCTCACAACCCTATCTCTCCAGCCGATACTACAGGCCTGCCTACATCCTTATGATGGCTGCAAGGACTTCATTAGGTGTAAGAAGCAGATATGTGGAGATAGGAAGCCTCGGAACAGTCTCAGTCCGTTACAGGTTAGATGGTGATACTGTCTTGGTGGATGCCTCCGCAGACATCCCTAAAGGTTTAAAACTCTTCTATGCCAACGAGCTCTCTGGAAGACTATTTACCCATCTCCGGGTGGGTAGCAGGCCATCCAAGTTCACCCCTTGGATGGAGGTCTCGGACGAGGTTACTCTCTCAGCGCCTGCCCTGAACCTCTCCATGACCTTCTATCCTTTGAAAGATTGTCGAATGTTTGTGGGGCGTGAGGTTTTGGGGAGAAGGCTGGATTGGGCTGGTGTAAGCTACCAGTCCTCAAAACCCAACATAAGCTATAAAGTGGGGTTTAGATGGCGGACGTAGCTCTGGTATTCCCATACTTCGATGACGGCCGCTCAAAATCGTTCAAATTCCCACCCCTCGGGATAGGATACATCTCCTCCTTTCTAAAGAGGCACGGATACAGCGTGAAAATCATAGACTGCACCTTCAGGAAGATGGACGAGGTCGTCAGAGAGGCTGCAACCTCTAGAGTTGTGGGAATTTACAGCATGCTCTCCATGGTTGATACGGCCAAAGAAATAGCTAGGAGAGTCCGGGAACACTGCGATCTATTGGTGGCAGGCGGCCCTATGCCCTCAGCCTATCCCACCAAGTTCTTGGATATTTTTGATGTTGTGGTGCAGGGCGAGGGGGAGTATACCATGTTGGAGCTGATGGAGGCTGTGGATGATAAAGGCTCGATTGAGGGGGTGAAGGGCCTATACCTAGGCCGGAGGCTGTTAGAGAGGATTGAGGGGGTTTCGTCAGCCAACGGCGGCTTATACTACACCGGCCAAAGGCCTCTGGTCAAAAACCTAGACCTTCTAGGAACTCCAGATAGAGACTCCTATGATAACGACCTATACAAACAGTACTACAGGAAGAATTTCGGCTACACCATGACTTCCATGGTGGCCTCAAGGGGATGCCCTTTTAGCTGCTCCTTCTGCTGGCGGCCCGACTATGGAAGAATCTACAGGGTGAGAAGCCCCGAGAATATAGTGGATGAGATGGAGGAGATACGATACAAATACAAATATGAAAGGATATGGTTTGCAGATGAACTATTCATAGCCAACAAGAAACATGTGATAAGGCTATGTGAAGAGATTATCTCCAGAAGGCTGGAGGTTCTCTGGGAGTGTCTGGCTAGGGCGGACCTTATAGACAGTGAGATAGCTAGGTATATGAGGAGAGCTGGATGCCACAAGATCATCTTCGGGTTGGAGGCGGGCGATGACAGGACTCTAAATCTTATGAATAAACGTTTAACAGTCCAACAATCCAGAAGAGCTGTTAAGACGGTGGTGGAGAACGGCATAAAGGCAGGCGGCTTCTTCATCCTCGGATACCCAGGTGAAACGAATGAGACCATGCTTAAGACGATTAAACTGGCATCAAGCCTTCCCCTAGACTATTTCTCGATGACCATACCATATCCATTACCCGGGACTAGGCTATACGAGCAGGTACGGGACAGAATGATTTCTGATGAGTGGGAGAAGCCCTCCTCAGGA
Source organism: archaeon HR01 (assembly GCA_002898355.1). Classification (GTDB taxonomy): domain Archaea; phylum Thermoproteota; class Nitrososphaeria_A; order Caldarchaeales; family Caldarchaeaceae; genus HRBIN01. The sequence goes on along the minus strand of BEHD01000003.1, from coordinate 22,874 downwards.
TACGATCACAGACTCTTATTCAAACACGACTTCTCCCTCGAGAAGCTGAAGTATGGTATGTGGAAGGCTGTTACCCAGTCCAGACTCCGTAAAAAACTTGGGCCTTTCTATGCGTTGGTCAAGCCTTGGGAGTGGTATACAGATTACCGCTTCAAGAAGATGAGTTGATTTTAGAGTTTGCGAGTGTATATGCCGTCGCTGCGAGGGCTATGTTCTGGGGAAGTGCGAGGGGGTAGCCGGCTACAGCGGAGAATGTGATGAGGGTGAATAATGTGGCGTATGAGGAGAGTTTTGGATAGAGTCCGCTGAGGAGCCATACAGCCAAACCTATCTCGTATATGCTTAGAAGGGCTATCAAGAGGTAGGGGTCAACAACAGTAATGAGCGATTTTGTGACTGTGTTGGTGGAGATGTAGCTGTGGAAATGGTATGGGTTTTTGTATGCGTCTAACCCCCACTCCATAAATGGGTATGCGAGCCCCCCTCTAAGTAGGAAGAGGGGCCATCCATCTCTTGGCCGAAGCTCTTGAAGTAGGATGCCAGCGGATATTCCTACTAACCCTACGCTCTGGGGTTCGGCGATGGGCTCCAAGGGCTTAACATAGAGCCAGTAATAAGTCAAGATGCCGGCTGAAAGGGCTGAGCCATAGATGATTCTCCCAGCCACCAGTAGGATGCCGGTGGCCATATGTATCGGGACGTATACCAACGGGTTTCCAAGCCTATGTGTAAACATGCTATAATCGAGGGTAAGGGCTACACCCCAGAGGATGTGTGTTATTCCAATACCCGCTGTTAGGATTTTCACCATCGATACAGCCTCTTCGACGCTATAGTCCACCATATGAGGGCCAACCACCCTATTGAGATGAGGAATTTCACCCAGAGTCTCACCGGTGGGTAGATGTCGGGTGTTTCTACAGATGTGGGGGCTAGTATGAGGTATAGGTTCTGGATTATTGAGAGGTTAGCTACTGCGAAGATTGTGGGTATTATCCATAGGAGTCGGGTGGGTAGCTTCCCTAACGTAAAAACCATCAGGGCCAGTATGATGTAGAGGTTTTGCTCAGATACCCAAGGGCGCAAACTCAGGAAGAGAGCCGTGGAGGTTATGGCTATTGATAATGTGTCTTGGGGATGCTTTGGCGGGTGGATCGATATCAATATCGTGAGTATAGCGAGTGCTACAAATGGTGCATAGCCTAGGGTGGCCAGGTTTTCCGGTAATGTGGTGGTGCCATACACAGCCTCTATGATGTTATATGGTGATATACCTCCCGTAGGCTTTAGCCAGTTGGCAGCACCTTCGAGGACGGTTTGGAAGGGCCAACGGAAAACCATGAAAGGCAAGAAGAAAAAAGCCGTGGAGAGGGCTATGGTCATGGTGGCCATTATTATCGCCCGAACCCTACTCTGGCTTGAATACTTCCCAACTAATGCTGGAAATATCGGAAGACCTAACGGCTTCACCATCAGCGAGACTGTGAATAGAAGAGATGTGGCTACTAATCCGGAAGATAGAAGTAGTGGAACAATTGAAAAATATGTGGATATGTTGTCGGGCTTGCCCCAGCTGGCCGTCACCAGGAGAGCGAAGGGGTTTAAGAGGAAGAATCTTGGGTCACAGCCACGTTTTACTGCCAAATAGCTCAGAAGAAAATTACATCCGATGATAGGGATTTTTAGTATCAGGTTGAAAATGTGGATGTCTCCATCCGATAAGATGTATGATACGCCTGTGTAGAGGGCCCAGAGCGGTGTCTCACCTATACCCTGCACATCTCTCCCATACCAAGATGATAGGAAGCCTTCCACAACACCCCCCAAATAGGGTGAAGTACCCTGTGCGATGTTTCGGCCCGCAACATAGCTGACACGGTAGTCGTAACCGTGTGCCATGAAAAATCCGAGAACTATCTGAACCCCTATGGAGAGGGAGAGCCTCCCTACTCCTACAGCTTTAAGGTAGCTGTTAGGGTTTGCGGACAAGAATTTACTTCCCTATCTTGAGGTTTCTCCATGCCAAAAAAGCTATGGCTATCTGCGTTAGCAGTAGGGCCGTGTAGGAGTATCTGAAGGGTGGGCATAGAAAGGGGCATGAGAAACTATCCGTCGAACTGATGGGTGTCAATCCATAGAGATATGAGGCGAACTCCTGGACAGATATCCCTAAGGTGAAGGCTGTGAATGGGTTTAAGGCCAGAGCCAGAATCTGTAGTATAGCCCAGACAAGGACAGGCCTGCCGCCACGGCCTGCAGCAACGGCTCCAATCAAAACAGCGTCCACAACCGTGAAAACCAGTAGGGCGTAGGCGTGTCCATTGACGGGGTTGTCAAACCAGAGCAGCCCATCAAAAGCCAGAATCACTATACGGAGTATAACAGATATCATTAACGCGGATAAAAGGAGGTTCCTATAGCGTGGCATGGTCGGCGATCGGAACGGCAAGGTTTAAGCTTTATCCCATATTTTGCTGGAGGGTTGTTAACCTGTCCATCTTCATAATCCCAGCCCGATAGGTTACTTTGTATATCTCCAACTCTTCAAGGGTTTCCGCAACGGCATCCCCAATCCCTAGCCTCCGCCACATATCATCCACCTTCTCAAAACTCGATGAGGTTACGGGATGCCTGCCCAGGATGGAGCAGCAGTCCTTGTATTCTTTTCGGGTTAGCCATGAAAGCCCCCATGTCTCGGCCATACGCGTAATCTCCTCCTTGCTAAACCCTATCAACGGTCTGAGGACCGGTCTGGACACTGTGTGCTCCGCTGCTGCTAGGTTGGAGAGGGTCTGTGACGCCACCTGAGCCAAGCTGTCACCCGTGGCCAAGGCCCTTGCACTGTATTGGCCTGCAAGGCGGTCTGCCACCTCAAACATGTACCTCCTGAAGAGTGGAACCTCCAGCTTCGACCCCTCCGATAGGATACGTCGGTAGAAGGGTGTGAACGGTGCCATGAATAGATGGCTTCTTAGGCCATATGTTGTGAGCTGGCTGGCCAGCATGCCTATTCTAGCCTTCAAGGCCTCATCTGCGTCTCTGTATGGGTGGAAGTGTAGATAGTCCAGTCTACAACCTCTTCTTATCAGCATTATAGACGAGACGGCCGAGTCGATGCCTCCCGAGAGAAGCATCAGAACCCGTCCCGATGACCCTACTGGGAGCCCGCCGAGACCCCTCCTCTTATCCCTATATACGTATCCATGCTCCTTCGTCACCTCGACATAGAGCCTTAACTCCGGGCTTCTGTAGTCAGGTCTGGCATGGTAAGTAGAGATGATGGCCTCTGAGACATATTTCTTGACATCCTGGGAGGTGTATGGGTGGTTCTTGTAGGCCCTCTTCGCATCGACCGCGAAGGTGGAGAAGGTTGACCCCTCCAATATCTTCAGAGATGCCTCCCTAATCGAGTCTAGAGAGGGGTCGCATCTAAGGGCGGGCGAGAAGCTGCTTACACCTGCGATTCTAGCCAGCCTCTCATAGGTTTCATCGGTTATGAGGTCTTGATAGTCCACGACCAGCCTGTTCTCGTCTGCGGAGATCCTGTATTTCTTGCCTAACACGTAACTCATGTTATGTATCAGTAGTTTTTCGAAATATCTCCTCTTCCTACCCTTCAATACTATCTCGCTGTGGTGGACAAGTATTATGTTGTCAGCCATTCACCACCTCACCTCTGAGATAGTGGTGGCTGTAATCTGTGACCCTAACCCATACAAACCTTCCTAGGAGGTTCTCGGTGGTGTTTAGGACGATGGGCTTGTAGTGACTGTTCCTCGCAACCATCAAGCTGTTCCTACCCCTCTCATCTACTAGGGCAGGCCCCTCCCATCCAATCCATCTAGAGTTGAGCTCCAGCTGTACCCGGGAGACGACATCCCTCAACAGGTTAACCCTTCTCGACAATATCTTAGGTGGAAGGGTTTTCATACCTTCAGCAGATGTCCCTGGCCGGGGGAAAAACCTAGAGATGTTTACCACGTCAGGCTTCACCCTCTCCACAAGCCTCAGGGTATCCTCAAAGTCTTCCTCATCCTCGGTCGGATACCCCACTATTATATCTGTGGAGAGGGTTATCGCCGGTATTTCAGCTCTGAAGGCTTGAACAATCTCCTCGAAGAGGGATACGCTATGGCCCCTCGACATCGTCTTGAGGACGTATTCGGAGCCTGACTGCACGGGAAGATGTAGGAACTTAAAGATGTGACGACCCTTGAAAGCATCCACAAGGTCGGCCACAATAGGTTTTAAATATATGGGGTTCATCATACCTATCCTCACGAGAAACTCACCTTCGAGAGAGTCCACGGACCTGACTAGAAGCGGTAGAAGGTTTCTCCCAGATTCGACTCCGTAGCTGCCCATGTCCTGGCTTGTCAGCCAGTACTCCCTAATCCCCTCCCTCAGCCCAGCCCTAACCTCATCCAACACCAATTGGATGGGGTAGCTCCGATATCCAGGCCTTGTCTTGGGTACGATGCAGAAGCTGCAGCGGCTCCAACGGCACCCCTCCGAGACGGGTATCACTGAAATCACGGGGTTCCTCCTTATACGTGGGTAGCCCAGCTTTACACCGCCGCCATCCTGGTGTGCACCCTCCAAGATTTCCGTTATCGAGGTGATATCCCTCGGCGCTATCAGCAGGGCTTGGGGAGCTGTCTTTCTCACCCTCTCAGGCTCACCGGTCACCATGCAACCAGCAACCAGAAGCTTTCCAGGATAGTGTGAGAGCCTCTTCATCCTGGATATCATCCTATCGGAGGTGGGTTTCTTCACCGCACACGTTACGAGGAGCAGTACATCGGCTTCGGCGGGGTCTTCGGTGACCTGATACCCACTATCCCGCATTAACCCCAAGGCTATCTCACCGTCCGCCAGACTGGCGGAACACCCGTATATCTCGGCGTATATCTTCCCGGCCATCCATAGAGAGGGAAAACTCGTAATTAATAGCTGTAAGGGAGTTCAGACGGTTTTTACTCCGAGAACCATCCTACGGACACGCTCTACGCCCAGCCTCGATAACTTGGAGATGACCTCAACCGCCTTCTCATCTCCCAGTTTCTCACACATCCTCGCCGCCAGTATCCTCACAGTCTCGAGACGTTCCCAGGGGAAGACTATCCAGGCGTCGGTGGTCTCCACATAGAAATCAGGCCTATAAGATGTCCACGGTTTAAGGAGGAGGGCCGCGGTCTTCACCGCCTCAGGTCTCCTAGGCCTCAATATCACATCATACGCTGCCGCGAGAGTTTTCCCCGTATCGGATACGTCATCAACCAGAAGGACCTTTCTACCCTCCAGGTCTTTAAGGTAGAGGTCGTGATATATCTTCACGTCGCCGCTCTCGAGACCGTGATACGACTTGCATCCAACCACATAAACCTCCCTGATATCCAAGATATCTGAGAGCAGGTTGGCGACTATAGACCCACCCCTCAAAATCCCCACAATAGTGTCGGGGCTGTAATTTAGTTGAATCTCCTCTGATAGCGTATCGACAAGCCTCTCAATATCATTCCAGTTTAGGGAGAGAAACTTCTGGGATTCTACTGTGATAAGGCCCATACACCTCTAAGGCCATGAGACAATAAAATCTTTTCCATAGGTTTGTAAACCTTTTTACCTGGGTAAGCCCATCATTTAATGTGTGGTTTTGATGTCGTCGGGTAGAGAGTTCCTAGATTCTGCCCTATCACAGCTAAAAAAAGCTGCAGAAGTTTTGAATATAGAGCCGGGCATCCATCTCTACATGCAGAACCCTAAGAGAACCCTCATAGTGGCTATCCCAATCAGGATGGAGAATGGTGAGGTAAAGGTTTTCAAAGGTGTTAGAGTTCAGCATAACAACGCCCGTGGCCCATACAAGGGCGGCATACGATACCACCCTAATGTGACTGTGGAGGAGGTGACAGCCCTAGCCATGCTTATGACCTGGAAGTGCGCGGTAGTGGACCTGCCATACGGTGGTGCCAAGGGAGGAGTCGTATGCAATCCCAAGGAGATGACCAAGACCGAGCTTGAGAGATTGACTAGGCGCTACACCTCTATGATATACGAGCTTATAGGCCCGTACGTAGATATTCCGGCCCCCGATGTTTACACTGACGCCCAGACCATGGCGTGGATTATGGATACCTACAGCCAGATAAGGGGTTACCAGGTTCCTGAGGTGGTGACTGGTAAGCCGGTCTCCCTCCTGGGAAGTCTCGGAAGAAATGAGGCGACATCCCGGGGTGTAGCAATCTGTGTGAGGGAGACAGCCAAGTATCTGAACAAGCCATTAAAAGGCGCAACCGTATCCATTCAGGGCTTCGGCAACGTGGGCAGCAACGCCGCATGCATACTCTATGACATGGGGGCTAAGATAGTTGCGGTCAGCGACTCCAAAGGAGGGATATACAGCCGTGACGGGTTAAATCCCTACAGGGTTCTCGAGCATAAGAATGCCACAGGCTCCGTCATCAACTATGACGGATGCCAAAACATCACCAACGAAGAACTCCTGACTCTGAAATGTGATTTTCTAATACCGGCAGCCCTCGAAAACCAGATAAACTCCCGAAACGCCGATATGATTCAGGCGGCAGCTGTGGTGGAGGGGGCTAACGGCCCGACCACGCCGGAGGCCGACCGGATACTATATGAGAAGGGTGTGCTGGTTGTTCCGGACATCCTGGCAAACGCTGGCGGTGTGACGGTCAGCTATCTAGAATGGGTTCAAAACCTAAAGAGGGAGACATGGACCCTAGAGGAGGTTAACAGCAAACTGGAATCCAGAATAGTCTCGGCCTACGCCTCCGTCCTCGAAAAATCCAAGAAACATGAAGTGAATATGAGGGATGGAGCCATGCTCCTAGCCGTCTCAAGGGTTGCCGAGGCGATAAGGCTTCTGGGTATATGGCCCTAGCGGAGCATGTTGGAATATCTCCGTATAGCGGTCGCCTCAGCCACACTCCTGTACACATCCTACCTAGACCTAAAAACCAGAGAGGTAGACGACAAGGTCTGGCTGGTGGCTGGAGCTTTCGGACTGCTGGTAAACCTGCCAGACCTTATATGGAAGCCGGCAGACATCATCCCATACCTGCTTTCAATAGGGGCTACAGCAGGTGTGGCCTTCTCCCTATATTTCGTCGGCCTCTACGGCGGCGCAGACGCCAAGGCCTTAACCTGCCTATCCGCAATACATCCATTCTCAAGATATGGTGTACAGCTGCACGGAATAGTTGGGCTGACAACCTTCACCAATGGAATGTTACTCTCAGCACTTCTCCCTATCTCGCTAGCTCTATACAACAGCTATAGGCTGGTTAGGGGTGAGGAGATTTTCGAAGGCTTTGAATCCGAGCCCGGCTACAGGAAGTTCTTCGCCCTATTCATAGGCACCAGAGTCATGAGAAGCTCCGGAAAAAGATTTTGGAGCCCGGTTGAGAAGAGGGCTGGAGGAGTAAAAAGGTTCACCTTCAACATCACTATCGACGACATGGATGAGGCGTTTGAGGATGATATGTGGATAACTCCAGGAATACCTCTTCTAGTCTTCTTCACAGCCGGATATCTACTCTCCCTCGTATTCGGGGATTTCATGGGTCAAATTTTTCACTTCTTCACCAGACTACCTGGTTAGGAGGGATATGAGAAAATACTCTATCAGGGCGGCCACCAGCAGCAGCCCGGCTACAGCTAGTATTACTATCGGGAGACGCCTCAACTCTATTCTGGCCCTACGTTTTATGATGGCGTAGGTGAAAACCACACTCTCTGAGACTGCTAGGCCGTAGGCCAGCATCTCTATAATCCCATAAACAGTTACAAATGGCACTAGGAGAAGTATTACAGGGCTGATGTTCTGTGATATGCTGATGGCGGATATCACCTGCCCTGTCACGTAGACGATATATGCTGATAGGACCGGGCCTATGGCTGGGATTATCATGAAAAGTGAAGCTAGTAAATTGTTGGCCAGTATGTTGAGGGGTGACATTGCGGCTATAGAGGCTAAACTCTCAGCCTGACGCAGAAGCGTCTCATACGTCTCGCTATCGAGGGGTGTTAGGGCGCCTAGGGCCAGGACTACTATAAGGGCCACCATACCCAATAGGGCGTACACAATCCGCCTGCCTATGGCTATCCAATCCATCCACTATACATCTCGAAATTCTGAATTTAAGTGTCAACCTTGAACCTTTCTTCGGCGTGTTTTAGAAGCCGTCCATCCATGCTGAGAAGCCTTCTAAACCTCGGTATCCGTAACAGTTTGAAGGGGTCCGCCTTCTTCGATGAAGCAAGGACTATGCTGAGCATATCCCCCAAGGCTACCATCCTAAGAATCTCCTCGACATAGTTTGCTGAATCCACCCGTAGGATGGTGTGCGCCATGCCGCCCTGCTTTAGGTCGTCGAGTATCTGGTCTAGGACCGATGATAGTGCGGGCGGTTCATACCGGCTCCTCAAAACGATGTATGATATGCTTTCCGGCAGTGTCCAGCCCTCCATCTCGTTGTGGCATGCCTCGGGTAATGTAGCCACGTAGGCGGGATGCTTGGCATTCTCATTCAGCTGGCATTTCAGCCGATACGCCGATGACTGGAGATGGGTATGTCCTATGACCACAGCGACACGGCTATGCATCAGGCGGGCCGCATCCCTCAGAGAGTCCGCCGAGACCCCCTCTATGAAGCTGTGGAGATTTTTCGCAGCATCCCTGAACTGCTCCGACAGGCTATTAACCATACCCAGCCCGTGGAGAAGGCCTAGGACACATCCCACCATCTCTGGGACAGCATATCTTGGCTCAAGCCCAGAGGTCACCGGAACTCTCGGAAGCCTATGTTTCTCCGCTATTTCCGATAAGACGCCTCCCGATGAGACAACCACCAGGGTTGAGCCGGAGCTGTATGCCTCAGATGCTGCGGTGACGGTCTCAGCGGTGTTACCTGAGTAGCTTAATGCGATTGAAAGGGTGTCAGGACCTGGCTGCGTCTGGAGCCTGTAGTCTTTGGAGACATAAGGAGGTTTACGGTTTGGGGTTGATATCAGGTCCCTGACTATATCCCCGACTATCCCGGAGCCCCCCATGCCGAAGAGGACGAGAGACCTAAACCTTTTCGCCAGCCTCCTAGATACGTTATAGCCGTTGTCGAAGCCCCTCTGATACATTTCAGGTGATGAGCGGACCATCCTGAGAGCATTATCCACCTGGTCCTCCACGGACATAGCCCCATCAACCACCCATCTCTCCAAGCCTTGCCCTTATCAAGTCTTTGGCAGCCCTCAACCTATCAACATATTTCCTCTCAGATATGAAGTCGAGGGATACAACAGATACGTTGCCCTCGAAGCCTTTGGGGTTGCTCTTGATGTAGACGCCTGGAAAACGCTTCATAGCCTCCACCAGGAGTGGTGCCAGGCTTGACTCGAACACACCTCTAACATCCATCCTCTCGACGACGTAGGCCCTTCCGCCGCTCTCCCTCTCCATGATAGGCCTTATCTCATTCTCGAAGATATCCTTCATCTCATCAGGGACCCCTGGTAGGCAGACTATCCTGACGTCTCTCCTCTCCAGCAACACTCCGGGGGCAGAGCCCTTCCTGTTTCTTAGGGGTGTCGAGCCTTCCGGAAGCTTTACCATCTTGAGCCTCTCCTTAGTAATGGTGTAAGAGCTGATGAGTCCCTTCCTCACCATCTCCTCATATCTGTTCTTGAGCATCTCAAGAGCTTCTCTGTTTAGTTTGAGCCTGAGCCCGAAGGCTCGTCCGACACCGTTGAGCGTCTTGTCGTCGTGGGTTGGTCCAAGACCACCGCCCACAAATATCCATCTGGGCCTACGTCTGAAAGCCTCCCTCAACACCTCCGCAATCTCTTCGACATCGTCCCGGACTATGGTGGCTCTGCTAACCAAATATCCCAGCATGCTGAGCTGGCCCGAGAGCCAGTGAAGATTTGAGTTAAGCGTCCTACCGTCCAGCAGCTCGTTACCGACATTAATTATCTCCACAATTCTACGCCTCACAGCCATACACACCGTCAGACAAACATCCATATAAGGCTGGAAGATAGCATCCCAGCCAAGGCCTGATGATAAATCTTATAACGTCCACATCTAAGGGAAAAGGGTGTGTATGGTTTACACTGTCAAGGGAGATAACCCGATTAGTTGGGCGGTTGGTGAACTGGTGGTGAGTTGCTACCATGGCTTCCGTTATCGAGAACCCTGACATACCTGAGACGGACCTTCAAAACATAGTCTCCAAATCCTTTGAAAAGCTTCTCAAGATTAGGCATGAGGAGGCGGCGAAGAAATGTGGGATAGTATACTTGGCTGGAACCGGTGATAAAGACTCCAGATACATCGTTAACCTCCTCAACAAGACCTACACAGTAGAGCTGGGCTCAAAAACTATCCTCGACTTGATGACCGGCCGGCCGGCGGGGGGCAAGCTCTCATACGTTATTCTGAGCTATATCATGTCGGATGGTGGTGGCTCAGGCCCTGAGACATGGCATCCAGTTGCCAAACTCCTCAAAACCCAGTCCCTCGTCTCATACTACCAGAAATATGTAACAAGGCCGATTATCCGTATATTCGGCTACGACAAACAGCTCTTCGAGAGATGTGCCACACAGCTGGGTGGTGTTAAGGAGCGGCTTGGTGGAAACAGCTTCTCCTTCAAGTTTCTCCCGAAGGTTAAACTTGTCTTCCAGCTCTGGGTGGGTAGTAGAGAGGAGTTCTCACAGCCGGAGGTCAGCATCTCATACAACACCCACGCCTTAAAATATCTCAGCACTGTGTCGCTAATCTATGCCTGCGAGGTTATGGCCAACTTCTTGGAGAGGGAGAGCCGGGGTAGACAGGTAAGAGGTAGAGAATGAGCAGGCCGGCGGTGGTCCTGACCGGGTGCAGGGTGTATACATCCTTCAACCCTCCCAAAACCTATGACGCGATAGCCTGGAAAGACGGATTCGTGGTAGGTTTGGGCTCTGAAGAAGTCGGAGCCCTCAGCGGGGACTGGAAAGTTTTCAACATGGCTGGTAAGGCCGTGATACCGGCTATGACGGACCACCACATCCACTTTGTTGAATACGCTGTAGCGGATGAGTATATAGATTTAAGAGGTGTTAGAACGAAGGCCGAGCTTCTAACGAGGGTGAGGATGTCAAAGCAGGGTGGCATGGTTTACGGTGCTGGATGGGACGACTCGATCATGGATTCAATACCATCCGCCTCCGATCTGGAGTCGGCGTCCGGCGGAAGACCAGTATTTCTCGAAAGGGTGTGCGGCCACCTGGGGTTGGCCAGCACCAGCGCCCTAAAGATTCTACAGAGGTATGATGTTAACCCCTTTTTAGTGGATAGAGACGGCGGCGGAAACCCGACGGGGGTTGTGAGGGAGCGGGCCGTGGAGCTTTTGAGGCGGCACATCCCCAAACCGGCGCCAGATCGCCTTAGAGCGCTAATCCTAAAGGGTCAGGAACGGCTCTTCTCATACGGTCTCGGGGGCCTAGACATCATAGCGATGGATGGCGAATATCTCAAAACCCTAACCATGTTGAAGGTGAAAAAAGACGTCAGGATGGATATCAGGTTTTTTATAGTTCCGGAGCTGATGGAGAGTTTGCCCGCCTTGAGGGAGGCCGGTGTTCTGGCCGGGTTGAAGGTCTTTGTTGACGGGTCTTTAGGCGGCGGCACGGCAGCCCTACGCCAGCCCTACAGCGATAGGCCTGGTAGGGGATTACTTAGGGAGAGCAGGTCTTCTATCCTGAAGTATCTGGAGATATGTGATTCCCTAGGGCTTGAGATAGCTTTCCACGCCATCGGAGACGAGGCCGTCCAAACGGTTCTGGACTCCGTGGAGGATTACGGCGGCTTCAAGGGTGTGAGGATAGAGCATGCATCCATGATGGATGACGAAATGATTGAACGTGCTGCAAGGCTTGGTGTGACGCTTTCGGTCCAGCCCATGTTCGCAGTCTCCGATAGATGGCTGCGGGAGAGGGTTGGGGAGAGGTTTTGGATGTGCTATCGGTGGAAGAGCATGCTGGAGAAGGGATGCAGTGTTGTAGCAGGCTCGGACGCACCCGTCGAGACTCCCAACCCCTTCCACGGTCTCTGGGCAGCAGTACATGGCCACATCAACCCAGACGAGAGGGTTGACATAACCCAAGCCTTGGAGATGTATCTGCCCAAGGGCGCAACCGGGAAGGAGCTCTTGGCCCGCGGATGTAAAGCCAGCTTGGTAGCTCTGGATAGAGACCCCCTAACCTGCGGGCCCGAAAACCTCAAAGACGTCAGAGTGGTTATGACTGTGAAGGATGGCGAGATAGTATACTCTAGCTCCTGACCCACTCCCTATCACCCACCCCCGACCTCTTGTTGGCTGTCCTCGCTAGGGTGAAGAGAAGTGTGGAGAGCCTGTTGAGGTATGTCAAGATTGCAGGGTCCACCTCTTCTATGTCGCTGAGGCTGGCCACCCTTCTCTCACACCTCCTCGCAGCCGCCCTGCACACGTGTATGAAGGCCGCATCGGGGGAGCCGCCAGGATAGATAAAGCGATTCAGAGGTTTTAACTCTCTCTCGTATACGTTGATGAGTTTCTCAAGCTCCCCCACCATGGAATAAATGTCCCCTACCCTGTGGTTGGCTATAGCCAGCTGGGCGCCTATGTGGAAGAGATGGGTTTGAATCTGGTGGAGGATTTGGCGGAGGTCTTCGTGAGATGTTATCGAGGCAGCGTATCCTATCAGGGATGAGAGCTCGTCAACTGTTCCATAGGCCTCAAGCCTTGGATGGCTCTTTCTAACCCTTCCCCGTTTTGGGAGGTCGGTGTAGCCGTCATCCCCTCTACCCGTCTCCACCACCTACCCAGCTGTTGAAGATGAGGTCGGTGATATGGAAGACCCTCTCCATATAAAACTGTCTCAGCTGTAGCATGCATACGGTGCTGTCGGTGACTAGGGTCTCTGCGCCTGCCTCCCTGTAGGCAGCCGAGACCTCAGCCCCTATCTCCGCGCTGAGGCCATACCCCCTCGGACCCGCCTTTAAACCCCATAGCCCAGCCATGCCACAACACCCCACATCTAGGCTTCGAACCTCATAGCCCAGCCTCTCAAGGAGCAGAACCGTGCTGGCCTTGGATTCGCCTCTGGCGTGGCATGGCCAGTGATAGAAAACCCTGCCCCAACCTTTTTTAGAGTTGTTGAACCCGCAACGCTCCACTAGGTATTCAGAGAAACCGTATGACCTTTCAGCAACTTTGGAGGCCTCGTCGAGTTTTGTGAGACCTGGGTAGATCTTCTTGATGCAGTATAGGGATGTAGGTTCCAGACATATGATGTCGTATCCCTTCAAGACATGTCGGTAAAGCTTCTTCACGTTATCCCTCGCTGTTTTAGCGGCCTTCCCGAGGAGCCCGTTCTGTATGAGGGGCATGCCACTCCCTCTCTGGCGGGGGATAGCCACCTCCACACCATTACCAACCAGAAGCTCTGCAGCCCTAAATGCTATGGAAGGGAGGAGGTATTGAATAAGCGAATCAGTATACAGCACAGCTCTAAACCTAGGGTTGGCCGCATGTCCGACCCGCCGCACCAGGCTCCACATCCTTTCAGAGGGGAAATGTGGGAGCACCCTCCTATGGTCTATCTTCAAGACCTTCTCAGCCAGAAGCCTGAGGGGCCTCCTCTTTATGAATTGGTTAGCGAGCGATGGTGCCATTTGGCCTAGACGCAGTAGGGTATCGATGTTTGCCGCCAGCCAGAATGGTTTATACACCCCCTCAAGTACGGCCCTATACTTTATCTTGGATATGATGTCTGGGATATCTATTCTGACTGGGCATTCATTCACGCATAGGCCGCAGCTTATGCATAAGTCGGCGAATCCGGCTGCCTCCCTAACCCCGGCGGTTATATAGGTCCACGGCAGGCCAATAGGACCGGTATAGACATGTCCGAAGAGATGCCCCCCAACAACCCTGTATGTGGGGCAGACGTTGAAGCAGGCGGAGCATCTTATACACTTCAGAGTGTCTGAGATTTCAGGGTCTTCTAGGGTGTCTATCCTGCCGTTGTCTACGAGAATTAGATGGAGGCTGCGTCCCCTCCCCAGGTCTTCAGACCGTGGCGTTAAAATGGTGAGATAGCTGGTGAGTCTCTGGCCCGTTGCGCTGGCCACCTGAACCTCCACCATCCTCAACGCCTCATAAAGGTTGGAGACCGCCTTCTCAACACCTGTCACACATATGAGAGTTCTAGGGAGCGCCGAGACCAGCCTGTCATTACCCTCGTTGGTTACAATCAGTATGGCTCCATCCTCCGCCGAGACCGCGTTAGCCCCTATAACGCCCACATCGGCTTCAAGAAAATAGGGCCTCAGCGACTCCCTCACATAGCGGACTATGTCTTCAGGCTCCGGCCCGAGACTTGGCGATAGGAGTCTGGCAACCTCTGCAGCGGTCATGTGGATGGCTGGAGCTAGGATGTGGGATGGCCTGACACCTGCCATCTGGACCACCCTCTCCCCCAAATCTGTCTCGACCACCACTTTCCCGGCGCTGGCCAGAGCCCTCTCCAGCCCTATCTCCTCAGCCGTCATAGACTTGGATTTGACAACCACCCTACCATCCCCAACCACCTTCAGCAGATACTCGACGGCCTCCCTAGATGTGCGGGCTAGGAAGAAGAAACCACCAGCATCCTCCACAGCTTTTCTCAAGATAGAAAGGTTGGCCTGAAGTCTCTCCAGATTTCGGCTCCTTATATCCACCAGCTCCTCCAACCTATCCCTACCTATCTGGGCCATTCTAACGGACCTCTTCGCTCTAGCCCTATCCAGAGCTGATGTCAGGATGCGATGCCTGTCCATGCTACTGAATTGCTGGCCCACCCTCCACCACCAAGACATAAACCTGTCTAGGCCCGTGTACCCCCCTCACAAATCTCTGCTCAATATCTGCTGTCTGGCTGGGGCCGGTAATTATAGAGACACATCTACCACCCTTCAAAGCTTGAGAAACATATCCAAGGGTTGAGGCCAGGTCAGGTAGTAGTCTGCTGGTGTAGACCACCCCAACAAATACCTCGGGCAGACATGATAAAAGCCTCTCAACAGTGTTGGATGTAAATAGGACAAGAGACCCCGTCTCAGCGACTCCAAAGTCTACACCCATCAGGCCCAGCCTGGCCCTTCTCACATCAAAGCTGTCCGACCTCCCCCAAACCATTCCAAACATTTGGAGGAGGCGGGGAATCAGCGTGGGTAGAACATCTCGGGGATAAAACGCCGTCGGGGAATAGTTCATATCAGAGATAATCTTCTCAACCTTAGCATACATGTCCTCGACTTTTGGACAGTAGATGGGGATGCTTCCGTTCTCCCTAAGCCTCTCCCAGAACAGCTCCATCTATTCCCTAGGTTTTGTTTCAGACGCCGATATCAGCTTTAACAGCTTCTCCCTTCTCAGAGTGAGGGATGGCTTCTCCGGTATGATCCCTTCAGGCCTATAAAGGAGTATGACTATAAGCACCAGGCCAAGTATCAGTGTGTCCAGCCATACGACGTTGAAAGGAACTATCCCGGCCAGCCTATCCTTGTAGAAGATGATGAGTTGGCGGAAGACGACGAAGGCTGAGGTCCCCGCCAGAGCTCCAACGTTGTTGGCTGTGCCACCCATAATCACCATGACCCACGGCCAGAAGGTCCAGCTAACCCTGTTGTATGTAGTGGCTATAACGCCTCCGGTGTAGAGGGCGTACAGGCATCCTGCGATAGCGGAGATGGCCGAGCCGACGACCAGGGTCTTCATACGTAGGCTGGTAACATCCTTCCCCAGCGATTCGGCGGTCACCTCATTATCCCGGACAGCTCTGAGAAGCCTTCCGAGGGGTGACCTTACCAAGAGCTCCGCATACAGGTATACGCCCAGGGCCACTAGGAGGATTAGGGCTGTGGCAACTATAAACCTGAACTCTCCACCAGCCCACGCAAAGACGTTGGGGAGGGATATGCCGAGTGTGCCACCGACTAGGGGCTCGTAGTTATACCCGATTATCCTAAGTATCTCACCCATAGCCAGCAAGACCATGGCCAGGTAGTCACCCCTAAGCCTGATACCCGGATACGAGCTGATGAAGCCTAGAAAAGCTCCGAAAAGTCCTGCAGCTATCAGGGTAGCCAATATGACTGTTAGGGCGAAACCTATGTTAGAGGCAAGGAATCTGTTAAGCCAGTCCACCACCCCCACATTACATGGGATGTAGAGGTTGAGGGCCTCATCGATGCTGGTTATCACACGGCCCGCCGCCACTCCGCAGTCTATCCTCACAGCCTCCGAGGGTGGAAAGATTTGGAGGATTAGCAAGCCCAAGCGGCCTGGGAGCGCTCCCGCAAGGAAGGCGCCTCCAGCAACCGTTAAGACCTTACCGAAATGGGGTATCCCTGTATAGCCATACTCAATATTCAAACTAACTGTTATTATGAGATATACGCCTAGGAGGGCTGCCACATCGAACAAGAAGAGGGCTTCAAGAGGAAGAGCCATAACCTCTCAACCTCACGATGTGTATCCATCTCATTCCTGTAAGTCCCTGCGGTGCGAAGAGCAGTGTCACAGCCATGGCAGCCAGTGGGATGGCGGGCCTGTAGGGTATTATCCAAGAACCGAATACGGAGGATAACTCCGCTGTCCCGAGTATCTCGGCGGGGCCGATAACAGTTCCACCCAGCATGGCGCCGTATAGGTTGTTAAGCCCTCCAACTATGCTGGCGGCGAAGATGCTTACGAGGAGGAAGGAGCCTGTCTCTGTCCCTCCCAAGAATGCTAGGGGCCAGAAGCTTCCTGAGACCCCTGCCAACCCTCCGGAGATGAACCATGAAACTGCATAGGCCCTCCTGACGTTTATCCCAACGGTCTCAGCGAGGGGAGGGTTTTCGATGGCCGCCCGCATACCGGTTCCGAACTTGGTCTTGGTAAGCAGGATGTGGAGGAGGACAACACTGGCCAAAGTGGTCGCAGGTGCTATGATGAATATGGCAGGCTCATCCAGACCGGCCGCCCTCATGCCTAGGACCTGTGCCAGAGGCCCGAAATCCACGCGTAGGTCCAGCTTCCTTAAGAAAATCGTCCTAGCCTGCTCCACTATGGCTCCGAAGTTGGCTGTCAGGTAGTCGGCGTAGATGTTTATGAAGCTGAATATGAGGAACTCGAAGGCTATGGTTGCTATCATCAGCTGTAGGTAGCCGGCACCCCTACTGGCCAGAGGATTGAGAACTGCCAGATACATGGTCAGTGCCACAAGTCCTGATATTATGAAGGCTACCGGAGCGCTTAGATATGGGTTAAGCCTGAAGAGCATACCCAGTGTGAGGGTTGTGTATATCCCCAAAGTGGCGAAGCTACCATGTGAGAAGTTGGGGACACGGGTCGTGAGATACGTGAAGGTAAGACCTGTTGAGAGCATAACCAGTAGGCTGGAGTAAATTATCGCATCCCTGAATAGGGGCTCCACCAGGCCCAT
The DNA here is from genome assembly GCA_002898355.1 of archaeon HR01. Classification (GTDB taxonomy): domain Archaea; phylum Thermoproteota; class Nitrososphaeria_A; order Caldarchaeales; family Caldarchaeaceae; genus HRBIN01. The sequence continues at coordinate 5,354 of BEHD01000003.1, read as the reverse complement.
TCACCCATCAACCCCACACAGCTTATTTAAATGTAGCGCTCCACAAATTTTTTGAAAACGCTTATAACCAAGTAATGAACAGTAAATCGTCAAGGTGATAATGAAGAATGAGTAGTAGAGGGGTTTCTTCCGCCCTGACGGCGGTCGCAGCTGTTGTCGCCCTTCTCATAGGTTTGGGAGCTGGTATAGCGTTGGCGCCCGCCATATTCCCACCACAAGCCACTACGATAACCCAGCAGGTGGGCTTCACAGGGAAGCTCACAATAGGGGCCCTCCTACCCCTGACGGGAGACCTCGCCTCATACGGTGAAAACAGCAAGGTCACAGTGGAGATCGCTGTGAGGGATGTGAACGATTATCTGAGGAAGGCGGGTATCCCCGTAACCGTTGAGGTGGTGGTTGAGGACACCCAGACCAAGCCGGATGTCGCCCTGACAAAGCTCCAGAGCCTTGCAGCTAGAGGCATCAAACTCTTCATAGGGCCGCAGACAAGCGCTGAGGTAAGGCAGATAAAATCCTACGCCGACTCCAACAAGCTCCTACTGGTCAGCCAGTCATCCACCGCACCCGCTCTAGCCATACCGGACGACTATGTCTACAGATTCTGCCCAGACGATACAATACAAGGCCCAGCCATATCGGCTGTAGCTAAAGCCCTGGGTGTTAAGGCGGTTGTTCAGGTCTGGAGAGGGGACGCATGGGGAGACGGACTCCAGGAAGCCACCAAGAAATCTGGGGAGGCTCTGGGGTTCGTATACGCCGAGGGTATAAGATACTCTCCGGAGGCGAAAGAGTTTAGCGCAGAGGTTCGACTGCTTAACGATAGAGTGGCAGAGCTTTTGAAAACCTACAAGCCTGAGGAGATCGCCGTGGAGCTGATAGCATTCAATGAGGCTGTCACATTCATCTCGCAGGCAGCTGACTATCCGGACCTTGCGAGGGTTAGGTGGCTGGGAAGCGATGGCACAGCCCAGCTGGACGAGCTGATCAAGGACCCTAAGGCTGCTGCCTTCTCGGTCCAGGTCAACTGGATCAACCCCATCTTCGCCCCCACCGAGTCAGGAAAATACACCAAGCTCGTGGAGGAGGCTAAGGCTAGGCTTGGAAGGGTTCCCGACAGCTATGCTATAGCGGCCTACGATGAGGTGTGGGTTCTCACCCTGGCGGTGTTGCAGGTGGGCAAGTATGATGCGGAGGCCGTGAAGAGTGTGCTGGCAGATGTTGCTAACAACTTCTTCGGTGCCAGCGGATGGATAGTCCTGAACGCCGCCGGCGACAGGGCCACGGCCGACTACTCCCTATGGGCTGTCAGGCAGACAGCCGGCGGATATACGTGGGAGAAGGTAGGGGTCTACAGCGCCGCCTCCGGCAGCGTATCCTTCACAGGGTAAGCCTTTAATCCCCCCACTCCTTTTTTCTAAAGGCAGATGGAATACATCCTAGAGGTACTAGAGGTTTCGAAAAGGTTTGGCGGAGTGGTAGCTCTTAACTCGGTAACTCTCAGAATACCGAGGGGGCTGATGACTCTGCTGATAGGCCCCAACGGAAGCGGCAAGACCACCCTGATAAATGTTGTCTCAGGGATTTACCGGCCTGACGGTGGGAGGATAGTTTTTGACGGCTCCGAGATTGGAGGGCTTCCAACCCATCAGATAGAGAGGAGGGGGCTTGTCAGAACTTTTCAGATCCCCCAGCCTTTCACAAGGCTCACAGTCTTTGAGAACTTACTCACTGCCTACGAGCATAACCGGGGCGAGAGTTTTGCGGCCGCACCTCTGAAGAGGGTCTGGCTTGAGGATGAGGAGAGGGCTGCTGAGAAAGCATCCACCGTGTTGAGGCTGATAAGGCTTGACCATCTATGGGATCAGCCGGCCTACAAGCTGAGCGGTGGACAGATGAAGCTTCTGGAGGTGGGTAGGGCTTTGATGAGCGGTGCCAAGATGCTGATGATGGATGAGCCGGCCGCAGGAATAAACCCGGCCCTAGCCCACGAGCTTTTCAACCATCTGAGAGAGCTCAACGAGAAGACAGGTGTAACATTCTTACTAATAGAGCATAGGCTGGATATCGCCCTACAATATGTTGACAGGGTTTACGCCATGCATCTGGGGAGGGTTATCGCCGAGGGGAGGGCTGAAGAGGTTCTCTCCAGCACTGTGGTTGTGGAGAGCTATCTGGGTGGATGAAGAGGGTTGATCCAGATATCTAGGCTAAACGCCGGCTATGGGAGGCTCCAAGTCCTCTTCGATGTATCCCTCGAGATAGTTCCGAAGGTGATAAACGTAGTGGTTGGGCCCAATGGGAGCGGGAAGAGTACCTTACTCAAATCGATCTTCGGCTTGACGAATATCTACTCGGGGAGCATCAAGCTCGATGGATTGGAGATCTCCAGGCTTCCACCCCACACCATCGCTAGATATGGGATAGCCTACCTGCCGCAGGTGGAAAACATCTTCTCCAATCTAACCGTCTACGAGAACCTCAGGATGGCTGGATATATGCTGGATAATAGTACTTTGGCCGGTAGGATAGATGAGCTTCTGGAGATTTTCCCGGTTCTCAAGAGGATGAGGGATAGGAAGAGCGGTTACATGAGCGGTGGTGAGAGGCAGATGCTGGCTATTGCGATGGCCATGATTAGGAGGCCTAAGGTGATGCTTTTCGACGAGCCAACAGGAAACCTCTCACCCAAGATGGTGACGCAGATACTTGAGATAATTGCAAGGCTGCGGGACGAGTTTTCGGTCACCATACTCCTCGCCGAGCAGAATGCTAGGAGGGCCCTCGAGCTGGGTGACACCGCTGTACTGATGGTTAGCGGGAGACCTGTCTTCGTAGGTGATTCGAGGGACCTGCTAAACCATGCGGAGCTGGGGAGGCTCTACCTGGGTATCACCCCAGCAGGTTATACAGGTCGAGGACAGAGCTGATGGAGTAGTCGACTGGATGGCTCTTTCCCCGCCCATGCACCAGGGCAGTATCCATCCCCATCTTCTTGGCGGGCTCCAGCTCCACCTCATATCTGTCTCCCACATATAGAACCTCCCCAGGACCCACCCCCAACCTCTCCAAGATGTACCGGTAAGGCTGACTCGAAGGCTTCGGCTCCGCGTCGTCGCTGGTCACCAAGATATCATAGCATGAGCTGTCTATGCCCAGTGTGTTGAGGACTTTGAGGGCCAGATCCCTGCCCGAGTTGGTGTGTAAAACCACTTTGAGACCCTGGCTGCGGAGGAATCTGAGGAGGGCTACCACCCTCTCGTCGGATGATATGTACTGGGATGGCGCCACCCTAGCCGCCAGCCTCCTGTAGAATTCATGCCTATCCAGCCCCAGAGTCTCCACAGCCCCACTCACGGTTTTTGTAGCCCTCTTCACCCCCTCCAAAAGCTCCCCCGCCTCCCTAGGGTTGACGGCCATCATATCGGCCAGCGTCTCCACAATCTTCTCCTGGAGATGGGTCTCATAGGAGCGGGAGCGGTATAAGGTCCCATCCACATCCAGTATTACGGCCCTATATCTCTTCCGTGCCATATCCAGCGATGCAACCTCTACCTATCACTGTGGACACAGTAACTATCTCTTGTGTCTGGCGGCAGCCCTCTTAAGGGCCTCTATTAGCGGAAGCCTCTCGCCCGCAAGAAACATTACAAGGGCGCCGCCAGCTGTGCTGACATGGTCTATCCACTCCTTGACCCCTAACGTCTCCATAGATGTGGTGAGGTGGCCGCCGCTCACTATCGTTGTGGCTAGAGAGGTGGCGGTAGCCATAAGCAGCTCATGCGTGCCCTTCTCAAAGCCCTTCAACTCGAAGGCTCCGGGCGGGCCGCTCATATAGACGGTGCCCGAGCTCTTGATAATTCTGGAGAATTTGTCGATGGTTTTGATGCCTATATCGAGGGGCTTAGCATCTCCCAGCTCCCTCACATCCACCTCTACCCTTTCACCGTCCTTCATTATGGCCAGGTCTTCGGGTAGGTGGAAGTTTTCCCTGTAGCGGGAGAGTAGTTCGGCTGCTTTGGGAACGTATCGCTCCAGCTCCGGGTCCAGACTGGCTTTGAGGACCTTGGCAGCCCTGAGAAATACTAGGGCTATCAATCCTGTGAGGAGGACGTTGTCGGCTTTGCCGTTGGATATGAGGGCGTTTATCGCCTCCAGCCTGTCGGAGACCTTTGCACCGCCCAGCACCGCTGTGTAGGGAGCCTTGGATGTGGCTATAATCCTGGTCAGGGCCTTGAGCTCCCTGGCAACTAGGAGACCTGCGCATGTGGGTAGGACTTCGGCGAAGCCTACTATGGATGGGTGGGCCCTATGGGCTGTGGGGAAGGCGTCTAAGACGCATGCGTCCAGATGGGGTGCTAGGTTGGAGACGAGATGGGTCTTGGCGGCATCCTCGAAGCTGTATTCATAGTTTTCCTCGGCCGCAAACCTTAGATTTTCCAGCATGAGAACCTCGCCCTCGTTCAACCGGTCTATGGCGTTTCTCGCCGCCTCACCGAACACATCCTCCACAAACTTCACCTCGGTCCCCAGCATCTTTGAGAGGGCTTCACGGTGCTGTTTTAGGGATATGTAGTCGCTCCTCCCCACCCTGCCCTGGTGGGAGCCCACAACCACCGCCGACTTGCTGAGGGCCCGAATTGTTACAGAAGCCTCCCTAATCCGCCCCAAATCCATCAGCCTACCCGAGGACGGGTCCACAGGTGTGTTGATGTCAACCCTGACGAAGACCTTCTTCCCAGCCAGTTCCAAGTCATCAATAGAGAGAAAATCCACCATGGATGCCGGCTTCAAGATATCTAATTTAAGTGTTTAGCCATGAAAACTTATTAGTCAAAAGGCAGGAGCAACAGCAGGGGCCGGTAGATCAGCCTGGAAGATCGCCCGCCTGGCGTGCGGGAGGTCGCGAGCCAGCTCCTAGAAGTTGAACTGGCCGATAAGGTTCAAGTCCCGCCCGGTCCATCGGGGTTTCAAAACCCCCCGGCCCATAAAACCACCCTCGGAAAACGCACCTACACGGCTTAGAGACCGGAAATAATACAATGAATTAAGCCACAACGTATGGTAAAAGAAAACCCTGAGTATGATTGTACTCCTGACAGTAATTAGGGCATGGAGTATGGATAAGACAAGTATTGTCGTATATGGGGAGCTCTGGGAGAGGTTTAGGGGTTGGGTTGGGAGGGAGAGGGGGTTAAGAGGGCTCAGTCAGGATGTTGAGGAAGCCTGCCATATGAGGAGCTTACAGCGGCGATATCACCATATCTTTCTCTCTGTGGAACGTCGGCGAAGTGTCCTCGATAAATACCGTAAGAGGGGCTTGATTCTCGCACGACTTCGGTTTGCGTGGTTTA
>BEHD01000002.1 GCA_002898355.1 archaeon HR01 | reverse complement strand
GGGCAAGATAGCGGCCAAATACGGGAGCGTCCTAGAGCTGAAGGGTAGGGAGCCGGACCTCATACCTGAGGAGACCAAGGTTTTAAGGGATGTGGGCATTATGGAGGACGCCTTCATACTGGGTAGCGGAGCAGTCTTCCAAGCCGTCGCCGAAGCCCTCTACGAGGACAGCCTACCCGGCAGGGCCCTCCAATACGCAAGGGAGATAGTGGCCGAGGCTGCCAAGATCATAGACTCATGCATCAACTCCGACTTCTACAGGTTCATAGTTGAGAGGATAGAGACTAGGAACGTATGCTTCTTCGCAGGGCTTGGCAGCAGCCACGAGGTGGCGAGGATGACCGCCGTCAGGATAGGCCACATAAAGAGGGCCATAGGCGACCAAGTATATGTCGCCAGAGAGTCCAGCACCCCCGCACCACGTCAGGGCGACCTGATGCTCGTCATATCCAGCAGCGGCGAGACAGAGATAGTCACGGCCTGGTGCAGAAACTTCAAGAGGATGGGTGGGCTGCTGGCCGCGGTCGTGGGCAACCCCGAATCCACCATAGCCTCGCTCGCCGACACAGTCCTGGCCCTGCCGAGGGGTGATGAGCCGGGCCGCCCCAACAGGTTCTACATGTATGCCGCCTTCGCCCTAAGCCCGCTCCCCATCCTCCTGGTGGAGAGGCTGGAGGAGAAGGGGTTCAGGCTTCCCGAATACATCATAAGATGGCATCAATCGGTCACGTCCTAGGCTATTCGACGATGGGTCTGATGGGCCTCCCCAGCCTCTCGTAGAACTCCCTCATCCAGGGCAGTATATCCCGTCCCAGTATGTTGAGGAACCTCTCCTCGTTGGGGCTGGCGCTGTGGATGTAGACCCTGTCAAACCCCAGCTTCAGAAAGTATGAGAGGGACTTGTAGATGTCGTCTGGGTCCGTGGTTATCAGCCATGTCTCCTTTATCTTCCTCCTCTCCTCATCACCCACCATCGACTCCAAAACCCTTGGGTCGGATACCTTCTCCCTCTTCTCCCTCGGAATGGCTGTGGGAGCCCAGAAGAGGGCTGACCTGTAGGCCCGGTCGTAGTCGAAGTCGTAGGAGACCTTGAACTCCATACATTTGCTCAGGGTGGATGGGTCCCGGCCCGCCTCCCTAGCCGACCTCTCCAAGGCGTCCACAATCTCGAGGTATTTCTCGAGACCCCGCGGGTTGGTGAGGATGCCGTCGGAATATCTGCCCGCTATCTTAGCCACCGTTGGGTTGGATGTGGCTATGTAGAGGGGTATCTTGGTCTTGGGGGCTGTGTAGAGCTTGGCGGAGCGGAGCCTGTAGTATTTCCCCTCATAGTCTACGAACCCACCATTCCACAGCTGGAGTATAATCTCAACAGCCTCTTTAAGCCTCTCCACCTTCTCCCTGAACCCTGGCCACTCATATCCTAGAGGTGTTTCGTTCATGGCGTGGCCGCTTCCGACGGTGAGGAAGACCCGGCCGGGATAGAGGTAGTTGAGGGTGGCGAAGGCCTGGGCCACGATGGCCGGGTGATATCTAAACATGGGCGTGGTCACAGCTGTACCCACCTCAACTCTGGCCGTCCTCTCGGCGACGCTGGCGCACCAAATCCAGGGGAAGCCCGCCTGTCCACCCGTATCGCTCCATGGATGGAAGTGGTCGCTGGTGACTATGATGTCGAAGCCTACAGCCTCAGCGTGTATGGCGTGGGAGAGAAGTTTTGCTGGGTCGTACTGTTCCTGCCCAGCCCAGTATCCGAGTCGGAGAGGACCGTCCGCCACGGACGGCCTCCCATTCACCTAATATATAACTTATCACGGTGGCTGGATGATGTGGATATATCTCTCCCATCCACTTTCTGAGAATACGCCCTCGTACGCCGGCGGCCCAGGCCTCACGATAAAACCCCACAGACAGATCGTCAGAGGTGATAGCAGCAACTCCTACATCGTCACCCTCCTCAACCATCTTGGAACCCATGTGGATGCACCCAACCACTTCAGCGTCACAGGGAGAAGCATCTCCTCCTACAGGCCGGAGGAGCTTTTCTTCACCTCTCCAGCCCTGGTGGATATCCCGAAGAGATCGGGCGAGCTGCTGTCGAGGTCTGAACTCTCCAGCTATGAGAGGGTGATAGCGGGGGCTGACCTCCTCCTGGTGAGGACTGGTTTTCAGCGGTACAGGGTGGAGGAGCCTGAGAGATATGCCAGCCTTGGCCCATGTCTATCGGCGGAGGCGGCCCACTACCTTGCCGGGTTTCCAGGCCTGAGGGCTGTAGGCTTCGACATGATATCCATCTCATCACCTCTCCACAGGGATGAGGGGAGGGCCGCCCACAGGGTGCTGCTGGTGGAGAGGGGTATCCTGATAGTGGAGGATATGGATTTGATGGGTAAGCCGAGGGAGCTCAAGAGGGTTGTGGTGGCGCCTTTGATGATTGAGGGTGTGGATAGCGCGCCCTGCACCGTCCTAGCCGAGGTATAGCCCGCCCAAGGCAAAGGCCAGGAGGGCTATAAACATCCAGAGGAGGGTGAGCCGTTTCTGCCGGATGGCGTTCTCTTCTATGGGTCTCCGGACTATAGCTATTGATGTGTAGGTGAAGCCGGCGTCGGCCGCCGCCACTATCGGGAGATAGAGAAGACCCACATAGCCTAGAAGATATGGGAGCGGGCTGAGGGCCACGGCAGCCATGTAGTGGGCTGCACCCACAACGGCGGCAGCCTTCCCGCCATATAGTGCGGCAACCGTCCTCACATCCCTGAGCCTGTCACCCTCCACGTCTGAGATACCCTTCACCACCTCACGCCCGTTGTTGGCTAGGAAGGCTAGGAGGGTGAAGACGAGGACCCTGGGGTTGATGTAGCCGTCTGAGAGGACGGCGCCATAGATGAAGGGCGCCACCACATCCACGCTTACAAGGCTGTTGCCGAGGAGGCCTGCTTTTTTGAGCCTCCAGTTGTATAGGAAGGAGGTGAGGTAGGCCGCCGATGCGACAGCCAGGCAGGCCGGTGATGTGAGGGCTGAGGCCGCAAGACCGACCGCCGTGAGTAGGATAGAATAGCGGATGGCCTCGGCGGGTTTTACAGCCCCAGATGGTATGGGCCTCTCGGGTCTGTTTACTGCGTCGGTCTCCCGGTCGAAGTAGTCGTTGACGACCATCGAGGCTCCGTTGAGGCCGTAGGCTGTGGCGAAGGATAGGACTGCTGTTGCAGGTGTTAGGTTGCGGCTGTCCGAGAAGAGGACACCCACCAGAACAGCCAGATACATGAGGATGGAGTTGGGGGGCCTGGTCATCCGGATGTAGGCGGCCCAATTCAAAACATCCACCTAGGGGTTTATCAGGTTTACGAGGGAGACCGTGTAGTAGACTATCTCGTTACGCCTATCCACCACAGCCACAACAGCTGTCTTATTCATGGCCCTGCAAGCCCTCACATACTCCAGCAGCTCCTCCACAACCACGTCATCCCCCTCATAGACCGGTATAATCAGGTATTTGGCGGCCGACTCAGGGTATGTCCCCCTCTCAAAGACCCGGAACCTCAGATGTGGGCTGAACCCCTCCTTCACCACGTATCGCCGGTTCCTGAGGTCCATGTATATGACGTAGTCCCGCCAGAGGTTGGCTGTCTTTTCGGCCAGACGGCTGAAAAGCTCCTCAAACCCCATAACATGCCCCGAATCGTCTTCAACGGCCACCCTCCCATACTTGGTGAGGTAGAGGGCTTCCACAGGGCTTAGCCGTAGTAGGCCGTCGGGTTCCAGCTCCCCATACCCCCTAGCCGTAAACCACCCCACATCAACGCCTACAGATTCCGCTACACCCTCCCGACCAATCCTGAACCTCACAGGCTTTACGACTGTCTCAGAGCCTTCGTCAGCCAAGCCGTCCAATAAGACCATCGAGACCGCCTCCTCTTTAGGTATTTCCGTAAAAACTAATAGGATACCCGAACACCCCAACGGTGGATGAACAGGCTTGAGAAGGCTGGCCTAGCTACGGCTATAGCCCTAGCCGTACTCCTTTTTAACATCTTCAACATCCTCCCACCCATCCCCAGAATCACACCCTCCCTAGGCGGTGGTGGGGAGGCTTCGACACCGGACTTCGCAAGGCTCCTAAGGGTTGAGGTGGAGTGGCTGGAGGCCATGCAGCCGGCGGGGACTGGGAGGCCTGCCCAGTCACTTCTGGTCAGGGTGGGAGATCTGGCCGCCCTCACCAACAGGGATGGGGTGGCGGAGTTGAGGGTTCCCAGGGGTGTTCACAGGGTTGTAATCTCGTCACCCCTCTCCCTCCTACCCACATGGCTCACCGACATAGATGTGGAGGGTGTTGAGGTCATCCTGAGGGTTAGATACCGAGAGTTCAGGCAGAGCCTCACAGGTCTGGCCATCTCGGTTGACCACGCCTCCAGAACCTCTACGGTCCAGGCCAGCTACAGCCTACCAGCCACCAACAGCTCATTCCACTACGTGGGCACACCTGTAATCTTCTTCGTCGACCAAAGCCTATACATGAGGGCCTTCAAAGGAGACGTAGTCTATGAATGGTTTACGGCTATGCGCAGGCCATATCAGGGCCCATTCAAGACGGTCCTCGCCGGCGCCGAGGCGGAGGAGAGGGTTGTGGTGGACGGCCTTATCCTATATGTCTCTCTCCCCGAGAGCTATGTCCCCGTTTTTGATGTGGAGGCGGAGATGGTGGTGAAGAGCTAGCGATGCTGGAGACGCTGGTGTATGAGACGAATTTCTGGCTGGCCATCAACATTATCTTGGTAATCGTGATTGTGGGGCTTGTCTACAGGCAGTATCTGGCAGGCCGGCAGAATAAAACATCCGAGGAAGGGGATGAGGCTCTGGGGCTGGACCTCTCCAACTCCCTTAAAATCTTCCGGGAGAGGCTGGCCGAGACGGAGCTGGAGAAGGCTGTAACCGACTCCTTCCAAGAGGTGTTGAGACAGGTCCTCCCACCGCAGAAATTCCAGGGGAAGACCTTGAGGGAGCTGCTTGTATCCAACAGCCCGGGGCTAAGCGGCGAAGTCCTTGAACATCTTAGGAAGATGTACGATATCTACGAGCCTGTCAGGTACGGCGACCACAGGCCGACGGCTGAGGAGCTGAACCTCTTCAAGTCATCCCTAGAGTCCCTGGTGGCCCATGTGAGGGTTTGGAGGAGCGTGACCAGTAATGTCTGAGGCCGCCCTATACATCCTAGCAGGCCTCGTGGCGTTGGGCGCATCATCCATGGCCTTCACACCCCGTGACAGGCGGGGAGGGCGGAAGAAAACATCTGGGAGCCCGTATGAGGGTATGGATGCCTACGCCACCCTCTGGAATATGGTGGAGGAGGGCAGGCTTGGCGAGGCTGGCCGAGCTGCCGGGAAGCTCTTGAAGGCCTACCGTAGGCGGAGAGGGCCGGCAGACATCCCGGCTGAGTCCATCAAGGCCTTGGAGGAGTTCTCTAGGATGGTTGGCGGTGGGAGATGATGGAGAGGAGCCAATCCAAGACATATTCATCGGTTCTGGCTGAGATGGTGAGGGCTGAGCTCTCCAAGGTTATCGTGGGCCTGGAGGATGCCGTTGACGCGCTTCTGATAGCCCTTCTATCAGGCGGCCACCTTCTCATCGAAGGTGTTCCAGGGCTTGCCAAGACGATGCTGGCTAAGGCCTTCTCGATGGTCCTAGGCCTCAGCTTCAGTAGGATACAGTTCACATCCGACATACTACCATCCGATATTTTGGGGGGCTTCATCTTCAACCGGAAGACCTCCGAGTTCGAGTTTAGGGCAGGCCCCATATTCGCCAACATAGTCCTGGCAGACGAGATTAACAGGGCGCCACCCAGAAGCCAGTCTGCGTTGCTGGAGGCTATGCAGGAGCGGCAGGTGACCGTGGAGGGTAAGACATATCCGCTGCCGGAGCCGTTCCTAGTTCTGGCCACGCAGAACCCGATAGAGCTGGAGGGGACCTACCCCCTACCCGAAGCGGAGATAGACAGGTTTATGATGCGTATCAACCTATCATACCCCAGCCATGAACAGGAGAAGAAGATACTGGCCTTGAAGAACATCCACGGCGACAGCCTACCCATCAACGACTATGTAGGCATCGAGCTCATCATGAGGTCCATAGAGGAGGCCAAGTCGGTGAAGGTCCACCAGGATATTCTAGACTACATCGTGAGGCTTGTGGAGTCTTCGAGGAGGGATGAGCGTCTCGTCATAGGCGCAAGCCCGAGGGCTGAGATATCCCTACTCTACGCCGCCAAGGCCAGGGCTGCGATGGAGGGGCGTAAATACGTCATACCAGACGATGTGGTGAGATGCTTCTTCCCAGTCATAAACCATAGGCTAATACTGAAGCCGGAGTATTCGGGCCTCACCAGAACGCCCAACTACAACCTCCTCCAGACCGTGGTCTCGGACTACCTGGCAGGAGCAGAGGTTCCCTGGTAATGCTGACTTCTAGGGGTCTCTGGGCCCTTGCGGCGGCCTACTCCCTGACAGCCCTCTCCACAGCCTTCTTCGTATACCCACCCCTCATCCTATCCCTACTCACCACCACCGTCTTCCTAGCAGTCTACATAGTCCAGACCTTTAGGAGGATGGCCTCGATAAGCCCGGAGAAGATTTCGGTGGAGAGGCAGGTATCGCCTCCCGCGGTATCGGTGGGGCAGACGGTTGATGTGGTGCTCCAGCTCAGCAGTAGGATGGATGAAGGAATTGACGTGGAGGTGGAGGATGTCTTCAAGGGGCTTGTACTGGTGGAGGGCTCGCCCACCACATATGCCGTGCTGGGGCCTGGCGGGAGCCTGACCCTGAGATACAGGCTGAAGGCGGAGAAGAGGGGAGAGTACACCGTAGGCCCTGCGGTGGTCAGAATATATGATGGGCCGATGCTGGTGGTTAGGAGGATGGTGGCGGGCAAGCCTGTAAGGATTCTGGCATCGCCGGCGTTGGAGACCCGTCTGAAGCTGGGTGAGAGCATCATAAGAAGTAGGGATGGCGTGGGGGGTTCGGGGCTTAACCCGCTAACGGGTGCGGACGAGGTCTTCAGACAGGTGAAGCCGTATACGGAGGGCGAGCCGGTTAGAAGGATAGCGTGGAGGCGGACAGCCAGGAGCATGGAGGATGAGATACTGGTCAAGCAATACGAGCACTTCAGCAGTGTAGGCATAGGCCTGATCCTCGACTGCAGCCCATCCATGGCGGTCGGCTCACTACTCGACAGATGCCTGGCCACGGTCCTCTCCCTCACATCTGCCTTCCTCAGGAAGGGCGACACAGTACACGTCAAAACCTTGGGAGCGGCCGACAACATCTCCCTAAGAGCCACATCATACAGCAGCCACTACATGGAGGTCCTATCCAAGGTCTCGAGAATACGGCCAGGAGGCTTCTATACACCGCCAGAGAAGCTGGACGAACTCGGAGACCTAGACCTAATATTCATCCTGAGCAGGTTCGCATACTGGAGCGGCGGAGAGCTCGCAACCCTTCTCAAAAACCTCTCCACCTCAGGGGCCTCTGTCCTCCCAATATGCCCGGTCAAGTCCTCCAGGCCAGGACCACTCTTCACCACCCTAGCCAAGCTTGAGGAGGCAAGGATTAGGCATCTCAGGGAGAAGGTCCCACAGATCCAGGTCTTCCCCGAACACGTCCTCCTACCACAGATGCTGAACCTCTACAGGCTCTACAGCGGGAGGCCGAGACATGTCAAATACCTCTAGATATCTGGCTCTGGCCGCCGCCTCCTCACCAATCCTCATAGCTACAGCCCTATACCTAGCTGTCTTCGACTCCTCCAACCCCTTCACCCTGCTGGGCGCACTCTCCCTCTTAATGATAGTGGGGGCCGACAGGGTTAAGTGGGTTGGCCTCGTGATGGTCTATGTCCCCGCCATATACTCGGTCTACCTTCTGATAGTTGAGGCCAGCCCATCACCGTTTGTGTCGCTGGCCGCAGGCTACATAATAGCCACACCCATAGTCTTCACCATCTCCATGATAACAGCCAAGTCGCCGTCCGGCCTCGTCATCTCATACTGCGCCGCCTACATCTCCTCCCTCATGCTCTACGGAGCCGTATACGGCGGATACTCCACACCTGAAAGGCTCTTCCTCTTCCTCGTGAGGGGTCTCCTATCCTACATCAGCTCATCCGAGAGCCTAAACCTCCTCCCACCCATCTATCCGGAGACGGCGCTCCTGGCCACACCCACAGCCCTCTCAACCATCAGCCTCCTACTCCTCACATCCTCCAAGAACGGCGGCCCACTCGCCACAGGCCACACCCTCAAAGCCGCAGTAACGGCGATAGCCACAGTCGCACCGGCCGCAGCCACCTCCCTTGTATGGCCTGAAATAGCTGGGCTGGCTGCCATGGCAACAGCATCAGCGGTCCTCGGGTTTCTGGCCCTCTCTCTGAGGAGGTGGAGGAGGTGGTGATAGCTCCCATACTTCTCCTAGCTGCGACGCTGGTACTCCCCTTCCAGGCAGGCGGCGGAGCCAAGACCTGGCTGGTGGGTTTTGGCGGTGAGTTGATGCTGCCATACCTCGACGGCGGGGTTCTGGAGGCGAGGACCGGCTGGGCTTTGAGCGTCAGGGTTCTCGGGGGCAACGGCTCCCTCACAGTCGACCCACCCGACGGCCCCCTCCGCCAGCTCCAGATAATCGACGGCGGCGTAGAGAGTTTCATACTGGACAGCCCGGGAGACTGGGGCCTAACCACAGACGAGGGCTACCGGCTCACAGTCAGGGTTCAGCCAGTCTTGAAGCCGGCCATCACGGTTCTCACAACCCCACTCTCCAACGGGACGGTGGAGGTGGTTCTCCGGCAGCCGCCTAGGGGGTATGCCTTCTTCGAGGGAGCAGGCGGTGAACAGATACATCATCCAGGGGATGAGGTGGAGATATCTCTAGAGTCCAACTCCACAGGCCCTTACATGGTCAACCTTCTGGAACCCCAGCAAGCCATAACATACACCGGCCTCCTCCAAGGCACACCCTACACATTAACGATGCCGAGGCTGGTGGCCAGCCAGCTCCTCTACCCAGACCAGCGCCGCCTACTGGTCTTCAGGCTTCCCGGAGAGGGTGAGACAGGGCCTGGCGGGCTCGTCCCTTTGGGGCTGGGCAGATACACTGTCCAGATATCGGCCTTCACCGGCTCGGGCTACGAACCGCTCCAAGAGACAGAGGTAACTGTGGTGAGCAGGGAGCTGGATGTCTCCAGGCTCTCGTCGAGGGCGAGATTCGATGCCGTAGAAGGTATGTCGGTATTCAAGGTCTTGGTGGGAGATGAGGAGGGGGGTGTAACAGAGGTCTTCCTCCATCCTCCTCTGGCATGGATAAAGGTTGTGGACAGTGTCCACAACGAGACAGTGGCAAATGTGGGTGTACAGCTCTCCAACACCCTCTACAGGGGTCTAGGGGCTGAGGTGTTGGTGGTCTATGAGTCGGTCACATCCTTCACAGAATACTCTGCAGGTATGTCGCTGAAGCCAGTGAGGAACGCCAGCTTCCCCCTCACAGTCAACGGATTCCCCACAAAGCCCCTAAACATCTATTTCACACCTGGAACACGCTACATCATCCCCGTCCAGCTTTACAAGCTCTCCACCACATTCCACAGACCCGACAACAGGCCATACCCTGGCCCTGTCACGGTGGAGATAGGCACTGTGAGAAAGACTATGAACACGGGCGAATACGTGGTCCTCCCACCCGGCGAATACACGGTGAAAGCCGTCAACCCTCCCAGCTTCACACCGGCCACCGTAAACCTCGACGCCGACAAAGAGGCCACGATAGTGGTCCTGGAGAACCCAGCCCAGCTCTCAGCCATGAGGGCCGCCGCAGTAGCCCTATCCATAGCCATCACATACCAGCTCTACAAAATGGCGTTGAAGAAACGGAAATAGAGAAAGAGGCTATCAACAAGATAACATCCGGATGGGAGGATGCAACTGTTCGCTGTGGGACGGAGATTTCGATATAATACCGGGAATAGAGCGTATATGGTTAAAAACATGAGTCTTTATTCTCACATCATGCAGTAATTAACTCTGCTACGCCCCGGCTACAAATTCTGGCATCCCTCGATATGGACTTTCAACATCACTAGATTGGCGGGGACCACATGGAGTAGATGGGCCGCGTGGGTTCAGAACCAAAGGCTAAATATGAACAGCTATACCGTGCTTGTTGACCTGTTTGGTGACTGAGAACCGTCTTATCGGTAGAAGCGTCAGAAGAAAGAATGGTGTAAGATTGGTGGCGGGGAGAGGTTTTTTCCTAGATGATGTCAAGCTTCCTACGATGCTTTATGCCTCGTTTGTACGGAGTCCTTATGCCCATGCCTTGATTAAGAGGATAGATTTGCAGGATGCAACACGTCTATCAAGTGTCAAGGCTGTCTTAACGGGTGAAGATGTGGTGAAGGATGGTAGAACCTTCCCCCTACTCTACCGGCCTCCCGGCGTCAGAGTTCCAAGGCAGTTTTGCCTAGCTGCGGGGAAGGTTAGGTATGTGGGCGAGCCGGTTGTTGCTTTAGCTGCCGATGACCGGTACATGGCTCTGGATGCTGCTGAACTGGTTAGCGTCGAGTATGAGCCCCTGCCTGCGGTGCTGGATGTCGAGGAGGCGGTAAAAACTGATGTCAAGATATACGAGGAGATAGATGATAATGTCTATCAACATAAAATTATAAGGGCGGGGAACCCGGAGGAGGCTCTTAACTCCGCAGACTTCGTAGTTGAGAAGAGGTTTAGGATACATAGGCAGGCTGGAGCACCACTTGAACCCCATGGAATAGTTGCCCACTATGACCGGTTGGATGGGACGCTAACAGTCTGGTCAGCCACCCAGATACCACACGGCGTCAGGATGGCTTTATCCCTAGCTTTGGACATACCCCAGCAGAAGATTAAGGTCATAGCCAGAGATGTGGGAGGGGGTTTTGGGAACTACAAATATCATCCAGAGGACATAGCTGTCTGCCTGCTCTCCATGAAGACAGGGCTGCCTGTTAAATGGGTTGCTTCACGCCGTGAGCTCTTCCTATCAGGCTACCATGCACGTGAGCAGGTACACTACGCTAAGGTTGGTTTCGACAAGTCGGGGAGGATACTCGCGTTGCAGGATAGAATGTACGCCTCCGTAGGAGCCTACCTTGCCCGTGAGACTACAGCTCCCCCACTCGTTACCGCTTTAATGCTGCCAGGCCCCTACGATATAAGGAACGTTCTCATAGAGCTATACTGCGTGGCCGTTAACAAGTCAACCTCCAGCGCCTACAGGGGTTTTGGCCAGCCTGAGGCAAACTTCGTTATGGAGAGGATAGTCGACATCATCGCTAGGGAGCTTAACCTAGAGCCGGCGGAGGTTAGGATGAGGAACATGATAAAGAGGGAGCAGTTCCCATACAGGGCGGCGACTGGCCTACTCTACGATAGCGGAGACTTTCAATCAGTTCTTAGGAAGGCGGTGGAGTCTATCGATTTTGACAGCAGAGGCTCTAATCCTTGTGAGGATGGCAAACTTAGGGGAGTGGGTATGGCTTTTTATGTGGAGGTGACTGGTTTTGGGCCCGCTAAAACTCCCAGCATACTCGGCACGGTTCACGGAGGACATGAAAGCGTTACCCTGAGGTTTGACCCTGATGGGGGAGTCTCGATATTCACAGGGCTGATGCCCCATGGACAGGGGGCTGAGACCACGCTGGCCCAGGTGGCGGCTGATTTGCTAGGCCTTGAGCTGGACGATGTAAAAATAATATACGGCAACACGGAGGAATGCCCATACGGCCATGGGACCTTCGGGAGCAGGAGCGCTGTAGTTGGCTCCAACGCAATATTCAAAGCTGTCAACGCCATAAAGGAGAAGGCCCGAAAGATAGCAGCCCACATGCTGGAAGTAAATGAGGAGGACCTGGAATACGACTCGGGAGTTTTTTACGTTAAGGAGGCGAGGGAGAAGGCCGTGCATATTAAGGATGTGGCAAGGCTGGCGAACCTTGGCCTCGGGCTTCCTGAAGAGGTCGAGCCAGGGTTAGAGGTGACCGTTTTCTACGACCCCCGGGGCTGGACAATATCCTACGGAGCCCACATAGTCCAAGCAGAGATAGATCTGGAGACCTGCAGCATACGCATACCCCGGTATCTAGTGGTACATGACTGCGGGAGAATACTTAACCCGGCGGTCGTCGACGGCCAGATACAGGGAGGGGCCGCCCAGGGGATAGGGGGAACCTTGCTCGAGGAGATTGTATATGATGAGAGGGGCCAGCTTCTCACAACCTCGTTCATGGATTATGCATTGCCCACAGCGGTGGAGCTCCCCAACTTCACAATAAAGCATGTTGAGACCTATTCCACGGCAAACCCTCTCGGAGTTAGGGGGGCTGGCGAGGGAGCTACAATCCCTTCAGCAGCAGCTATAGCGTCGGCTGTGGAGAATGCGCTCAAGGGCTTCAACATCGAGATAGTCAGCACACCGCTAAACCCGGGGAGGCTTTGGAAGATAGTCAAAAAGCCTGACCCGGAGCATTTATGAACCTGTAGGAGCTCGTCAGCCCATGTAGCGTTAGGCGGTATAAGCTATCCTAAACCGTATGCCATAAAAACGTTAGAACGGTCCTGAACCGTTTTGAAGCTTCTAGGGCTTTATTATGGCGTCTCCAAAATGGAGCAGTTTAAAGGACGGCTCTCCAAGGTTTTCCCTGCCATGTACGTGGTGAGATTCCCGGCTATTTCTCTCGTTCTTCTGCTTACGCTATCTTCAGCCGTACTCCCATTATTGATGGTGGCGCAGGTTAGCGCATCCCCTGACGAGCGGCCGAGCCTCGGCCTAAGGCTAAAAGAGGAGCTGAAGTCAATAATAGAGGAGCATAAAGAGCTCATCAACGAGACAATCTTAGAGTTTAGGGTCAGGCTACACACCCTCCTCGAGGATAAGACCAAGCTGATAATGGACTTCGTCGAGGAACGTCTCAGTAGGGTTCAGGAGATAATGCAGCGGATTGAAGAGCTCAGAGAATCCTACGCAGCCGGAAACATATCCCGTGTAGAGTTTCTTGCAGGGCTGGCCGACCTACGGGCCCAGCTGAAAGCTGCGGTGAAAATGTCCGAGAAGCTTGGCCATCTCATCCAAGAGATGCGGTCCGGGCTGCGAGACGTTGTGAAGGAGAAGGTCGAGAGGCTGAGGGAGTTGGGCAGGGAGTTCGGAGAAAACGTTTCGGAGGCCGCTAGGAGTTTGGCTGAAGAATTCAGAGAGTCGAGGAGGGTGTACGGTGAGGAGGGGAACAGCACCGCAAGCCAGGCAAGCGAAGACGGATGGAGGGGCCCATCTGAAAATAGGAGCGGTGGAGGTATCCCCCCGAACATGGACGGCAGCCAGACATTCCCCGAAGGAGGAGATGGGAGGCATGGACAAGGACATCGGCAGGACAACATCGCTGGCGAGGGGTGTGGGAATGGAAGGGGAGACAGCCAACACCCCCCTGAAACAACTCCACGAGACCAAAACCACGTAGCAGAAGATGGGAGGGGCCGGCAAAACGGCAGAGGCAGCAGAAACAGCTGACGAATCGAAAAAAGTCGAGCAGACAAATTTACATGCAGGCTTACCCTAACCCTACTCGGAATGCTGTCGATGGCTCTCCTACTTCTGCTGGCTGTACCTCTTCAGGCAAGCCCACAGTTCACCTACTACAAGATTGCCCTCTCACCCGACGGCTCGGCTGAATGGGCCGTCGAATACAGATATCCTGTGAGGGAGGGGGATGAGCAGCTTTTCAGGATGGCCGTAGACCGTTTAAACGAGACAGCTGCAGGCTATGCCGATAGAATAAGGACGATAGTGGCTGAGGCGTCCAACCTGACCGGGAGGGAGATGGCTGTGGAAAACTTCACAGTGGGCGTCCGACTTGGAGAGACGTTGAGCGGGAGCGTTGCAATCATAACTCTGAAGTTCAAGTGGGTGGGTTTTGCTATAGTTACACAGGATGGAGAGGTGAGAGTAGGTGATGTCTTCGTGGGCGGCCTGTTTCTCCTCGATGGTGAGAGGCTGCGAATAGACTACCCGGCCAAAATGTCTCTCTCAGAGGTGGGACCGCCACCTGACGGCTTGGGGCCCGGATATGTAGAATGGGTGGGTAAGAGGTCTTTCTCCGACGGAGAGCCGAGGCTCATCCTAAAACCAGTAGAGACTGCGAAATCCGACGGCTGGGCGGCTGGAGGGCTGGCCGTTATTCTGGCTGGCACAGGTGCCTCCGGAGCGGTGGCGGCCTTCGTCCTCGGAAAACGGTTGGTGAAAAGTCCCTCCGGACATGGAGACGTCCAGAAGGTCTTGGAGATAATTAGAAAACATGGAGGCTCCGTACCTCAGTCAGAGATAGTTAGGGAGAGCGGGCTACCAAAGTCAACTGTTAGCGCCGTCCTCAAATACCTCGAGAACGAGGGCAAGGTCGTGCGGACAAGGGTTGGTAGGGAGAAAAACGTCAAACTGGCCAGGTAGAGGGGTTCAGCCATCAGGGCGGTGGCCGTCTCAAGAAACCCCCGAGGTTGCTTTATTCCCGGTTTATCTCTTCTAGTCCAGACGGCTCCACTCTACTTCTCCGGCCATCTTCTTGTATAGGTTAAGCTCCTCCACCATCTCCTCAATCCTGTTCCGCAGCTTGTTCTCGAAAGGCCCCTTGAGTATGCCGTTCTCGACGAGGTATATTTCATCACCTACGGAAGCCGCCTCAACGGGGCTATGGGTGACGTAAACCATCGGAATGTTGAGGGACTTGACGAGATTCCAGAAATTGACGCTGTTGGGGAAGTCAAGGCCTGTAGTCGGCTCATCCAGCAGAAGCAGACCCGCACCCCTCAGTAAGAGGATGGCTAGGGCCAGTATCTGGCCCTCCCCACCGGACAGTCTCTCTTTACGCAGGATAGGCTCCAAACACATTTTATCTATTACTGGTTCCGGGTTTACTTTGAAAACTTTGGCGAAGTACTGGATTGCGTCTCTTGGTTTGAAGGGGAGTCTGACCGGGTGTTGAGGCATGTAGCCGACCCCCCTCTCAGCCGGCGGGAGGTTGGTGATGTCGCGGCCGTTCAACGTTATGACTCCTCTCCGAGGCTTTATATATCCCGCTATGGTTCTCAGGAGGGTGGTTTTTCCTGAACCGTTCCGCCCGAGTATGACGGTTACCCTCGATGAAACAAGCCTATCGACTTTCAGCTTGAGCCCTCTCCTCTCGACCTCAAGTCCCTCGACAACAAGCAAGCTAACCCCTCCTCCATGAAATGATGTAAAGTAATCCGCTGAAGGCTATGCCTATGGTTGCCACGATTAAGGCGTAGGGAACAGATGTCTCAGCCCCGCTTGACTGGAAAAGCTCGAACATGTACACGCCCACCGTCGGGGGCCTGTTTCCCACGATCAGGAGTGCCCCAAGCTCCGAGAACGCTCTCAACCACATAAGGAGGAATGAGACTGCGCCTCCCACCCCCATAGCCCTTAGATGTATCCAGACGTTGCTAAGCTCTCCAACACCCAGCGAGGTGAGGAATTCGTCAAGAGACTTGACGGAGGTGGAGAGCCCTGAAGCTATAGAGCCAACACCCAACGGCAGCGAAACAAACATCATTGTTAAGATGACGGCAGGCCATGTGTCCACGAGGTTGAGGGCTATAAAGAGCGGCAGAAGCATAAGCCCTACAGCGATGTGAGGTATCGCAGTCGCGAACATCAGAAAGGGGAGGATTGCTGCTAGGCCTCTGGCAGCGATGTAGAACCCCAGCAATACGGCCAGAGGAAAAGCCAGCAGCGACGCCGCCGACGCAGCCAATGCTGTGTTCGCTAGAGAGGTGAAGGGGTCTGGGGGGAGTGTTAGACGTTGGTAGAATAGCGGAGGTAGATAGAGCACGGCGACATAGACTCCAGCAAGTGCTACGATGGCAGTTTTCATAAAGCCACTCATAGCTCATCAACCAGCAGGCTTTATTCCAGCACTGGCTAGGTTAACCAGCCTCAACACCTCGATCAGCCTATCGCCCCTCTCACTAAAGCTGAGGGCCGAGGCTTCGAACCGTCTCACCTCGATATCACCGGTTTCAAGCTTGGCCACGATTTTGAACGGCGGGTCTGTCTCGAAGTTCAGATTCGTAGGCAGTTCAATAATACTGTATGTTTGGGTGTAGTTTCTTACTATTATGAATGGATAGTGGGCGAAGATACAGTCTACGCCCTTGGACTCAAGTAGTGTTCCCACGATGTCCAAGTTTGGCCTCAAGAAGAACCTCCCAGAAGCGGATATCTCCGAGAGCTCCATGAGTAGGGTGTCTCCAGAATGTTGAAAGCGTATGTTTAGGTCCCGCTGGACCTCGTTTATGAGCTCTGGAAAATGTTCTCTCGCTATCAGGTATATTGCGGCTAAAGCCCTGTACCCGATGGGTGCTTGATTGGGGTCTGCCAACCCAATCTTCGCTGTCTTTAACGTATCAAGGCTTTCAATACCTTTCTGGCAGACAAGGGTCAGCCTGAAATGGCCTAACAAGTATTCCCTACGATAGCTGAGTCCGTGCTTCAGCTCGCTGTCAACTGTGAGGAAGAGGTCGGGGATGCGCCCCGACTTTATGAGGTTGGCTGCGGCGACGCTGCCAAAGACTCGGATATCTACCGGCTCTCCGGCCAGGATGGCTAGCTGGTTTGAGACGTTCCTCAAGGTTGGTGCGGAGTAGATAACGATGGGTTTCTGGCTTGGAGTAGCCGCGTATAGGGCGGTGGCGGCCGATGCGAATATAACCAATGTGAGGGATAAAATGAATTTCCTACTCATCACAACTCCGGAAAAACTCCTCATCCTTATATAGCTTGACCTAGTGATTCATATCGGTGCATATCGGCCATGGTGGTCATCAACTTAGAGGGGAAGATCCTCAGCCTCGAACAGGATAGGTTTGAGCTTCTCGAGTCTATAAGCAGAACATCCAGCATATCCTCAGCCTCTCTCCAGATGGGTATCAGCTACAGAACAGCCCTAAACTGGTTGAAGGATATTGAGAGGAGGGCAGGCGGCAAACCCGTCCAATCCTTCCGGGGAGGAAGATACAAAGGTATGACGCATCTCACGGAGCTGGGACGCAAGCTCCTCGAAGCATACTACTCCGCCCAATCAATCCGCAGGCCAGGATTCGTCAAATCCTTCATAGAACTTAGACTCAGCGCTAGAAACATACTCACAGGCCGTGTGAAGGATGTGACTGAAGGAGACGTGATAAGCATGGTTAGCGTCGACCTGGACGACCGCCAGGAAGTGAAGTCCGTTATAACGACTGATAGCCTAAAACGTCTTAAAATTTCCCCTGGAGACTCGGTGCTCATCATCTTGAAAGCCACAGAAACCCTTCTTATGAAGAGGTGATAGATAGAAGGCTGAGAGAGCCGGTGTCTCCAATCTCAGATTTTACTCCGGGACAACCCATCAAGCCCTGCTAAGCCTCTCCCCATACTACATCTCCCTCAAGAGAGTAGAGCCCCGCATAATAGAGGATTCCAAGCCTCTCTACACCCCATAACCCTCCACACCATAAAAGAATCGGGATGTGGGAAGGCTTAAATTAGATGATGGGCATGGGTTTTCCGATGTCCTCGGGAACTGGGAAAATAACCTACGTCTCCCTATTCGCCGATGAGAGCATCCATCCAGCCTACGAGAGAGCTCTAAAAGATGTGGCTGACCGATATTTTGGGAGACACTATCCCATGTATATTGGTGGGAGGGAGGTCTTCTCAGGCGATGGGGAGTTCGAGGAGAGAAGCCCCATAGACTCGTCTATCGTTGTTGGGTATTTCCAGAAGGGTAACGCCGTACACATGTCGCAGGCCATAGAGGAGGCCAAGGCTAGGTTCGCCGAATGGTCTGGCCTAGACTGGCGGGAGAGGGTGAATATCATGAGGAAGGCGGCCCAACTCATAGATGAGAGGAAGTTCGAGATAGCGGCCGTCATCACATATGAGGCTGGTAAAAACAGGACCGAGGCTCTTGCCGAGTGCTGGGAGGCGATTGACGCCCTAAGATACTATGCAGGCATAATGGAGGAGAATAGGGGATATGTCAGGGATATGGGGCCTGGAGGCCCTGGAGAGCGGTGTAAGATGGTGGCTAGACCATACGGCGTCTGGGTCGTCATCTCCCCCTTCAACTTCCCCTTCATGCTGGCCAACGGGATGATCCTAGGCGCGTTGATAACAGGTAACACTGTGGTCTTCAAACCCACCAGCGAGACACCCCTCTCAGGCCTCCTACTTTACCAAGTCTTCAGAGATGCGGGAGTCCCTGCGGGAGCCATCAACTACGTTACAGGGCCAGGTGAAGCCTTCGAAGGGGAGATAACCTCAAACCCCGACGTGGCAGGGATAGCTTTCACAGGTTCGAAGGATGTGGGGATGAGGCTCTACCGCAGATTCACATCTTCCCAGCCATACCCCAAGCCCATCGTGCTGGAGATGGGGAGTAAGAACCCAACAATAGTCACTGATAAAGCCGACATCAGGAAAGGTGTGCAGGGTGTGGTGAGGGCTGCCTTTGGATACTGCGGGCAGAAATGCTCTGCGACGTCGAGGCTATACCTTCAGAAAGGGATAAAGAGCCGGTTTCTAGAGGAGCTGGTTAGAGAGGCCAGCGCCCTGAAGGTCGGAGACCCCAGGAGAAGGGAGGTCTTTATGGGTCCTGTGATAAACAGGAGGGCCGTGGAGAATTTTAGACGCTATGTGGAGATGGCTAAAAGGGATGGAGGAGAGATACTCTACGGCGGGGAAGTATTGTCCGGCGGTGAATGGGAGAAGGGATATTATGTCCAGCCCACCATAATAGACAAGCTACCCCGAGACCACATCCTATTCAAGCAGGAGCTCTTCCTACCCATACTCCTCGTCAGCGAATTTGAGACCCTTGAAGAGGCCTTGAGGGAGGCGAACAACACGGAATACGGCCTCACAGCGGGGATATTCTCGGAAGACCCTAGGGAGGTGGAGTTTTTCTTCAACAAAATCGAGTTCGGTGTAGCATACGCCAACAGGAGAGGGGGAGCCACGACCGGTGCATGGCCGGGCGCCCAGACATTCGTCGGATGGAAGGCCAGCGGCGCAACAGGGAAAGGTATCGGAGGACCCCACTACCTTCTCACCTTCCTCAGAGAGCAGTCCCAGACCAACGTGGTGGAAGGATAAGAGCCGCAGCCGTCTCAACAACAAGCCATAGTACATCGTCCAGAGCCTATATCTTGCCATCAGCCCTTAAAACATTGCAGGGATGCCGATAAACGCTTATATGCGTGATAAGGCCCTTCAGTGCCGTATGTATCCCGAAGCCCCTTCAGCCAGCCAGTTTTCGGAGAAGACAAAGAGCTCGAGGATGCTGTATCATGAGGCCTTGAGATATACACCCTATGGTGTCCACAGCAACTGGAGAATCTTCGACCCATACCCCCTCTTCATGAGGAGGGGTAGGGGCTCTAGGATATGGGATGCTGACGGCAACGAGTATATCGACTTTAACATGGCCTTTGGGGCTTTGGGTGTAGGCCACGCCCATCCGAGACTTGTGGAGGAGCTGAGAAACGTTATAGAGGAAGGCACCATCTACGGTTTCGAGACTGAGAGGTCTGTCCTGCTGGCTAAACTTATCACGTCACGTTATGGCTATGACATGGTAAGGTTCTCCACCACGGGACTGGAGGGGACCCTGCTGGCAGTTAGGCTGGCCAGGGCTTTCACGGGCAGGCCTAAAATCCTCAAGTTTGAAGGATGTTTTCACGGCTCCCATGAGATGGTTATGGTTAGCGTCAAGCCCGACATCTATAGGGCCGGCCACCAATCCTCGCCACTGCCTGTCCCAGCCTCATGGGGATATCCAGAGTCTCTGAAAGAATACACCCTGGTTGCGTCCTACAACGACTTGGATGGTGTGGAGAAGCTGATGCGGGAATATGGCAACGAGGTGGGAGGCATCATCCTGGAGCCTGTGGCCATGAATATGGGTGTTGTCGTGCCCGATATCGAGTTTATCAAGGGGTTGAGGGAGCTGGCCGACGAGTACAACTCCCTCCTAATCTTTGACGAGGTGAAGACGGGTGGGAAGATGTTTAGAGGTGTGCAGGACTGGTGCGGCGTTAGGGCGGATATAATCGTGGTGGCCAAGGCTATAGCCGGCGGCTATCCCTTATCAGCCGTTCTCGCAGGAAGGGAGATAATGGAGACGATAGGCCCGAAGAAGACAGCCCATGGGGGAACCTTCAACTCCAACATACTCTCGGTATCGGCCGCATATATCACATTGAGGGAAATCCTCACCGAGGAAGCCCTGAGAAGATGTCAAGACCTCAGCGATAAGCTGGCGTCGGGATACTCTGACATCTTGTCGGATGCGGGTATCAAGTTCAACATAGCCACCTTCGCCAACAGTGGGACGGTCTACTTCACCGATAAGAGGGTAAGGAATTGGCGGGACTTTGTAAGGTTGAACGATTTCGGGAGGTGGTATTCATGGGTTGTAGCCATGGTGAATCACGGCGTTATTCCGCAGGCGCTGGGGTATGACGAGCAGTGGACAATCTCGACACAGCATAGCGAACAAGATATCGAAGATGCCTTGGAGGCCATGAAGAAGGCTGTCCCCGAAATCAGGAGGGGCACGCCCAAGATATCCGTGGAGGAGGTTCTCTAGTTAAGGTCCTCGCTCCTATTCAGCCTCACCTTCACCCCATACTTCCCCAGCCTTTCTATAAATTTTTGTGGGTCGACGCATCTCTCTGGCGGTAGGACACCACTACCCTCTATCTCCCCGCCGGCAAGCATCAATGCTCCGAGGGCTGCTGGGACACCTACACCGTATTGGGAGCAGCTCATCCCCCACTCAGGCTTCGGCGGAATCACCGCATCCAGGACCCACACACTCCTTGCCCCAAGACGCTCACCCTCCACCACAACCCTCGTCACCTCCCAGTCGTTGGGCGTCTCACCGGAGCTATAGCCCACCAACCCCCTAGACTCCAGCAGGTCCGCCAAGAAGGCTCTAGGCCTGAGCTTGGAGCCGGCCGCCTCAATCTCGGTGAGGCCGAACCCTAGGTCTGCCAGAAACTTGAGCTTTAGAAGGTCCTCTCCCCCCTCCATCCAGTCACATCTCCTCAACCCCTTATCTCTGAAAGAAGTGGGGAGGGTGGCCACCTCGGAGTGGATGGTCACATAGGTCCTCATCGGCCCCACAGGCTCGGGGAAGGATACCTCCTCCCACCGGCTCAGAGCCGGTACTGCCCTTAGCTCACCGTCTTCGTAGATGATGGCATCCATCACCATCTCATCCATCAGCGTCTGTAGAGACCATGTAACCCTAAACCCTGATGAGGCTGAAAGATCTCTATACCCATCACGTATTGTGATTGATGTTACCTTATCGAGGTTCTCGCATGCGAGCCTTGCCATAATGTTGGATATGCCTGGCTGGGCTCCCAACCCGATGATGGCTGCTAATCCGGCGTCTCTAAACTGCTGGCTGAACTCCAGCTGCCGTAGGGTCATGTGGTATAGGCCTCCAAGGTCTAGGTAGTGGGCTCCAGCCTTCAAGGCAGCCTTCATCACCTCCAAGTTGAAGTAGTACTGGACAGCGTTTACGACAACATCAACGCCGGCTACCGCCTTTGCTGTCTTCTCCACATCCCTTACATCAACCTGGAATGTTTCTATCTTCCCGCTGTCGAGTTGTTCAGAGAGTTTTTCCAGCTTTTCCCTGCTGATGTCACATACCACAACCTCCTCGACATCTCTGGAGGCCGACAGTATCCTCACTATACACTGTCCTGTCAGGCCTGCCCCTCCTAAAACCGCCAGCCTCATACCATCCTAACTTCCCAAGGCCTTGAAGGATATCTGGGCTGCCTCAACCGTCTTGTCCACATCTTCCAGTGTGTGCTGGGTTGATATGGTTATTCTCTCAAACCATGAGGAGTGGATTAGGACGCCGTTTCTCAACAGGTTGTTCTGCCAACGGGTGAAGGCTTGTTTATCCACACCCTCCACGGTCTGACGGCTGTTAGTTATCTCGGGGAGCTCTGTGAAGAAAACCTGGAACATAGGGCCTAAGCCCTGTATGATCGCCGATACCCTCGAATCCTCTATAACATCCCGGAGGCCTCTTATCAGCCTCTCCCCCACCTCGTATAACTTCCTGAATGCCTCATACTCATTCCTCATGAGGAGGTCTAGGTTTGCGGCGGCGCCTGCCAGAGCTAGCGGGTGGGCGTTGTAGGTCCCACCGAACCCAATCCTCCCAGGCGCCACGTTGTCGAGGATTTCTGCGTCCCCGGTTATGGCTGCTATGGGTACACCGCCTCCCAAAGCCTTTCCGAAGGTGGCGAGGTGGGGTTTGACGCCGAAATACTCCTGGGCACCTCCGGGGGCTATCCTAAAGCCTGTCAAGACCTCGTCGAAGATGAGGAGGGCCTCGTATTCGTCGGCTATCTCCCTCAGCTCCTTTAAGAAGCCCTCCTTGGGCATTATGACGCCGCAGTTGGCCATGATGGGTTCCGCAATTATGGCTGCCAAAGAGCTGCGGTTACGCCTCACAATTCTCCTGACGATGTCGGGCTGGTTCCACGGAGCTATAAGGACTGTTCTGCTCACCACCGAGGGGATTCCCGGATAGCCGGGTAGGTGGTATGGGTTAATCTCCAGGCCCGGGCTGTAGGAGTCGACATTCCAGAGGACGTAGTCATGGTGTCCATGGTACGCCCCCTCAAATTTCAATATCTTGGTTTTTCCGGTTACAGCCCTCGCTATCCTTATCGCCTCCATGGTGGCCTCGGTGCCCGAGGTGGTGAACAAAACTCTCTCGGCGTTGGGGACCATCTTCGCTATCTTCTTGGCCACCTCATACTCCAGCTCCAAGGGCGTCCCCGCCAGAAGGAGTTTCTCGGCCTGCCGCACGACGGCTTCAACTATCTTGGGATGGCTGTGGCCGTTGATGAGGGCTCCAAACCCGAGGAGATAGTCGATGTAGCAGTTGCCATCTATGTCCCAGAGCCTCGAGCCGCTGGCATGGGAGGCTACGATAGGATAAGGTGTCATCACCCGCATAAGGGATGAGACACCTGACGGGATCAGATTTCTAGCACTGGCGAGATATTCCAGACTCTTCCCATGCCTCATTAAGGTGTTATTGATTTGAGTCTCCACGGCCATGTCTTAGATGTGGGGGGCGGTGGATATAACTTTTTGGTGGAAAATATCTTTTTCTGGATATAAATGTCAGAAAACAACTTAATACGTAGAATATTTAAATTGCGTGTTTTTTTAAGTATTTAATCGTATCTCTTCCAGGAAAAGATTTATTTGACATTGGACTCACTATTTTAGGATATTCGTATGGCGGGAGGTCGCAGGTCCTTCTTCAAAACGGTGGGCGCAGCGGTCGCAGGAGCGATTGCAGGGGTTGCAGGAGGCTACGTCCTAGGGTCTTCCACGGGAGGAGTGTCCAGGGATGTTGTGGCCGGTCTGGAGGCGGAGATCAGGGATCTGAGGGAGAAGCTGGCCCAGTATGAGATAAGGGACAGGGAGGTGAGGATATATTTCTGGTCTGAGACGATTCCGGAACAGCTGATAACCTTCTTCGAGGAGAAGACTGGGATAAGGGTCATCTTCGACACCTTCGAGTCCAGCGATGAGGTCTTCGCCAAACTTCTCACGGGGCAGATGCCCTATGACGTGACCTCGGTCACGATGGGTGGCCTAACTCGGGAGGAGCATGAGAAATATCTTCTGGAGCTAGACCTGGACCGCATACCCAACTTCAAAAGATATGCCTTCACAGGATTCATCAAAAACATCCTCTCACCACCCTTCGACCCACAACGCAGGTTCTCCGTACCTGTGGAGATGGGGACCACCGGAATCTCCTTCAGAACCGATAGGATTGCGGAGGAGGACTGGCCTACAGGCTTCAGAGACTCCCTCTTCGACTTCGACCACTTCCTACCCAAATACAGCCCCAGAGACGGAGTTAGACGGGCCACCATGATACCGGGAGGCGTCGAAACCATCCCCGTGGTTATCAAGACAATCCTCGGAAAATCAATCAACGACATAACACCTGAAAACGTCGAAGAGGCCAAGGAGGTGATGATTCAGCAGAAGCCCTATCTGGCCACCTATGCAGGGCCATCCGAGTACATCCCAGGACTTGCCGAGGACAGGTTCTGGGTGAGCGAGTCATGGACTTGGCAGGACTCCACCAATAATGTGGAGTATGTTGCGGCCCGGGAGGGGGCTGAGATATGGGAGGACTCGCTAGTGATTCCCAAATCGGCTCAGAACGTGGAGGCGGCCTACGCCTTCATAAACTACATGCTTGAGCCAGCCGTCCAGGTCGCACACGTTCTCTTCAACAGCTTGGCCACCCCCAACAGCCTCGCCTACGAGATGCTACCTGAAGACGTTAAAAATGATGAAAGCATCTATCCTCCCCCTGAAGTTATAGATAGACATGAGATGTGGCTTAACAGAACCCCGGAGCAGAAGGAGATGCTGACTAGGGCGTGGCTTGAGATTCTGGCCTCATAGCCTGCTCCTATACCTTGAGTAGAGTACTGCCAGAACTATTGAGACGATGATGGATAGGGTTGCTACCGCGTTGACCTCCGGAGAGAGACCACGCCCACGTCCGCCCACTGCGTTCCATATATAGACGGGAAGGGTCTCGAAACCAGGACCCCTGGTGAACTGGGTTTTGATGAAGCTGTCCCAGGACCAGGTGAAGATGAGGAGGCCGCCTGTTACAATCCCCGGGCCCAGAAGGGGTAGTGTTACGTGGAAGAATGTCCTGAAGCCTGAAGCCCCCAGCACTCTAGCCGCCTCCTCGTATGTGGGTGGGAGGCCGGCCATCCGGGCCCTCAATACTACATACACGAGGGGAAACCATACCAGATGCCCCAACACCACCGTCGCCGAGCCTAGGGGGGCGTTTACCGAGATGAAGAAAACCGCCAGGGTTAAGGCTTCGGCAATCTCCGGAACAATAATCGAGAGATAGAAGATGTTGTGGAGGGATGTTCTGATGCGGGATGATAGCTTATCAACAGAGATGGCGGCCAGGAGGGCTAGACCCACAGCCAGGAGAGATACAGCCGAGGCCACCCAGAAGCTGTTCAGGAGGGCTGTCAGGATTCTATCGTTGGTTAAGGCCCTCAAATACCATTCCAGTGACAAGCCCTCCCATCTCAGCAGCGACCTCCCATGGTTGAAGGATGCGGCCGCCATCGCAAAGAGGGGGATGTAGAGGACTGCGAGGACTAGGGCTACGTAGACCTTCAGGGCTAAGTCACCTAGCCGTCTCAAATCCTCAACTCCTCCCTCGAATACTTCATGTAAAGGAGCACGCCCACCAGTATCATCACTATGTAGACCATGGAGAGCGCAGCCCCCCAGTTCCAGTTCCGGGCGCTGATAAAGGCTGAGTATATCATGGTGCCGATGTAAACCTCTGAGGGTCCTCCGAGGAATGAGGGGATTATGAATTCGCCTGCAGCGGGGATGAAGGTGAGGAGGGAGCCTGCCACGAGGCCTGGCCGGCTTAGGGGTAGGGTTATCTTCCAGAAGGCTTTGAGGCTGGACGCACCCATCACACGGGATGCCTCTATGTAGATCTTCCTCACTTTCTCGAGGCTGGCGTAGAGGGGCAGTATCATGAAGGGCAGGTATCCATATACCATTCCCTGCAAGACTGCGAACTCGTTGTAGATCATGTAGAGGGGTTCTCTGATGAGTCCAAGGTTGAGGAGGATGGAGTTTAGGACGCCCTCGGGGCCTAGTAGGGTGAGAAGTGCGTATCCCCTCAGAAGGAATGTAACCCACAGCGGGAGGATGAAGAGGAGGAGTAGGAGGTTCTTGTATCTGCCACCTTTGAAGGCTATGTAGTAGGCTGCGGGATACCCGATTAAAATGCAGGCTACCGTCGTGGAGAGGGCAAGTAGGAGAGAGCGGGCTAGTATTTTTAGGAAGAGCGGGTCCAAGGCCTGCTGATAATATGATAGGGTGAAAACCTCCCCACGCACTATCTGGGACTGGCTGGGTAGGATGACGCCGAAGCTGACGGCCACCGTGTTTAGGAAGGGAAGGATGAAGAATATGAGGTAGAAGATGGCAGGCGGCGCCAGTATTATGGCCAGATTCCTCCCACCTATTTTCTTCAGGGATGCATCACCCCTTCACCAGAACACCGTCGCTGGACCTCCAGCCCAGCGATATCCTCTCACCCAACCTGAAACTTCTTGACGAAGTGTTTGAATATACTGTGAAGACGTATCTATCACCTACCTCCACCCTGTACACGACGTGGGTTCCGACATAGGACTTGTCCAGGACTATCCCGGATACGGAGTTGTCGTGCTCCGCCTCGGCATATATGGAGATTTTCTCAGGCCTTATACAGAGGAACGCCCTCCCCCTCACACCTGAATTCTTATCCATGTCCGAGACCATGATGGGTGGGAGCCCGTCAATGTGGAAGAGGCCGTCTTCACCCACCTCGCCCTCTATGAGGTTGGACTCCCCGATGAAGTCGGCTACGAATTTGTTGGCGGGTGACGAGTATATCTCCTCAGGCGTCCCCACCTGCAAAACCTCTCCACGGTTCATCACAGCTATCCTATCCGACATTATAAGGGCCTCGGTCTGGTCATGGGTTACGTATATGAAGGTTGTGCCCACCATCCTCTGGATTCTCTTCAGCTCCTGCTGCATCTTCTGCCTTATCTTAAGGTCCAGCGGTCCGAGGGGCTCGTCGAGGAGGAGGACCCGGGGCTCAAAGACTAGTGACCTGGCAATCTCCACCCTCTGCCTCTCGCCTCCGCTCAGCTGGTCCACCCTCTTATGGGCGAAAATCTCCGGAGGCATATTCATCATCCGCAGCACCTCCATAACCCTCTCCCTAATCTCGCCTTTCGGGTAGGACCTCATCCTGAGGCCGAAGGCGATGTTTTCGAAGACATTCATGTGGGGGAATAGGGCTGTCCCCTGGAAGACCAGCCCCACCTCCCGCTTGTGGGGCGGTAGATTATTCACAACCCTATCACCTATGGATATTACGCCGCTGTCAGGTGACTCAAGACCCGCCACAAGTCTCAGAAGGGTGGTCTTACCACATCCACTCGGTCCCAGAATAGAGAAGAACTCGTTCCCTCCGATGTTTAGGGAGACATCCCTCACCGCCTGTATCCGGTCGTAGGACTTGCTGACCGACTGAAGTATAACCTCATTTTTCATCCCGAAAACGTTGGGCTGATTTATGGATATAAGCTTTCTCTAAAGGTGTTTATTCCTTCTTATCGCTTTCCAGAGCCTGTAGGGTGTTACAGGGGTCTCATCTATCTCGACGCCCACAGCATCTTCGATGGCGTTCACCACGGCCTGTGTGAAGCCTACCGTAGATGCTTCTCCGACACCTTTGGCTCCTAGCGGGTTGGTGGCCGGTGTGGTGGTCTTCTCTAGGATGAAGACTGGGGCTTCAGTGGATGAGGGTATGAGATAGTCTGAGAGGTTGGAGGTTATCAACGTCCCATCCTCGCCATAGACCAGCTCCTCATACAGAGCCTGGCCCAAGGCCTGAACAGCGCCACCCACGATCTGCCCATCAACTAGGAGGGGGTTGACTATTCTTCCACAGTCATCCACCATGAAAGCCTTCCTCACCCTCACATACCCAGTCTCCGGGTCAACCTCCACCACGGCGATGTAGGAGCCAAATGGAAAGGTCAGCTCCGGCACGTAAAAATCCGAGGCCTCAAGCCCTGGAGATATCTCTGGAGGCAGCCTACCCACACTGTAGGCGGCTGATGCCACATCTTTGAAGCCCATTCTCCTCGACGGGTCATCCTTCACGTAGAAATTCCCATCCCCGTACTCTATATCCTCATACCTCACCTCTAGGAGGTGGGCCGCTATTTGACGCATCTTCTCCAGCACCTTTTTGCAGGCCGACAATATAGCGTTCCCGCCCGACGCCAGAGTCCAGCTACCGGCTGTACCCTGCCCCGGAAGCCCCAGAGATGTATCGCTGTGGAGTATGGTTATCCTATCCAGGGGGACGCCGAGTATGTCGGATACTATCTGGGCGAAAGCTGTCTCGTCACCCTGGCCGTGGGGTGACGTTCCTGAGTAAACTGTTACTGAGCCGTCGGGAGCCACCCTGACGGATGCCGGCTGCTCCGCGAAGGTACAGACCTCCACATATGATGAAAAGCCTATCCCCATCAACACGCCCCTCTCCCTCATCCTTTTCTGCTCTTCACGAAGGCTCCTATAGTCTGCGACCTCCAAAACCTTCTTGAGGGCCCTCTCATAGTCTCCGGTGTCGTATGTGTAGCCTATGGCGGTGCTGTAGGGGAACTGGCTGCCTGCTATGAAGTTACGCAGCCTAACCTCGGCAGGGTCCATCTGGAGCGTTTTAGCGATTCTCTCTACAGTCCTCTCGATAAAGTAGGATGCTTCAGGCCTTCCCGCACCCCTGTATGGTGATATGGGTGCCTTGTTGGTGTAGGCCGAAAAGACCTCCGCCTCAACGTCTCTGATGTCGTAGCATCCGGTTATCATCTGGACCGCCAGCTGGGCCATCTCCCTCGTGAACCCGTAGGGGTATGCTCCGATATCTGCTATCACCCGTGCCTTGATCCCAAGTATCTTCCCCCGGCTATCCACAGCCGCCTCGATATAGCCCACCATATCCCTTCCATGGCTGGTGTTGGTGAAATTCTCACTTCTCGCCTCATGCCATGCCACAGGCCTTGAATGCTTAATCGCCAGATAGGGTATAAGGAGCTCCTCCGGATAGATGCTGAGTTTGGAGCCGAAGCCGCCGCCCACATCCGGCGCTATAACCCTTATAGTGCTCTCCCTCCTCTGCAGATGTGATGCGAGGAAACTCCTAAGCCTGTGGGGGTTCTGTGTTGTAGACCAGAC
Organism: archaeon HR01; assembly: GCA_002898355.1. Lineage (GTDB taxonomy): Archaea > Thermoproteota > Nitrososphaeria_A > Caldarchaeales > Caldarchaeaceae > HRBIN01. Next base: position 99,950 of record BEHD01000002.1, on the reverse strand, counting down.
CGTTAGAAAATCGTTCCCCGAGTCATATTTGGCCACTACAGCCCTTGTCTCCAAGGCTACGGGCGCAATCCTTTGAATACGCTGCCTAACCCTGACCACTTTGTAGGCCTTCCGGAAGGCTGACTCGACATCTCCTGAGGAGAAGGTCTGGTGATAGTAGATGTTGCTGCCCAGATGTTGGTGTACTAGGGCTGAGTCAGGCTCTAAGGCCTTCTCAGGGTCTGTGACAGCGGGTAATGGCTCGTAATCCACTTCAACAGCCTCAGCAGCATCTAAGGCCTCCCACCTGCTCTGAGCCACCACAGCCGCCAACGGCTCCAAGTAGAAGTTGGCCTCTCCATCGCACAACACCCTCTGGTATACAGGCTTGGAGTATTCGTCGGCCGCCTCCACATCCAGCTCACCCAGCTCACCCACATCCTCGAAAGTGTAGAGATAGACACCACGGCCCTCATACCTCGCCGGCAGAACGACGTCCTTTATCCTCGAGTGGGGCATGCGGCTCCTAACGAAGACAACATGGAGCATTCCGGGAAACCATATGTCAGAGGTGTATGTCCCACCGCCGGTGATAAATTTACGGTCGTTAATACGTTTAACAGGCTGGCCCGTTAGCATGTAGTTTCCCAGGCCGAGAGGATAGATATATTTTTCGTGAATGCATCATCTCAGTAATGGCTTATGCAGAACCACGCCATCAGATGAGGTCTTTTAATCTGGTTTTGGGATTTTTTCAATCCTACCCTCCTGTGAGGATTTTAGATAGCTGTCCACATGCTTCTTGGCTATTTCCTCGATTATCGGGTCTGGGTGTAGAAGCTCAGGTGTCAGAACACCCTGGCCCTCTATTTTTCCCTCAGCCAGCATCTTAGCCACTACGGCGGGTACGGTTCCTGTCAGATAGGCTGTCGCATTGCACCCGAACATTTTATAGGCTTCCTCATGGCTGAGGTGTGTGTATAGGGAGTAGAGGGCTCTCCGGCCCTTCTTCTCGCCGACGACATCCACCACCAGGCATGCATGTCCCTTGATATCCCGTGATATCTCCCAGGGCTTGGGAATAAGGGTTAGGAGGAGGTCTCTGGGAGCTACACTGGCATCACCCACCCTCACCTTTCTCCCAGCCAACAACCCCAGCCGTTTAAGCAGCCTAACCGCTCTAACAACCTCATCGGGGATGACCAGCTTAAAGTCGACATATTGAAGACCCTTCCCGATGAATCTCGGTAGCGTGTAGACCTCCTCATGGCTGACGTGATATACTGGCAGAGTCCCTACAGGGTTTGGGAAGCTGTAGAGCTCGTAGCCGCTGAAGGAGGGCAGCCTCCTAAGCCGGCCATCCAGAAAGACGTGGGCCGGGGAAGTTATCTCGCTAAGGTATATCTCCGGGGAGAAGAGGGAGATGAGGGGATACTTGCTGCTGGTGGAGTATTCTCCGTCCCGCACCCTTATCTCATAGATTTTGTCAAGCTTGTTGGATGCGTATCTGGCGTAAAGGTTGGAGAGGCCCGGGTCCTCACCCATGCATATCAGGCCGAGTAGACCACTCCGCCTCCACACCCCATCCATCTTCAGCTGTCTATCCAAATCATCGCTGGCTAGGTCCATATAGTTCACACGGTATCTCTGACAGAGTTTCATAAGCTCCAGATTCACTGTTGGTGTGGCAGCGTTAATCACTATGTCGGAGCCATTCAAAACCTCTATGAATGATCGGTCGTCAATCCTCTCTATCTTCTCAAGCACGACCTTCCGCTCCCTGATGGCTCTCCTAACCTTCCGGAGCCTCTGCCAGTCCCTATCGACCGCCGTCAGCGATATCTTACTCTCCCTGTGTAGATGGCGTGCTATCACCTCACCCACCGACCCCACACCCAGCAGTAGAACCCGCATACCTCCTACACCACAATAGAGGGACAGGGCGGGGATGATGGGGTAAGCCATGTCGGATACCTAAAGCTCAGGAACAGCCTCTCGACCCCCATCAAAAACGCATAACATGCAGGAAAAATCCTTTTCCAACAGCAGCCATGTATAAATATATAGACATTTTTATGTCATCATATTACATTACTTATATACTGGGGCACCTCCTCCAATACTGTGGTATGACACAGACAGTTTTAAGGGGAAAATGGGCCTCAAGGTTCATTGGAGCTGCAATATTCCAAGGCGCTCTGGCGACAATCCTGACACTTTACGTGGTGCTGGGCCAGCTGTGGTTCCTCAGGCCTGAGGTCAGCAGGGTGATAGCCTTCGGCAGCGCCGGCACATGGTTCACCCTTGGATACGCCCTATACCTTGTGATCGGTGTTCTTGGGGTGGCTGTGACCGCCCTCTTCTACCACTACATAGAAAACGTCTTAGGAAAGGTCTACACCGGAGCCGCCAACATCCTAGCATGGATTCACCTCATACTAATGAATGTGGGTGTTATAGGTGCCACATGGCTGATGATGACGGCTGGATACCAGGGCGGCGCAGCCATGCTGCCTCCCGAGGTGGGCGGGCTTGGCTGGAACGCTGGACAGGTCCATACCAACATCTTCTACGGCGTTCCACTCGGCTACCCCTTCTGGATAGCCGGCTCCATCATACTGCTGGCCATAGGGGTCCTCCTAGGCGGTCTAGGATATGTCATAACATGGCGGCGTAAACTCTAACCCCATTTATTTTTTATTAGGTGGCGGCGGCCCCCGTGGCTGGCAAGCACTTACCCACATGTTGTTCTGGGTTTCAGCTCGGACACGCTTATGGAATGGCTGCGGCGCCACACCTTAGTGCTGCTCCCTCCCGGGCCTGACACGGTTCGGTGTGTGAGGGGTCTGGGGCCCTCCTACAAGGGCCTTACACCCCTACGCCGCCCCATCCCGGCGTATCCTCACGGCCTACACCCAGCCTCCATGTGGGCAGCCTCAGGCGCACCACGGGTTATCAGGCCCCTGCATGTAGCCCATTTCAGGTTACAGGGAAGGGCTAGCTCCCCGGCCTTTCCCGCCGCCACCATAGACAGATGGCTTGGATGTGCTTTTAAGGATGTAGGAATATTTTACAATGTATTGGCCTCGGTCTACGTGGGCTGCTGCGGCTGGGCTGTCAGGGGTGGGAGGAAGGCCTACTACAGGATTTTTAGGACTGTGGAGCTTCAAGAAACATTCTACAGGGTTCCTAGGCTGGAGACATTGGAGAGGATGAGGAGGGAGGCGCCCGCCGGCTTCGTCTTTAACATGAAGGCCTGGCAGGCTGTAACACATCCATCCGACAGCCCCACATGGAGGAAAATGAAAAAACCTCCGGGAGATCTGGCCCGCTACGGACACCTCAAACCCACGAGGGAGAATCTGAAGGCGTGGGAGACGGTCTTGGATATGGCTGAAGCCCTCAGGCCCAGGGTTGTAGTTATTCAGACACCGCCCTCCTTCAAGGCCACACCCAAGAACGTGGAGAATGCGGAGAGGTTTTTCCGCCTCATATCCTGGGGTGAGTTCAGGCTAGGCTGGGAGCCGAGGGGTGAGTGGCTGGAGAAGGCCGAGCTGGCGGCCAAGATATGCGGTAAATACGGCCTCATACACGTTGTCGACCTCCTGAAGAGGAGGCCGGCAGTATCCACGCCCACAATATACGCTAGACTCCACGGGCTAGGCCATGGGGAGGTGAACTACTCCTACCGCTACACCCTCGAGGACCTAGAGAGGCTGAAGGATGTTCTAGCCTCTGAGATTGGCTGGGATGAAGCCTACCTCATGTTCAACAACATATCCATGGCTGAGGACGCCGCAAAATTCACTAGGATTCTAGAGGGGTAGGACGAGCCGGCCGCTATACTCTTGAATCCCGTCCAGCTTCATCTTTTCAACACACTTCTCCGCTGCGAACCTCGACATCTCAGGGGAGAGGGCTTTGGCGTATCCGTCCGCATCGCATAAAACCACCACATAGCCCCCAGAATCTTTCTTGACCACGGCGTAAAAGTCCTCCTCGCCCACCGGCCTCCAGCCACCCTCCACCTCCTTCACAATCATCGCAGCATAGGCCTGGCCGGTATAGGAGGCTAGCCTCTCCTGAGACTTGGCCGCATTAAACTCCCCCTTCTTCACTGCGTCGTAGTATCTCATGGCTGGGTAATACCCTAAAAAACCCGGCGTACACATGGATATAAGCTATAGGGAAGTCTCCCCCGTTTTACAGAGAAAAGCTCTTAAGGGCTTTCTGAAAGCATCTAGCCGAAGAAAAATGGCCAAGGAATACGTGATAGTGGAGTCCAGGATTAGAGAGTTACTGCCCGAGGGTACACGGCTCAGCTCCGACGCCTTGGAGGGACTGGATGCCGCCGTCCGAGAGCTGGTCAGCAAGGCCGTCAAGAGATGCCAGTCCAACGGCAGAAAAACACTCATCAAGGAAGACTTCTAAACAGGTGGGAGCGGCCGTAACCCGTATATTTTTTACATGGTCGAGAGGATAGTATCGCAATGGATGGTCTGAGCCGTTCTCCAAGGGACGGGAATTGAGGGATTCCCATCCACTCTCACGTCAGAGGAGAAGAGTTAGTTTATGCGATGGCAGTTCTTTTAGAGGCTGTCGGCAAAAAATTTTGGGGAGCGATATCGCCTCAGCTTTTGGGTGGTCGATGGTATCTAGAATAAATGGAGTTTAGGCAGACTTTGCCGCATGCTTCTCCTCCACCGGCCTGAAACGTGGTTTTAGCCTCTCCAGTATCTGCGGAAGCGTTGTATATTCCATCTCCTCGTGGCCGAGTCTAGCGGGCTCGAATTCACCCATCGTCCTCAGATAGACAGCAAGCTCAGCGGCCTTTTGTCTGGCGTACTCCCAGAAGGGATCTTCAAAGAGGTCGGCGGGCTCAACACCATCCACACCGACCAAGCGCCCGTTCGAAACCTGCCAGCCCATAGCCATGACCCTCGGCGGGCCGTCGAAGAAACTTACCACATTCTGGCCTTTACGGAAGGAGACAGGCATTAAAGGCCCCCTATGACTACCCCTCATCCAGCCAGAAACAAGGGGTGGTACAGCGAACGCACTCAACACCTCCCCCACAGCAGGAAAACCGGCTTGACAACGAATAACCAGAACTGGGTCATCTTTACCGACATAGCGGCCAGCGATTAGGCTTAAACGCGTGGTGCTTGCGGCTGCTGCTGGCTCGTCGTCGATTGCACGATAGATCTTGCTTATGGCGTAGCGGCCTGGCGTCCCAATCAACCCAATCAAGTCATACATCTCCTCAGGAGTCTTCAAAGTTACGACTTGAGATTCTATCAGGTCTAATACCTCAAACTTGAACCCATCATGTAGTTTTGGGTCTATGACTAGGCCTGCCGTGTTGTCTGGTGATGCGAAGATTCTGTATAGTGGGATGTTCCACGCGCCTGGCTCTGTCTTATCTGCTGCGAATACAACAACCGGGTCAGAACCTCTTTCATCAAACTCTAGCTCAGCTACACCAGGTCCAAGACCTCTAACGTTTCCGCTGAATGCATCGCTGAGCAGGTCCTGGCCAGCGCCATATAGTATGAGCTTCTTAGATACTTTATCAGTAACCTCTTTGAATATAGACCAGGCAAGGCCATGTATCTCAGGATTGTTCTCTCCCTTCGTATGGGTCATAACCAATATGATGTCATCGCCGCAGTGGGTTACGTAGCCAGACCCCAATAGACCTGTCCCCTCAGCTTCCTTCAGCTTTCTAGCAGCATAGTCAAGCATTTCTTGATGCGGCCTGTGATGGCCAGCCACACTACCAACATCCGCCTTTATGACCGATACCGTAGTCCTCATACAAGGCAGAACAAGCCTTGTAGGATAAAAAGATTAAGCATCACAATACCGCATGTCCTTTTACCCATTTTTACCCTTCACTACTCTAAAAGTGGACTAGATTATACACCTACCCTAACGCATCTTTAAATTTATTTCGAAGGCCATGGCTTTCCTCAAGATTACGGATATACCTATCAAATGTTTCTCTGAATATGTTCTCATCGTGTAGTCGCCTACTCTTATTCTGGAGTCTTCCTCGCAGCATAGCTTTAACACACCCCTAGGAAGTGGGTATTCTTCAAGCTCACGCAACTTCTCAGATATTCCTTGAGAAACTTGCTTATCAAGCGATTCGAACTAGCTATAAGCCTTCTTAGACAATCTTACCTCAAATTTCATAAGAGCCTCTTCATAGCCTCCACCCTAAGCAAAAGAAGCTTTACCAGCTCCTTAAGTTCACGAAGCTCCATCTGTGTAATAATGTCAGGACTAAAACTACCTTGCGTGACCTCCCTCTCACCAACAGCGGCCATTTATCCTATGAACCTTGGCGAGTTTTCAGTATTTATATAGGGGGAATATATTGTTTACTGAAATGGAGCATAAAGAGTTGTCTGCTGTCCTTGATGAGATTAGAGATGAGCTCCGCGAGCTTAGGGCCCTGTATGGGAATCTAGTAGATAGGCTGGTTAAGGTGGAGGAGCCAACGGAAGAGGAAAGAAGAGCTATAGAGGAAGAAGACGAGTTAGCTGGGAAGGGTTGTTCAAGCTATTAAGTGGCTAAACATTATTTGGTCGTAAAGTAAAACTATCAGCCTTTAGCCATTATGGTTTATTGGGCAAACCTTTACACGTCATCAACACTGTGAAAAAGAAACAGTGAATGAGGACATTAAAGACAGAAGAAGCCATAATAACGCAATATATATCCTTCTAGATTCCATCCTGGATGAAAAGAGTTAAAGGGTTTATGTTGTGTAAAATTATTTTATCTCTAGCGTGCTGTTTATTTCACGTGATATTTCCTTTGCAATAGACGTTATGAGGTTTGCTCTTGCGTTCATTATCTCTATTCCTATAAGCTCCCCCTTCTTACCGTATTCCAATCTAATGTCCTCATTCTCCTCCTTGCTATCATAGACCTCGCCGTCTCTTAGAACTATGTAGATGATGTCTGTTTCGGGGTCATATGTTACCTTCATGCTTCTCTCCTCCCTACTTTTATCCACCTTCCCTTTTTAACCTTTCTCTCAGCTTCCTCTTTGAACTCTTTGCAGGGATACACTGTAGCGATATAATGACTTCCCCTCTCTGCTCTGTAAATAACCACCATAGGAATCTTTTCTCCATGAAAGGCGACGTGTCCCATAGCTACGTAAAGCCTCGTAACAACGTCAAAGTAAATCTGTTCAGGACTATTTAATACCTGCTTAATAAGCTCCATACTCAACCCTCTAAGCCTAATCTTCTCACCAGCATGCCTAGAAAGTATTAAATCCAACAACCATCACTCAAAACAATACACCATAACTATTTTTAAACAATTACCCGCCCCCTTTACTGACTAACTGTCAATATTAATTCTCTTTACCGACATACCTGCCTGCTATCAAGCTCAAACGGGTGGTGCTGGCTGCGGTTGCGGGTTCGTCATCGATTGCCCGATAAACCTTAGAAATCGCATACCTGCCTGGCGTTCCGATCAGACCAATCAAGTCATACATCTCTTCGGGCGTCTTCAACGTCACGACTTGCGATTCGATTAAGTCTAGAACTTCGAATTTGAACCCATTATGGAGCTTTGGGTCTATGACCAATCCAGCAGTATTGTCTGGTGATGCGAATATCCTATACAACGGAATGTTCCAAGCACCAGGCTCCGTCTTATCAGCAGCGAAGATGACTATAGGATCAGAACCACGCTCGTTAAACTCGATCTCTGCAACACCGGGTCCCAATCCCCTAACGTTTCCGCTGAAAGCATCACTCAATAGGTCCTGACCAGCACCATAGAGCTTCAATTTCTTAGACACCTTCTCCGTAACTTCCTTGAATATCGTCCAAGCAAGTCCATGTATCTCGGGATTGTTTTCTCCCTTAGTATGCGTCATGACTAAGATTATGTCGTCTCCGCAGTGGGTTACGTAGCCAGAGCCCAATAAACCAGTCTCCTCAGCTTCCTTCAGCTTTCTCGATGCGTAATTCAGCATCTCCTGATGAGGCCTATGATGACCGGCAACACTACCCACATCAGCCTTTATGACGGAAAGGGTAGTCCTCGTACAAGTGGCATTAAACCTTATAGGATAAAAATATTAACTCTAAGCCCGCGAACTAACTAGAGTACACCACCTCTCTTTCTAAACATGTATTTGCTTAGAGGGCACCGTCAAAAGGTATTACACCTCCACCTCCCCCTAGCTTAGGTTGTGTATTAGCGCTATTATCGTAGATATCTCTTCTACGCTCCTCGCTGTCTTCATGTTTATGTCATTATAAAACCTCTCCATCTTGATCTTCACGGCCCATTATCAACGGCCTATAGCCGCATCCCTTCGCAAAAACGTAGAATCCCTCTTAGAGTGATGTACAGACCCATTTGAAAATAAGTATGGAAAGGATAGAGAGTGGTTTTCTTTACCCCTTCGATTCACCGTCTATAGATATGTTTCTCCAGGGAATTTCGTGGATTTATCGACTTTTTGATAGCTTGGGTTATCCGACTAGTCATCCCCCCTTCTGCTCCCCAGCCCTCCCCCCTGCTATGTAAACATGCACAAGAGGATGTAATACTTGAAAGGCACCCTTACGTTAAAAAAGCTTTTATGCGTGATTGTTCTTCACCATCTATACGTTGGGCAGGGGGCAGTTTCTAGTATCACTCATACTGTTACCCTTCCTCTTAAATGGCTTCCTATCCTATGCAAACACGCAACAACCCAATGAAGATATCATTATGTCGGGCACGGTGCGTGAGATAGGGTCTAACTACATTCTTCTCTCTGATCTATCATTGCACTCAGGCAAAGCTACTTTTGACCCATCTAGCACCGTAAAAGTCCTTTACAACGATGAAAATTCTAACATTCTATTAGGTGGAACCCAAGTAGGAGATGTCGTGTTTGTTCACGGGATTTTAGATCAGGGCCAGATAAGAGTAATGGACTATCGCCATGGCATTGTTAACACACGCTATGTTATGCCACAGAAATATGAGAAGGTGATTGGGTATCATACCACGTGGAGCAAAGATATACCCTGGTCAAAAGATCTACGTGCTGGGATGAAGCTGAAGATAAGAGCAGGGGTTGACTGGATTACTCATTTACCCCAGACCTTAAATATAGAGTCTTGGGGGGCGGGGCGAGCGGGTACCCCAGCATATCTAAGCATGTCACCTTCAGGGTCCACAGGCATTTTCAGTTTAAGAGCGTATCTAGAGGCGGTGGTTGAAAATGTGCCAGCAATAGGAACAGTCAGATTCGTACTAAGCAGAGAATATTCTAGAAATTTCAGTCTCAACCTGGGAGAACGATCTCAAATAAACATATTAGACATACCGTTAGGAGATGTGTCAGCCACAGCCGTACCCGATTATGTGGAAGCTGAACTCGAAGTGGGTGTAACGCCGAATTTGGGATTAACCTTAAGCAAAATTAGCTCCGACTTTTCCTACATAGGTTTCCAAGAAGAGAGCCAAGAGTTTACAACTTTTGAATGGGAGCGAAATAAACAAATGACGCTGTATTTCCCATTCACCAATGATGGCCCGGGCCAGGTTTTGGGTAGGTTTAGCGGTGTCTTGGAAGCAGACGTTGGGTTAAGCTTCTACCTGAAGATCAACTTGGAAGTACTGGGCGAAGATATTTGCTGTGAACTCATTAGAACACCATCCTTCATCATAGGAAAGCTTGGAAGCACAATACTTCCTTTCGGTGAATTAGTGGTTGTCGAATATCAGCCATACTATAGAGTGAGAGCTAACTTCCCCGACAGGCTCTCTCACATAATGCTTAACGGGAAAGAAGTAAAACTTGAAGAAGGCGGAAATCTTGATGTTGTGTTGAAGAACGGAGAATACACATTCCAAGTGCCACAATACACCTACATCTCCCCAGCTGAAAGATTAAAATTCACATCTTGGAATAGCAGATATGAGGGCTCTGAAACTACCACATTAAAAATAGTGCTCGATAAGGACCTGCATCTTGAACCTACCTTTACAAGACAATTTTACATAAACATCTCCTATCCATACAATGAAGTAGCTGGTCAGGTCAAGGGAGCTGACTGGTACGACGCCAACCAAACCGTAACATTCAAGGTATCGAATAAAATGGTGGAGCTACCCAATGCTACGCGAAGGGTGTTCATAGGATGGAGAGGTGACGTTGTTAGCAATAGTACTGAGATTGAGCTGATAATAAGCAGGCCGATTAATGTAGTGTCCGTTTGGAAGACGCAGTATTTTATTACTGTGAGCTCTAGTGTAGGGAGGGTAGTAGGTACGGGCTGGTATGACGCCGGCTCTATAGTTGAGCTTAAGGCGGAATACAGCGAGTCCAATAATAGAACCAGACATGTGTTTGTTCAGTGGGTTGGCGATATTGAAGGAAAAGATAACCCAAAGAAGATTGTTGTAGACGGTCCTAAGAAAATATCTGCTCAATGGGTTACCGAGTACCTTCTAACAGTTGATACACCCTACGGTAAAATATATGGGTCTGGCTGGTATCCAAGAAATGAAGCAGCCGTAATTAAGGTAGCAGAAAATTACATAGACCATGGGAATGGGACTGCACGAAAATTCGTTGGTTTTGCAGGCGATCTCTCCAGCAACAAATTATTGGAACATGTTGTTATGGATAGGCCGAAAAACGTAATTGCGGTATGGAAAACATTATACCGGGTTGTCGTCACATCGAGATTTGGGGAGACCTTTATAGATGGTGAACAGCGTTTTCAGAAATGGTATGAAGCAGGCGCAGTGTCCAGCATTTATCTAAACACCACAGGCGCTCCAGGTAGGTGGATATTTACAGGATGGAAAGGTGATTATGTAGGTGAGGAACCAACAATTACAATAAGGGTTGACGGACCGAAAACAGTAGAGGCTGTTTGGACTGAGATTAAAAACCCACTCCAAGAGGGGTGGGTGCAACCAACAATCATACTGGTCATTTTAGCATTTATAGCAGCGATAAGCATATTTATTGTAAAACGTAGAAAGCTAGCCGCTCAATTAGAACCTTTCCGGAGAAAACCCCGCAACATCAGAGGGTGAAGCTGGGGATGGTTCCCTCGATATGCTTTGCAAAAATGGAGATAGGAAAACTATTTTACCATCATCTGGCATAAAATGAAACTATCCGCATATAATTAATTACCGGTACACCGGAAAGTCTGAGCTAGAGTTTATGGCTAGTCTCGGTGAAGGAGATGCTGCTGCATGAAAGCTCCAACACCGAAGCCGCTAAAATATGCTGCGAGGCCCGGCGAAAGTTCCACAGCGAGCATCTCTCCCGCTGGATGGGTGAATGGAGTAAAAAGGTTGAAAAAACACTGGGAAACCACTTTACATCCACATCAAACTCATCTCAAGGAATGTATCAAAAGATGAATTGATTACATGAACCTGGCCAAGCAACTGGCATGAAAACGTCAAATAGGTGTTGGACAGTTTCTGGGGGCCGTAAACCCGTGTATTAGACACGGATTATTTCGGAAACCTCATACATTTCAGCAGAGGATGGATGGCCATTGTAGCTGTGCTATGGATGAACTATAGCACGGGTGGCCAGCTCTTGGGTGACGTGGGCCTCTTCCACATACCTCTTCTCAGCGGCCCGGAGAATCTCATGCAGCATCCTTCTATAGCTCCATCCTAAGGACAAGCAGGCTTTTGCGAAATGTCCGTCCCACACCCATCCGGGGTTGGGGTTAACCTCTAACAGTCTCGGAACTCCGTCTGTGCCCAGTCTCCAGTCGAAGCGCGCGTAGTCCCTGCATTCTAACGTTGTGAAGAGCCTCCTGCACCATCGCATAAGCTGCTCCCTCAACCTATGAGGTATCTCTACGGGGATCGAGTTGACAAACCGGTACGGCGAGTCAGGACACCATTTTGCAGCGTAGGTAAGTATCTTGGGGAGCCCGTCAGGTAATTTCGAGTAATCCTCTGTCAGAATCGGCAGCACAACTTCGTGTGGCGGGTTGCCCAGTATCGAGACGGTAAGATCCATGCCCTCTACAAACTCCTCAACCAATATAGGCCCAGAATAACCCCACTTCAGCCTGAGTTCTCTAATCGCTGAAACCAGCTCATCCCTGTCCCTGACCACGTTTCTCTCAGTGATCCCCCAGCTGTTATCACCGTAGTTAGGCTTGACTATCACTGGGTACTTCACGTGTTTAGTGAGGCCATTGTCGCCGTTGAATAGAGTTGTGTGGTGTGGAACAGGTATCCCCATAGAGGATGCAATAGCCTTCACCTTGGCCTTGTCGTAGCAAAGTGTGAGACAACGCGGCCTTGCTCCTGTGTATCTAACACCAAGCATCTCGAGGAGGGCGGGGACATATGCCTCCATCTCAGGATTGTTTTTGAAGCCGTCATCGCATAAGTTGAAGACCATATGAATACTGGCCCTATTTTTCGTTAGGAACTCTATCATCTTTGAGTGGTCGTCAACGAAGATGAACTTGTATTCTCTTATTCCGTGGAGGCTGCTCTTCAGCTCGTACACCGCATAGGCGTCGTCCTCGTCGAAGATTCTATTAGGTTTGACGGGGTTCGGGAGACGCGGGTCGCCGAGAAGGACGACGACAACCTTTTCGCTCCGGTGTTGATGGTTTGTCATCTCCTCTTTTTGAGCGTAAGCAGTGATGATCATCCTTATCCGCATCATCCCTGGGTCGTTGCTCTCAGGTTCGTAGGCTAGCCGAGTCCTTAGAAGCACCCCTGTAAAGCCTGCCCTCTCGAGAAGCGCCTTGATATCCTCAAACCCGTAGAGCCTCACGGCGTATAGGTTATCTGCTACAACTGCGCCGTCTCTCCCTATCACGAGTTCTCGTGTCACGAGCCTGCCACGGTCTCTAGAGAGTTCCCTCTCCCTAATTATCAGGGTACCATCCGTCTTGGATTCTGTGCTCACCGGCTGATAGTTGTGCCTGAGGTATTTGCCGTCGGCTATGTCTATCATGAACTTGCCGTAGGGACGCAGGATTCTATGAACCTGCTTGAGGACGATAAAGTCGTCGAGGGGGTTGCGGAAGTAGCCGAAGCTGTTGCCCATCATGACCACAGCGTCGAAGCTGTTAGCTTGAAACGGCAGGCTACGTGCGTCGCCCCTCGCAAACCTCACCTTGAGGTGTTCGGCCTCTGCTTTCTCCCGAGCAATTTTGAGAAGTTCCTCCGAGTAGTCAAGCCCGGTTACGTTCCTAAACCCTCTCCTAGCCAGTTCCAGCGAATGTCTCCCGTTGCCGCAGCAGAGGTCCAATATTGAATCATCTTTCTCAAGCCCAAGTAACTGTATCATCAGATCGACCTCATAATTTGTTAGCTGCTCGTTGAGGACCACGTCAGAGTCCGTCAATAGATAGATTCTGCCGAAAAGCTTTGCCCACCATTCTGGGTCCAAGCGTTGCTCGAGGTGGACTTTCCATTTGTCCCCGACTGAGAGCCGGGAGACATCCGCCAAGCCGGTACTCGCCGACGGGCGGTTGACCATCCATCTAATAAGGCTTCTATCTTAAAAGGATGGAAAACCGGGAAGTTTATGACCTAGAGCCTGTAATGAGCCGATCCACAATATTGAACCCTCTTACCAGAGGGACTATAGACCCCTAACAAAGGGCCAGAAGCCACGGAGAGGCGGTCTAGCGACGAGAGCGAGCACAGCCCCCTGTACGTGCTGAAGGTCAGATTAAGAATTATCCAACAAACCTTGAGGGGGGAAGTCTACGCATCCGTTGCTATGTCTACCGGCTGTCCTCCACTAGGCTTACCATACTCCTCGTGTAGTAGTCAAAAAATCTCAGATAACCCCTCCCCCGTAGAAAGATTATCCCGACCAGCAGGTCTATCGGCAGTAGGAAAACCTTTCCAGCGTTTCTTATCCCCGATTCTACAATGGTAAGCCTACGACCGGTAATGGTTGTAGCCCTTATGCCCATCACGTATTTTCCGAGGGTCTGGCCCTTATATGCTTCTAGCAGTGTGAAAATTATGAAGGCCGCAAAGAAAATGTGTGCATAGGCGCTGATGATCTCGGTCATGTGCCTGCTTATATCGGTCATGTGAAGTTGGGCCAGATGCCAGATATTCTCGTCGAGAAACGCACCAGTAGCTATCATGAAGATGGATACATCTAGTATGAAGGCAGCAACACGTCTTAGAACGATTCTCCATCCCATGGACGGCTTAGCTAGATGGTCAACTGCGCCTAAGGATCGGACAGCGTCGCTTATAATGTGGTAGGCGGCCTCGCCAAGCTGGCTTAGCTTATACCTGCCATCTTCCATGCGATTAACTAATTCCTTCATGGTACGAAGATGGAAGTTGAACTGTCCCTCATCTATCTTCAGCTCGCTTAGAAGCTCTGTATATGAGAGATCGATCCGCTCATGAAGAAGTTTTATTATCTCCCTCCTTACGGGATGGTTCAACACCTTAAAAAGATCACTAATCTTATCCCCGTCATTTTTCCTACCCCTATCCGGATCCATCCACCTATTTCTTGTCCATATACTTATTAAGGTTCAAGCAGAAAAGATCTTCTGTCTGGAAGTTAGCCAATAACATTTGCTCTGTCCTTAGCTCTAAAGCCGCTACTGTTGAAACATCTTTGTTGCGGTCTACGTCACTATAAGTGTGATTGCGATGGAGAAAAAAAGGGCGGCAAGAGTTAATGCCATAGCGGCTTTGGCTGTTGTAGCGATGATACTAGCAGCAACTGCGATAGCGGTCAACCTTATCGTCCCAGGTCCGCCAGGACCTCCAGGTCCTCAGGGTCCCGCCGGTCCGCAGGGTCCGCCTGGTAAGGGATTGGAGCCGACAACGCAGAAGTTTACTGTGACGATACATGAGGCACGTGTGGTTGAGGAGGTTGATGAGATGGATACTCTTGCAGGTGAATTCCATAGGTTTGAGCCAGCGGTTATTGTTGTGAAGAAGGGTGACACAGTGCAGTTGACTGTAGTAAACAGTGATGAGCACGCCCACTCCCTAGTGCTTGATGCATTCAATGTGGATACGGGGAGGATCCCGGGTGAGAAAGAGGCGCCTGACCCGGGGGCTAGAACTAGGACGGTGAGCTTTGTAGCTGACAGAGCTGGTGTCTTCAAGTTCGAGTGCGGCATTCCTTTCGACCACGATAAAAATGACTGCGCACCTGACCATGAATACATAGTTGGATACGTTATCGTGATTGAATGAATATGATGCATCAGCGTCCCCACCAATCATCTTTTTTTGTCGTAGATGGAGGTGAGGAGAAATAGCGCGGGATATGCAGCCTCTCACGAGACGTGACCTCCTTACCTTAGGTCTCACGGCAGTCGCAGGGGCTGTCTCATCACCTTTAATGGAAACGCCCCAGTACACCGCTGAGGTTGCCCTCCATGCAGCAGGATCACCTAGAGGGAGACAGTGGGTTTTCGTAGTAGATACCGATAGATGCAACGGCTGTATGAAGTGTGTTGAGGCCTGCCAAGAGGAGATGAGGGTGCCTCCGGCATGGGGAGAGCATAGCTACGGCGGGCGACAGCCCTGGATAGAGGTTTTCGACATGGGAGATCACTTTCTACCCGTTCTTTGCCAGAACTGTCAAAACGCTCCCTGCGCTAAAGTATGCCCCGTGGGTGCTACTTTCTACTCGGAGGATGGGGTTGTTCTGATAGATCAGGAGAGATGTATAGGCTGTAGAATATGCTTGACAGCATGTCCTTATGAGAGACGGTTCTTCAACTGGTTTGATCCCCCTGTATCAGAGGAAGAAAGAAACATACCCTATTCACCCGATTACAATATTCCCCATAGGAGAGGGGTCGCCGAGAAGTGTATATGGTGCAGACATAGGATCAAAGAAGGCAAGCTGCCTGCATGTGTCGAGGCATGCACAGCGGCTGGGCATAGGGCGCTCTTCTTCGGCGATGCGGCTGAAGATGCCGTCTCAAATGGTGATGAGACTGTGCGCCTAACAGAGATGCTGAAGGGCAGAGGGGCATATAGGCTGAAGGAAGAGCTTGGGACGGAGACACGTGTCCTCTATCTTCCACCAAGGGGGGCTACTGTATGAGCATGGAACTCAACCTAAAGGCTGAGGCTTTGATAGCACCTACGAGAAGACATGGCTTCTGGTTCTACCTGACCCTTTCAATACTCACATCTATCGTGGCATGGGGTGTCTATGCTTGGGTCGTCCAACTCAACACAGGTCTAGGAGTTACAGGCATGCGGACAGTTATCTGGGGGACATACATCATAAATTTCGTATTCTTCATAGGGATTAGCCACGTTGGAGCGTTGATCTCAGCTATACTAAGACTAACAGGCAGTGAGTGGCGCAGGCCTGTTACTAGAATGGCTGAGGCCGTCACATTCGCAAGCCTACTGGTGGCTATGACGATGCCGTTCATAGACCTAGGGAGACCAGACAGGGTTCTCAACCTATTCCTCTTCGGCCGTATTCAGTCACCTCTCGTGTGGGATCTCATAAGCATAGGCACTTACTTTGTAACATCCACCCTCTACCTATACGTTCCGATGATACCTGACCTCGCACTTCTCCGAGACTCCATGAGAAATAAAGGCTCCATACAGTATAAGTTGTATAGAATTCTATCACTTGGTTGGTCTGGAGCACCAAAACAGTGGGAGATACTAGAGAGGCTTATGAGGCTTCTCACTTACCTCATAGTCTTCATGGTCATAACCGTCCACACAGTCGTTTCATGGGATTTCGCCATGACGCTAAGGGTGGGTTGGAATAGCACGATATTTGGCCCCTACTTCGTAGCGGGAGCTGTGCTTTCAGGCGTGGCAACAGTACTGTTAATTATGGTGTTGGCCAGACGAGTTCTAGGAATTGGATGGGCTATTTCTGACAAGCATATCAGTACAATGGCCAAACTCCTCCTCGCATTAGATATTATCGTCATATATTTCACGATAAACGAGTTCTTGGTGACAGGCTACAAGTACCTAGGTACATCGGAGTTGGAGGGGATGTGGCTTGCCGCCCTCTTTTGGGGACCATATGCAACAACGTTCTGGATTCAGGTAGTAGCAGGCCTGATATTACCGGCCATACTCTTAGCCTCCTCCTCAACCTCCGACGTGAAGTATGTAATCGCGGCAATACTGATAAATGTTGGGATGTGGCTGGAGAGATGGAACATAGTTGTTCCAACCCTCTCTGTCCCACAGTTACCATATCCATGGGGGACCTATACACCGACTTGGGTGGAGTGGTCGATCATGGCAGGCGCCTTCGCCCTTTTCATGCTCATATATACAATATTCGCAAAACTATTCCCAATAGTTTCGATCTGGGAGACAGTTGGTCATGAGGTGAGGGCAGAGGAGCTTGAAAAAGCGCCAGCGGCCATGAGGCTAATAGTTCCCCAGAGAGCTGTGGGGGAGCGGCGTTTATCCGAGAGAAGAACATACCTACGTATGGTTGTCGGCTCTCTCGCCGGCTTCGCACTGGGATGGCTAGGAAGCAGGTATCTAAGCCAATTCATCCGTGAGACATCAAGAGTTTACCGGCCAAGCTTGGCGGTACTCGGCTCCCCGCTGAGTCTAGGGGATGCTAGGAGACTGGGGCTGAAGCCCGAGGGCTTATTAGCAGCGGGTTGGAATGTTAAGGGGCTTTTCTACAATGTCCAAGCCCGACTCATCACCATACTCTTTGATCACCCACAATTGGAGGATATCGGCTTCTATACCGAGCCTGTCAAGGTTATGGTGCTGCTCCAGAGGCTTGAGTATCCTCAAGCCCCGCCGGAGAACCCACTCCCTGGCCTAGAGGTGTCGTATAGAGAGGATGGTTCGACGCTGGTTTACACACCTAAACAGTCGAAACTTGAGCTATGGCGCAGCGGATACAAGGTCACGGTCTTCGCAAAAGCTGGACGGGAATATCTCAGCAAAACAGCGGAACAGGCGAGGTCGCTGATACCTTGAGACCTATAACCATCCTCCTGATACTATGGCTAATCCTACTCAGCCTACCATTAGCCCTCAGTGACGCATCATCCGTTGAAGTGAGGATCCAGCAGAGTAATGGGCAACCCTCAGTCAAAGAGTTTCTTATAATCGTATCTAGAAACGGTTTTAATGGTTCAAGGGATCTACAGGTGGTAGTCGAGCAAGGAGACATCATTAGGCTGAAATTTATGTACGGTGACGATGACCTACAGATAGACAATCCCCATAGAATCGAGATACCCGAATACGGTATCGTGGTGAGGCTGAACCGGGACAGTAAGTCTGGAGAAGTTGAACTGACGGCGAACAAGCCCGGCGCCTTCAAGATCAGATGCACTCTGCGATGTAGGGGTCATGAAAATCTGCAGGAAGGGTTGCTCGAAGTGAGACCATCCTCACAAGCTGTCAAGCACGTAAGACTGAGCCCATGGATGGTCCCCAGCCAGTCAGGCTATTTGATAGGTGCTGTGGCCTCGCTGGAGAATGGGGAACCTGCTGAAGGTGTCTTGATAGAGTTCCTAGTAGAGACATCATTTGGCATGGTGAGCCTTGGCTCAGCGACAACCGACCATTCTGGAAATGCATCACTACTGTATAAGCCACCCAGCGCTGGAAGATACATTATCCATGTCGTGGCTGGTGGCGGTGACCTAACACAGTCTAATGTAACACTGGCTCTGGTGAGTTCTAAGGGTTTCTCTCCGCTCGAACTTCCTCAGACAAATGTTGTGTCTCAGAATTATTGGCCGGATCCGAGGCTGGTGAGTGCGCCTATCGAAGCCAACACGGTTCTGATAGTGTTGGTTTCATCTGTCGTGATGACTGCATGGGGTATAATCCTGTACACAGTAGGGACTCTGTCACGGATTAAGAGCGAGGCTAGGGAGAATGGGAGAGCCTTCTAAATATGTTATTATTTTTCCCTTCGTCATAGTAATATTAGCAATCATCTTCACGCCCCTTGCATCTCAACATACTATCCAGACAGATGAATTACATCTGATTGGGTATAACTTTAGCAATGACTTACCAACCCTGACTGTAAGCCTCTATAACCCTAGACCCGAAAGCATCGTAATAAAAGCCGTTATCATAAATGGAGTATATTACAGGGAGACGTTGTTAAAGACATCCACCTACGGCACCGGCACCGCCGGCAACGACTCTATTTCAGCCCTATTCCCACCGGCTGGCACATACTACTGCCTAGCAAGCCTCTGCAAGATACCGGGAAACTCGGTTGGAAGAATATACGTTGGCCTGTTATGGGAAAAGGGGTTGACATACGAGGTCGTAATAAGCACGGAGACCGTATCCATTAGCTACCTGTTGAATGCGCCTACATAGACCTCAGCAAGCCGTACCCACAACGCCTAACCAAAGCTTCATCGTAACCCATCCGAAAACTACATATAAACACCTAAGCCGGAGCCCTAGTCAGCCCTTATGTTGGATGTTGCGGATAGTCTACCCGCTGACGTCGGGCTGAGATATTCCATGATCAACCAGCTGAGGATGAAGCTGCTGAGAACAGCTACAGCTAAGACGACACATGTATTCGACAAACCTATCGGAGGCGTATCTCTCTGGGGAGGGAGACTCTCGAATCCTCTTCAACGAAGTGAAAGATGGTGTTATCAGAACTAGTATCTTGTTCTGCTGGGAAAAATGGATTAGTAAATGTGGCGCATAGCATGTCTCATCTTATGGCTCTGTTACTGTTTATGGTAAGGCCTGCACCTTCACAACATCCCCAGTAAAACAATGATGAAAATCGTGACACTACCAACTGCGGCCAAAAGATTGTCTTCCATGATTATAGTCATGGCACCATCCACGCTGGACTAGTTTGGGGCACTTGATAAAAGTGTGGATGCGTTAGCTGTTCTGCTCAACCATCGCTATACGCAACACCTGCGCCAGCTCCTCAAAATCAATATTGATGCATTCTCCCGCGATTTTGCTTTCTTTTTCCACATCAAATTTGTGAATCGGAGTGTGGTCAAGGCTTGGTTACTCTCCATCCATCTCTTTCAGGCTTTACCACGCCCTCGCTCTTGAGTCTCTCCAGAATTACCTTAGCCTTTGCAAATGTACTATCGTCGATGACCGGGAGACCGTACTCCACTATTTCCAGGACCATGACGTTCAGCTTTTCCAGCAGTTCTAGAAATTCGTGTGGAAAGTAGCTGATTGCTTGGACACCCCTGTGTGGCAGGTGGGAGGAGAGGGAGCGGCGTGCGGATTCTTCTTCCGGCAGGTTCTCAGCTATCACACAGATGTCTATGTCACTTTCTTCCGTGAAGCTATCTTTTGCGTAGGAGCCGAAGAGTATGACCGAGCGGGGCTTTATGCCAGCGTCTACAAGCTTGTCAATGTACTCATTCACCCTCTGCAGAGCGGCGGCCTTAAGCTCCGACTTATAGGACATGTTTACCAGCCCACTCTACTATCCGCTTAGCCCTCTCCACAGCATCGCGTGCCTGGTTTTCTGTATACTTATCTTTGGCAGGGCCCGAGGCGAATGCATTAGCATACCTCGTGGGGATGTAGTATTGGTCTAGGATTTTTACGTCGTCCCAGAACCTCCCAGATTCGGGAAGGTGGGTAACGAGTTCCCGCAAGAGGTCAACTAGCGAATGAGTCCGTCTCTCAACGCCCATCCTCTGCAACACAGCCTTGAGAGCCAGCTCAGCCGCCTGCTGCGCGTTGAAGCAGACCTTGCTCCACCTCCCCTTTTCCATAAGGTCCCTAGCCGTCCCTAGGAAATCCTCCGCATCAATCAACAAGTCCCTAGACCTGTCCACAAGAAATATGACTACGCTGCCATGGTATAAATCGTCTTTCTGCAGAGGAGGTGGCCGTCTAAGCCTATAGTCCTTTCCCCTGTCTCAGCATCTCACTCCCCACAGCACCGAGGCATCAATTTCTGAAAAGGGTTTTCCAGCCTTTGCGCCGCCTCGCCCTAAAACATCTTTTCCGTAAATTTGCTCCTATCTTGCTGCAGCATCATGTACAACACGGGTCGTCGGATTATAGATGAACAAAACCTTTTTCTAAAGAGTGGTGCGACAATGCATGCTAACCATGTCCACGCGAGGGTTAATTCAAGAGTTGCAGCGATTCCATATCTTTGGCGCAGTTGCCGAACATTGGAAACACTGCAGGAGGCATGTGATTTGATTACCATTATACTGGTATTAGTAAAACCTTATATTGCACATATATTCACGTATATCGTTTACTTGGGTGAGGTAAAATGGCTGAGGCTACGCTTAACGGTTTGAATCTCGAGAGGCTGAAGGAGATAGTGAAGGAGGTAGCTTCTCAGCCGGAGAAGGCGGAGGAGCTGAATGTCTGGAGGGCGCGTGTAAGGTGGCTGGGAGGGTTCCGGGGAAGGGCCTATGTGAGGGACCACACCTTCATCATAGACGAGCCTTCGGACCTAGCCGGCGTTGATACTGCGCCGAACGCGGTTGAGTATGTTCTGTCTGCTCTGGGCGGATGCCTTACTGTAGGCTTCATCCTCAACGCAACAAAGAACAACGTCAAGATAGACGACTTGGAGGTGAGTCTTGAGGGTAGGATAGACAACATCCTCACATTCCTAGGTTTGAGCGATCAAGGACATCCTGGATACCGTGAGATAAAGGCCAAGCTCTACGTCCGCTCCCCCGCAGATCCAAAGACCATCCAAGACATCTGGAGCAAAACCTTGGAGACCTCGCCCGTCGGGAACACACTTTCACGAAACGTCAAAATAGTTCCGGAAGTGTCTGTGGTTGACTGAGCACATGGCGGACCTCTTTCCAACGACAGTCGTGGGCAGCTGGCCCAGACCCTCATGGCTGCTCGCAGAGCTTAAGCGGAAAAACAGGGGCGAGATATCGTATGATGAGTTCAGCTCAGTAGCCGATGAGGCGGTCCTGCTGGCGGTGAAATATCAAGAAGACGCAGGCATAGACATAATAACTGATGGGGAGCAACGGCGTGATAACTTCTACTCCTTCGTAGCCGATAAGCTTGATGGGCTAAAGCTGATGACCGTGGCTGAGGTTATGGACTATGTGGAGGATAAGTCAAGATATGAGCAGATGCTAAGGGCCTTAGATGTCCCAGCCTTCGCCATCAAAAGCCCGGTAGCAGTTGGGCCCATCAAGAAAAAGAGATCCATAGCGTTGGATGAGATGCAGTTTCTCCGGAGACATACACGCAAGCAGATAAAGATACCTTTGCCTGGCCCCTACATGCTCACACGAGCCAGCTGGATAGACCCGGTCTCGCGATACGCCTACTGGGATAGGGAGGAGCTGGCCACAGAGTATGTGAGGCTGCTCAGAGAAGAGATAACCCAGCTACGTGATGGTGGAGCATCATTCATACAGCTTGACGAGCCCACCCTCACCGAGATAGTTTACGGCCAGGCCTCTAAACAGACATTCATGTGCGCCGCGATATTCTCGAAAGTCGACCCGAAGGAGGAGCTGGAGTTCGCCACGGAGCTTATCAACAGGACTGTTAAAGGGCTCTCCGGCGTGAAGCTCGGCGTCCACGTGTGCAGAGGGAACTGGAGCAGGAAGGAGGAGTCGCTGTTGAAGGGTGACTACGGCCCCTTAATCCCCTACTTTCAGGAGATGAAAGTTGATCAGCTGGTCCTAGAGTTTGCCACCCAGCGTGCGGGCGAGCTATCGGTCTTCGCCGATGTGTCCAGCTTTAAAGAGCTGGGGTTGGGTGTTGTGAATCCGAGAACTTCAGAGGTTGAGAACTCGGAGCAAATAGTCTCGAAGGTTGAGGAGGCCATACGCTATTTCGACCCAGAAAAAATATACCTCAACCCAGACTGCGGCTTCGGCACATTCGCAGAATCACCCGTCAACACATCGTCCACAGCGTTTCAGAAGCTGGAGGTAATGGTTAAAGCGGCGGAGAAGCTAAGGGCGAAATACGCCTAAGCTTCTGCAACGATTTGGCCGTGTATCAGCATAGACCCGACCGGGCCAAGCCATATCCCTTAACTTCTCCGAAGCTCGCTGAGTCTGGGCCGAAGAGGTTTGAGACTGCTTCCATACGAAGCTTATCCACAGTGGAGTAGAATGTTCTGAGAAAGCTATGCTCGTCCGCCGGGCGTCCCAACAATGTTAGGAGCATTGTCCTACCCTCGTCCGAGGGGAAGACGGTTACGTATAGCAGTAGCCCGCTGGCCGCCACATACTCGGCGAAAGCTTTGTCCAAGTCTGCTACCAAGGTTGATAACTCTGAGTAGACTCGGTAATGTTTCTCCTCTTCTACAGCCATCTTAGAGAGAATGTTTTCAACCTTTAAGCGGGCTGGGGCCAAAAGCTCCGCCAATGCTTTTACCGCTGGCTCGACTAGAAGTATGTGGCCCAGCTCCACGAGGACCGCGTTTCTGTCGCGGAGGGATGATTCCAAGGAATGGGTTAGGTCTTGGCTGACCCAGCCTGACGATGCTGTGGCCATGGCATGTAGGTGATGTGCGTCTTCTACTAATGACTGGGAAAGATTCTCTTGGAGCGAGGTGGGTAGTTCAACTCTTCCAAGCAGCGCTGCCCTGGCCCTTACCTCGTAAGATTCGATGACCATGAGGTTGGATTGTAGAGATGCCTCGGCGAAGTTCCTATCCGTGAGCTCCTTAACGGAGGCTTCACGTCTTCCCTCCAAGGGCCTCTTGCACCTTACCCACATACAGCTCGGATGATGTGCTGAAGCAGAGGAACTCGAAAGGTGTGTTGCCTGTGTTAACGAATTGGTGCGGGTCCCTCGGGCCTATGTGGATCACATCACCTTCCGCGACATGATATATGCGTGGTGCTTCGTCCTCCCTAGAGATTATAGAGCCCCTCCCCTTCACCACCACAACCACATGCTCGTAGTCATGTATGTCGAAAGGTGTCTGGCCACCGGGCTCGAGGGAATAGTAGCGTAGCCTGAAAAACTTCTCCATGACAAGAGTCTTCCTAGAAGCGCTCCTAGACCCCCTTTCCACAAAATCCTCAAACCCAACCTCATCCAGCCTTGATATACGCATGCCAGAACACTCCGCAAAGTGTTTAAAAACTTTAACAACCAACCCACCAATGGCCTTGTTTCCTGAAATAGCCGAAAAAGAGCGTTACAACACTCGCGATACAGGCGGTGACGCCACAGCGTTAGCGAGATAGACCGATGCATCTCGGAGCTTGGCTCCCCATATTTTATTTTCATGAACCGCCTTTGGTCCGGCGAACCCAGCTGCCTCAATATAGGTTATAATCACCGTTTACTGCCTCGGGTCAATATCGCTACAAGTCGCCCAGGGGCTTTCTAAAATTCTGGAGGGGTGAAAACGATACCGGTGCTTATGTTTTTGCAAAATGCGGCAAATTTCCGCTTAGGCTGAAAACAAGTGAAAACTGCGGAGATTACATTGGATTTTCAGCATGTTGCAGAACACTCGACATGGGGCGGATTCAAGACCGCCGATGACTAAGGCGAGTTGGAGGCGGCGATTCAGAAGGTTAGCCGTTACAAAGCTTGTTCCAAAACTGTTTACTGGTGCTTATTAGGATGGAATCGTTCATATCCTATACGACAGAATAGCATATTGAGGTAGCTTAATTTTGAGTAAAGAATCTGTAGACAGATTTTTGGTGAAAACATTTACAATATCCGTTTCTAGACTTCGGAGAGATGTTTTACATTTGTTAATGGGACTTTTGCTACAACCTCTTTGTCGGCTGTATAGAGGGTTGCATTCTGTAACAAAGCTAGGGAAACATAAACTGCATCATATAGCGGTATGCCGAACTTATATGCCAGTTCCACCGCTCTTTCCAGCAATTCTCCTTTAAACTCATAGGTGGTTATGCTCATGTCTTGTAGAGCTTTGAGAGCTGTCTTAACATCCTCAATCCCAAATCTTGGATTATACCTTAAAGCATTAGCCACCTCGTAGTGTAGAAGATCCGGCGCTATCAAATCTATCTCACCGTTGGCATATTTGCTCCTTATTGTTAATGCCTCCTTCCGTAGTGACTCGACGTTGAACCATTTCACCGCTACACTTGCATCAAGTACGAGAATCTTCTCCTCCTCCATCTGACCACCTCCTCCTCAGCTATCCAGTCAGACCCCTCAGATAACTTAGCCAGCCTATCCATCTCCTCGATCGCACGCCTAATGGCTGTAGGATCTTTAGTGGACCTCATTCTTCGCTCCTCCTGCTCCACAATAGTTTCAACATATCTCCTAA
This sequence comes from archaeon HR01, assembly GCA_002898355.1. Lineage (GTDB taxonomy): Archaea > Thermoproteota > Nitrososphaeria_A > Caldarchaeales > Caldarchaeaceae > HRBIN01. Next base: position 74,719 of record BEHD01000002.1, on the reverse strand, counting down.
GGAGCTCGCTCCAGTTTATGTGGCGAAGCCTGTCTATCCTAGCTTTAAGCCTCTTATCAACTCGGAAGCTTATAACGCTCACGTTTCTTGTAATACGCTTCTGTCTAATAAATATTACAAACCACCAAGACATCCAATCCATAGGCATAACAAACAACACAAACAAATGTTGACAATACCCACGCTGTAGATACGCAAGCCATTTATTGGGGCTATCCGCTTCAAGTCAGAATGGGCAGGCTTCTATATGCATTATCCAGTGGTTTGAAGATAGCTTACGAAGACCACGGACGCGGAGAACCGGAGCTTCTATTCATGCCCGGCTGGTGTGATAACCGCACACAGTATCGTGACCTAGTGCCGTTCTGCTCATCACGTTCGCGCTGCCTCGTCATCGACTGGCCTGGGCATGGAGAGTCAGACACGCCGGCGGTGGATTTTGGTGAGAAGGAACTTGTGGCGGCGGCGATGTCCGTTATCGAGGGGAGTGGAGCACGGAGAATAGTCACGGTATCGACCGCTCACGCAGGGTGGGTTGCCATAGAGCTGAGGCGTCAACTTCTTGAAAAAATTCAGAAACTTGTGCTGCTTGATTGGCTGGTTCTTGAGCCGCCACAACCTTTCCTCGAAGCCTTAAGAGGACTGCAGTCCCGCGAGCATTGGGAGCGGGTACGAGAGAGTCTTTTCTCGATGTGGCTCTCAGGAGTTGTTGACGATAGAATTGTTCAGCATGTGCGAGGTGAAATGGGGTCTTACGGCTTTGAGATGTGGGCGCGTGCGGGGCGTGAAATAAGCGCAAGCTATGAACGTTTCGGAAGTCCTTTGAAAGCGTTAAGTGAGCTTGAGCCTCCTCCCCATGTTCTACATCTATTCTCCTTGCCAAAGGACGAGGCTTATCTGAGAGCTCAGAATGAATTCGCCAAAAACCACCAGTGGTTCAGTGTTTATAGACTAGACGCCAACACACATTTTCCTGCTTTAGAGGAACCTAAGACCGTTTCGGCTTTCATCAATGATTTCATAAGTTAGCATGCGTTGGCGCTGTTCAGTCTAGGCGGTCTTTGCCCTCCTGAGCCCTCCACAACCCATGTATGTCTTTGATTAGCTCGCTCTCGTTAGAGATTTTCAGACCGTCAAAGAAGTCTCTTTCAAGCCTAAGGCCTTTCGACGCAAGTATCTTTTCTATACCGTCAAGAAGAGTTTCAACACTGCTAGAGGGTAGGCCCCGAATGGGGACCCCACATCCATACTCCAGCATGAGGACCGATTCGTAGCTGAGGGCCGCGAGGAGAGGCTCTAATTCCGAATTAAAGATTATTAGACGTGAGAGATATTTGTCCCCATAATCAGCGATAAGCTTTAGAAGTGTCCTTTTGAAGCTGGTTTTAAACAGCATTCTCCCCTCTAGGTATATAGGCACGTCGCCGTCATCCTCTATCTCGATATCAACCCCTTTCTCGCACATCTCCTCTACAACTGCCTTTAACTCAGCAGGCATCTTCTCCAAGACTTTACCATATTCGCCAACACAATCGTAGGAGAACCCCTGCCTCTTAATGCTCCTTATCTCAAGATTGTGGCTTAACACCAGCATTACTTCGTAGCCCATGCTTCTCAGCCTCTTCACGAGATGAGCTTCAGCCACCAAACCGACGACGTTATCCCCGTCGCAGTTTCCATACTTGTTGAAGAAGTCATCGGCGACGGCGTGACCTAGAACAACGTTATTCACCCTAACCTCCATTACTGGGATTACCCGCAAGCCAACCGTACACTAGGATATTAATGGCGATATATTTGCCCTCTCCAGCCTAAAGCCTGTGAACTTTTTCAACCTCCCGTAGCAATACATGTATTTATACTTGAGCGGTTGCTTCGCTTTTCAGTTTTCATAACAAGTCCTGTTCCCGTGGGTGGAAACTCCTTTAGGAGAGAGGAGTTTGTAAGGCTTGTGCATCCCTACTATCTGCCGGAACAGTAGAAACTGGATTAAGAGCTAAAGGGTGGTATCAAGAGGTCGCCTATGCTGAATCGTCCGGTCGTACAGAGCTTGAAAAGGAAGGGTTGAAGGTCAGAATTGGGATATCTTGGGATAGTTAGCTCCTACTCTGTTGCGTGTTGCCCTTGGTTGCAAGGATTATCTTGTCGACTATTCTATTGATATCTTCTGGCTCTTCGCATCTCTCATCCAGAACTAAGTCTGCGTCAACCTCAAGGTTTTTAAGGTTCACCTCCTCGTCTAAACTTGTTGGGTTTTACAAGTACCATGTTTAGACCTTTATCTACATACTCGATAGTAGCTATGGATAAGGAAGATGGGGTAATGGGTGTCGCCGTCCAATCTCACTGGTTCTCAGTGGGATCGATAGTTGCATGGGCTGAGCCGGGAGTAGGGGTAGTTGCAACCCAGTCAATAGTCGAAGCTAGCTATGGTCCCCTAGGTTTAGCGTTAATGCGTGGGGGGATGAGGGCTGAGCAAGCTCTTAAAGCATTATTAAGCGTTGACCAGTTACCAGAGGTCAGACAAGTGGCAATGCTTGATAAGAATGGAATCGTAGCAGTTCATACTGGTAATAAGTGTATCCCCGAGGCCGGCCATATCATTGGAGACGGATTTAGTGTTCAGGCAAATCTAATGCGGAGTAGTAGGGTTTGGGAGGAGATGGCTGAAGCATTCAAGAATAGTAGAGAACCTTTGCACGGAAGACTCTTGACGGCCCTTGAAGCTGCAGAAGCCGCTGGAGGAGATATAAGAGGAAGACAGTCAGCATGTATATTAGTTGTTAAAACCAGCACAACAGGCTCCATCTGGAAAGATAAAATTATTGACCTCCGAGTAGAAGATCATCCTGAACCATTAAAAGAACTAAGGAGGCTTGTTACACTTCACGAAGCTTATGAACATGCTAATAGAGGGGATGGTTTTGTGGCGGAAGGAAAGATTAATGAAGCCTTGGAAGAATATAGAAAAGCCTCGGAGCTTGCACCTGATAAGATAGAATTGAAATTCTGGCAAGCCTTAACCATGTATCTACACAATAGACAGACAGAAGCTGAAGAAATCTTTAAGAAAGTATTCTTAAGGAATAGTGATTGGAAGATCGTTCTAAAATCTCTCTTCAGAACAGGTTTATTTAATATAAAAGAGGGCGACCTGGAAAAAATCCTACAACTATAAGAAAATTGGACTAACGAACAAATATTTAGATTCTGTGGTATTTTGACTCCATGTAATTTAAGGATAGGTGGATTGCCTTGGGTCTCAATTTTGGCATCGTCAACCAAGCACTACGCCCTCTTCTGCTTTGGTTTTGGGTAGTAGGTTGTTTGCGAAGGTTTGGCTGTGTCTACCTCCTCGATGCTTTGACTAAGACAACCAAACAATCAAGACATGCTTGTCCGAATTAAGGTTGTCCTTCTATTCTAATCACGGGTTTACAAAAAGAGTCGCATAAAGAGAACGCTAGCCGCAGCTACAGGATAATTGTGAGTAGACAATCCTACAGAAATGTGGGGAAATCTCGTTTACCGTTTAACGATTACGACTGGAAGCATGGCGAACAATATCCTTGTGGAAGCGTTTAGGCCGTATGAGATAGGGTCACCGGATTCGGGTAGCTTCAAGCCAGAAGACGCCCATATGAGAAATGCTACGACCGAACATAGCAATGTTATTAATGTGATCTTTGAGTTTTTGCGCTTCATCCAAGGGATGAGGACCCCGAGATAGCTTGCCTTAAGCAGGAACCATAGAATCGTAGTGTTCAAATAATTAGCAGTCCAAGCTGACCAGCCGTAAAAAGCCTCACCCAGCCCCGTAAACGTGAACTAGTATATTTCGAAAAACGCTAGGGTCGCAGCCCTACCAACTATAAGACCTAACACCACGCCTTTGACCCCGCCAACAGCCCTCCATACATAGTAAGCAGTGCCTAGGACACCTATTATGGCTGCGAGGAATGTAAAAGGATAGATTGGCTGCCCGTTATGTGTTAAGACTATGTTTCCCGCACTATCCCTAGATATTCCTCCCAGAGAAGATATCACCGCTGAATCATACCAGATGAAAAGCACTATGGAGCTGAATAGGTATAGGCCGTATATCGTCCAAAACTTCAGGCAGCTTGGATTGGAAGCCAATTCTTCTTTTTTGAACTTGTCTCTAAAGTATTTGAATTTTTTACTGACGGCTGGCCTTACAAGAACTATTGAGGGAAAACATATCCGATCAGCGGTCAATCCATTTCATCAACATCTAGATTTTGATATCAAAGCTAAGCCTAAGAGCGAAGAGATTTATTCCGTGTAGTGACTGGAGTGTTGATGGCTAGTGAGGCGATGATGCTGGGGAGGGGCCCATATCCAGTTATCTGCCCACAATGTATATTCCTAAAATCCCTGAGAGAACCAAGATTCTCATATTTTTTCATTTAACGTTCAAACCTCTGGCCATCGGCTGTCTCAAATATAAATGGGACGTTCGCTAACTCCGATTCAGAACCGGTCACCTAAGCCTGACGCTAGGAATACCCAGCCAGACGCACCTATCTACAATCATATCATCACGAAACGCGGCCAATTTCATTGTGGAAGGTCTGAAAAATGGAGCCCCATGCTTAGTGTTGGTGTTTTTGGTTGATTGTTAAATGGTTCTAAGCCTTGAGCATTCTTAGATTTAAGACTCTCAATGACTGAGGCTGCGCGAGTGTTAGGGTGGTTAAGCTCCTAATGAGCCGTCCCTAACTTGTCCGAAAACGTTTCGACGCTTTGCAAGAAAGGACATCATTTATATCCCCTGCAACATGTGAGTACATTGTGGTGGAACAATTTCTAGAAAAATCAGAGAAGAAACGGGGGTTTGCCGATTTAGGTTAGTATCGGGGGTAAGCTTTGTTGGGAAAGATCTTGGGTTACATGGTCACTCAATAAGTTTCCCGATTAATAGAATGCTTCGCCGGAGATGAAGAAGTATGGCTGAGAGGTGTGCCGATGCTTACCGGCGAGCCGTTTGACTGTCGGGGTTTTTGTGACCAGTTGAGCGTTCTAGATGGTTATGACGATAGGTTTGTAGGAACTACGCGTTCGAGAAGGGCTTAACGACCAAAGGGATAAACCACAAGACAAAAAGATAAGTTAAAAGAACTTCGGATGACAAACTTATCTAGGATCACTGCGCCTTCAAATAGTAAGTGCATGGGGAAGATCGACGAGGCGAAACTCCTCAGAAGAAGGGCGCTGGATTTCCTCGATAACGCGAGGTATCTCTTAGGGCGTGGGGTCTATGACTTGTCTAGCTTTAGCGCTGAGCAGGCAGTCCAACTATACCTCAAGTCCAAACTACTTGAGGTGGTCGGGGATTATCCCACGACATACTCGGTGATAAACCTCTTGAGACTCCTAATGGCGGCTGCTAAAGACCTGCGGCTAGAGAGGTTCATCGATGAGAGGTGGAGCGAGCTGAGGCGGCTTGAAGAGGCTTACTTATCCAGCAGATATTTTTATAGCAGCTATGAGAAGAGAGACGCAGAGGACCTGGTTGACATCGCCTCAGAGCTTATCAGCATACTTGAGGGTATTGGACGAGTGGGTAGAGAGAGCGAAGATGATTGAGGGATGGAGGGGGTGGTCGAGAAAGATAGCCGATGCAGCGGCCGATGTACTAGGAGACGATGTAGAGGTGTATGTCTTCGGAAGTGCCCCTAGGGGAGAAGCTATAGCCGCCTCCGATGTAGACATACTGATAGTCAAGGAGAATGTTCCTTCGGAAAAATCAAATAGGACGGAGATAAAGCTAGAAATCGAGAGGAAAGCTGGGCTCCCAAAAACACATCCCTTCGAGATCCACATAGTTGATAGAGAGGAGGCAGTGACCTACATAAACCACATCCGCGAAAGCCTAATCAGAGTTAGGTAAAGGCTTCTCTCGGTATGTGGGGTTTTAGGGAGTTTAGTGATGATAGGTGTTCTCGATAAGCTCATACCTATTCTCTAAAGTCCCCTATGTATCATTCACGGGTTGTAGGTGGGTGGATATGCCTAGTATGTCACTGCTTGAAGAGGGCTTAGAACCCACAGAAGACTGGTAGTGTCCGGATAACGCCTTAAAAATATCTAAACATAGGGGGGAAGGCATCACAGTGAAGGGAAAGGTAGTCAAGCCTTTAAATACCTTCCCTATTCAGACACTACCCAAGGTTTAGCCAGTTCTTAATGGGAGCAACCAAAAATAGTGTTTATTGGTCCAAACAGGTGGTCATGGGGACTATGGTGGAGAGGCTTCTGAGGCTCGCTGAGGGTCTTCTACCTTCTCGTGGATATCTGCGTAAATGGGTTCCGATAGCTATAGCTATAGGCGTTGTAGCCAGCTTAGCCGCCATAGGGTTCACAATAGCTCTCCAGCTCTCCACATCTTTTTTCTTGAAAGGACTGGCGGGGTTCACTTCACCGTCCCCGGCTGGAGAAGGAGGTGAAGAATTCACTCCAGCCAAAAACCTGCTCATGATACCTCTGGTCACGGCATTAGGCGGCCTTGTCAGCGGCATCCTTGTCTACACCTTCGCCCCAGAGGCAGAGGGCCATGGGACAGATGCTGCTGTGGATGCTTTCCACAACAAGGAGGGTGTGATAAGGGCGAGAGTTCCGCTGCTCAAGATAATCGCTTCAGCCGTCACCATAGGCTCTGGAGGCAGCGCTGGGAGGGAGGGTCCGATAGCCCTCACGTCAGCGGGGTTCGCCTCCGTCTTAGGCAAACTCTTGAGAATGTCACCCAGCGATAGAAGAACCGCTCTCGCAGCAGGTCTGGGAGCAGGCATAGGTGCAATATTCAAAGCACCTCTGGGCGCCGCTATACTAGCAGGTGAAATCCTCTACAGGGAGGACTTCGAAGTCCAAGCTCTCGTGCCCGCCTTCATATCATCTGTGATTGGCTACAGCGTCTACGCTTCTGTCTTTGGATGGCAACCCATCTTCATAAGCACCGGACAATACACATTCCACAACCCCGCTAATCTAGTGTTCTTCGGCCTACTAGGCGTTGTCTGCGGCTTGGTGGGCATAGTCTACGTGAAATCTTTCTACAGGTTTAAGCGGTTTTTCACATCACTCGACATGCCGAAACAACTCAAGCCAGCATTAGGCGGGCTTGCATTAGGCGTGTTGGGCATATTCTTCCCACAAATCCTTGGAACAGGCTATGGATGGCTCCAGATGATGATTCAGGGAGACTTCACCATGTTACCTCTACTTGTGCTCATGATCTTGGTACCGTTGAAGATTCTCGCAACCTCCTTAACGGTTGGCTCGGGTGGCAGTGGAGGCGTTTTCGCCCCTTCTCTCGTAATAGGCGGGATGCTGGGCGGAGTCACGTGGATGATTTTGGACAGTCTTCGGCTGACAGTCGACATAGGCCCAGCCCCCTTCGTCATAGTGGGGATGATGTCTTTCTTTGGCGGTGTTGGAAAAGCACCGATAGCCGTCATACTCATGGTCAGCGAGATGACGGGAACATACAGCCTCCTCGTCCCCTCCATGATATCCACGGTCATCGCCTACGTAGTCACCGGTAGACACACAATATACTCGAGTCAGGTGAGAACGCGGGCCGAGTCACCAGCCCACATGGCTGAGTACACTGTCCCGCTCCTGTCAAGAATCAGGGTTAGAGACGTGATGACAAGAAAAGTGAAGACGATAAGGCCTGAGAAGACTGTCAAAGAAGCTTTGAAGATGATGTCTGAAAACGGGTTCAGAGGAATCCCCGTTGTCGGAGATGGGGAGAAGCTCGTCGGCATGGTCACGCTCTCAGATGTGTTGAGAGTCCGTCCCGAGATGCAGGACTCCGTTAAAGTGGGGGAAATCATGAGCAAAAATGTAATAGTGACTTATCCCGATGAGCCGCTGCATCAAGTTTTCGAGAAGATGACAAGCTATGGCATCGGCAGACTCCCAGTGCTGAACAGCCCAGACGGAGGACGCATAGTGGGCATAGTATCACGCAGCGATGTTAGTCATGGCTACAAGACAGGTCTCGAGAACCTGCTCAGACACCAGCAGGCTGAAGACCATTGACAATTAATCTGCCTCATACCTCGAACCAAGAATATAATAACACCAGTCCCGGGGTACTAAAGCAAAAGCTTTGCAACGTTGCAGCCGCTACCTCTAATACCGCCTTGTGTGGATAAGGTTTCTGGATGTCTCTCGAGCAGTTCGTCGACTTATGGTGGCAGGGTTTGTCTTGGTCGCGGTCTACGTTGTCTACAGCTGGTTGAGAGGCAGCGAGTGTTTATTAGCCGCTGTATAGAATAGTATTCTTTGGTCCACATAGGTGTCCACCCCCATTACTATAAAGGTAAGGAAAGAGGTTCTTGAGCTGGCTGAGAAGATGGTAGGCTACGGCATTGCTAGAAGCAGGTCTCATGCGATAAACCTGATGATCGAGAAAGGGCTGGAGAAGGCCGTTGATGAGGTGAGGTTCTGGGAAGACCTACACACTGGTGTTGAGAGGCTCCGGAGGTCGGGCTATAGGATAAGACATGGTGGGCTGGGAGAGATTCTTAGAGAAGGGCGGGCTGAGCGTTGATATATGTAGACACAAGCCTCATAATATCATATGCGGATGAGAGGGACCCTCAACACGCAGTGGCCGAGAAACTCATTCAAGACATCAAAACAGAGAAGCTCGTCGTGACCTCCTTGGTCCTGACCGAGCTGGAGTCAGTCTATTCTCGCGCAGGACTCGAAAAACCTCTACAACTGGCAATGTATTCTGCGGAGCTCATAGGGGCCGAGCGAGTGGAGATAGATTTCAACGAGGCCCTGAAGCAATCATTTAGACTAGCGCCATCAATCCGGCTGAAAACCCTACACCTGCTACATGTGGCTACATGCCATCTGATAAAAGCAGAAAAAATCGCCACCCTGGACAGGGAGATAGCGTCAATATCTGAAACATTATCAAAGCTACTAGGGATAAAAATACTCAGCGAGTGAAGGAGCAAACTATGTCTCATTTTGTTAGGTGAAGAACTGCTTCACATGCATGAATAGTAAACATTGTTACCGCCGCCTCTATCTCTCCCCGCTAGACCTCGTTTAGAAATTCCTCATACTCATGTGAGTTTACCTAACCTAGGAATAATCCTAGGAAGATGTTGGTGTCTATTAGGTCATGCTGGCTAGTCTGTTCTTTTCCAGAGTCTATGCTGTAGCTCTATTGATGATAGCTCTGAGCGTATTACACCCTTTAGAGATTTCCAGTCAGCCGTCCCGGCTGAAATATATCGGGTTATCAAGTCTTGCATAGCTCTCTTCACAGCACCCTTCCTGTAGCCATATTGGTCCATCGCTTTTTTCCTGAATCTCTTGGCTACTGGATTCGGTACCCCAGCCTTAATAATCTCAACCATGAAGACGAGCGAGTGTATGTCACATATAAATATTTAAAGAACAGCCCGACGAGGGCTTTTACCTGTTCAATCCAGTTAAGCAGTTTTTACACTCTGATGAGGATTGGGTTATGGCTTTAGACGATTGCCAGAATAGGGCAGGTCCATCTACACAGTAGTCGTAGAACGGCTACATCATCTAGGCTAACGGTTAAAGTTCGTTGTCTTGCCTCCAGTCTCCATCCGAGATCTCTGATGGTAGTTGAAGTATGGCGCATATTTTCCTGCTGGATGTAGCTGAGCACAAAAAAACTACGAACAAGGAATAAAGAACCTAAACCTATTCCTGAACCTATTCACAATCTACTATCAAGCGGTGAGGAGCGGAGATGGGTAGAGATGATTATCCGGACAGTATCTGATACGATACGCTACAGATTTATATTGGGATGCGGGCTAGAGCACATGGGCGACATTCATGTTAGAAGGTCTATTAAAAACCCGCCATGAATGACGGGGTACACTTCCTCGTTGCAGCCTATTGTCACACGTTTTCAAGAAGAAAGAGGCCGAGGTTGATGTCTGGATGCGTGCTCTAGCTTCCAGCAATACGCTGGGAAGGCGTTGGCTGGAAATGGAAAATAGGGAGGGGCGGGTACGTGTGATATTATCCATGTCTGCACATGGTGGGGTGACACCTCTTTACGCAGCTAGGGGCTGCAAGTATAATAACGCTGTAGCGCTTGGGGAGTTGGTCGGATGAGTGGTGGTGCATCGTGAGGGCTGACTATTTGATTGTGGGCGGAGGGTTGGCTGGAGGGTATGCGGTTGAAGCTATAAGGTCCATAGACAAGGTTGGTGCGATAGTGCTTGTCTCAGATGAGAACCATAGGCCATATGACAGGGTTCCGCTCTCCAAGACCTATCTTAGAGGTGTCATGAAGAGAGAGCGACTCTACATAAGACGTGAAGTGCATTATTTGCAGAATAATGTAGATATGCTTCTTGGTAATAGGGCGGTGGAGATTAACGTGAGTGAGAAAACTGTCACGCTGGCTGATGGTCGAAAAATAAACTATGGTAAGCTACTCCTAGCCACGGGTGGGAGAGTTAGGAAACTCGCTGTGGAGGGGGGAGACTTGGACGGCATATACTATCTCAGGACAATAGAGGATTCGGAACGAATAAAAGCAGCTCTGGCAAGTGCCGGTAAGGCGGTCGTCGTTGGAGGCGGCTTCATAGGCTGTGAAGTCGCCTCAGCCCTATATGAGAGGGGGTTGGAAGTTACAATTGTAGAGGTCTCCAATGACCTCCTATCTAGAGCCCTTGACCAAGAAACAGCAAGTTGGATAACATCACGCTTCCGGGAGATGGGTGTCAAAGTGAGGACAGGCATATCAGTAACGCGATTTCTAGGAAGTTATGGTAAGGTTTCCGCAGTCGTGACATCTGGAGGCGAGGTTTTGGATACGGATGTGGTTGTCGTCGGCGTAGGCATAGCCCCCAACACGGAACTGGCTGAGAAGGCAGGTCTAAAGGTGGAGAATGGAGTGGTTGTCAACGAATACCTCGAAACATCGGCTGAGAATGTTTATGCTGCCGGTGATGTAGCACGTTTCTATAGCCCGATATATGGGAGATACATAAGGGTTGAGCACTACGATGTGGCTGTGCGACACGGCGAGATAGCAGGCTCCAACATGGCTGGCCAGAGAAAACCCTACAGCCTGCCGCCCTATTTCTTCTCCATAATGCCTGGCCTCCATATAAAGGTCTACGGCGTCACCGACATCTACGACTCCATCGTTACCGTCGATAAGGATGCGAGCGGGTTCGCAAAATTTTACTTACGTAACGGTATTGTCGATGGTGTCTTACTGGTGAATAGAAACGTTGATGCAGATGGAGTTAGACAGTTGATAACATCGCGTAGACATGCCCAAGTCTCTGAGCTGGCAAAATACATAGTTAAACCCTAAAGACCTAATCTCATAATGTTACAGCCCGGAGGGGGTGGAGGAACGGGATGCCAAAGACCAACATAGGCATGCATAAGGCTATCCTGATGCCACTGGCGAATATCGAAGATTAGCCTCGGCGAATCTATATAACAGAGGACATAAGAGTATAAACACCCACAACGTAAGGATTAAGAGCGTCCTAATGTTTTAATAGTTCAAGTTAATTCTTAAAAAGGGTTAATGGCAGCTTAACAGCATGGCTCGTGTCAGATTGATTCAAGATATACCAGAAGATGAGGAACTAAGGGGGTTTGTTAGGAGAATTCAACAGGTGGAGGGCCTAGTTCCAAATCACTTCAAGGCAGAATTTAACTTCCCCCAACTTCTTAAAGCTATGCTAAGAACTACTCTAGTTTTGTGGACTGAAGGAGAGCTACCGTTACCTGAAGTACTCTACATAGGAGCTGCCGTTTCAAAAGCTAACAAGTGTGAGTACTGCGTAGGGGCATGGGGTACATGGCTTACACGAGCGGCTAATCAACCTGAGGACAAAGTAGTTCAGCTCATACGTGATTGGCGTAAAGCAGAACTGGCAGAAAGGGAACGCGATATAATTAACTTCGCGCTAAAAGTAAATAGCGATTGGTTGAATGTTACAGATAAGGATGTTGAACGTTTAAGGCAGCATGGGATATCGGATAAGGGCATAGTCCAGATCGTTCACGCAGTAAACAACTTCGCGGCCTACAATAAGTTCAACATTAGCTTGGGAATAAGCCCATACCACTACGACTACGATCAGATATGGGCTAAAGCCTTCAAAGTATAGCAAATACCTCTACATGTGGTTCGCAGATACTGATGCGATGTGGGGCTAGGCTTAATTCTAAGAATCGTTCAGGGCATGTTATGAGCGGTTTTGTCTGTGGTCTAGATGTCCATAAGGGCTGTTGCGATGCTACGAAAGTAGACTGGTTTGGTAATGTAGTGGAGTCTAGGAGGATATCTAGGGATGTCGTCTATTCATTCCTCTCTAGCAGGAAAGTATCTCTAGTAGCTATGTTCATCCGATGTATAGTAGATATGGGTTTGGAGGTGTTAGTTGCTCATCCCAGGAAGACTAGGTTGATTGCTGAGAACAGGCTTAAGGGCGATGGGAGCGATTCTAAATGTTTAGCGGAGCTCGCTAGGCTGGGGGCCTTGCCTAGCTCATACATACCTGCGGGTGATGTAGCTGGGATGAGAGAGCTGGTGAGGAGGAGGGCCTTCCTAGTAGGGATCAGGACTAGGGTGAAGAACAGGATAATAGCTACACTAGCCCCAGAGGGAATAGAAACTCCTAGAGATTTCAAACTATTCACTAGGAGTGGATTAGATTGGCTAAAGTCCCTGAGAATATCCTCTATAGACCAGTCCATGAGACCTTCGGTAACAGGAACAGGATAGAGAGGTGGTTCAGGGAGCTGAAGCACAGGACGAGGAGGTTCGGCGACGATCCATCAGACCCACTAAATTGGCTATAGCAACAGCCTAAAAGCCTCATGGGGAGACTTAAAGCAAAAGGCCTCATTCTAGAAGGGGCAATAAACGGAAAATGTTCCGTCCTCATACCTAAGGACTTACTACCAATGTTAGAACCCCTCTTTACCAAGGCTCAAACCAAATAACCCATTTCACAACCCAGTACGCGCTTAATTTGCATTATTGTCGGTCGGGATTGGGTTGGCTCAAACTATAATGGGCCGCTTCTCATCATGTAGAGAGTCTTGATCCCGCCCCTTGCAATGGCTTAAGGCAATACCATCGGTAACGCTTAAAAACTCCCAAAAACCGAACTAAGATGCCCGCCTAGAATGTGGGAGACCTTCTTTGAGCTCGAACCCCAAGCCCCACCAAGCCCCATTTAGGCTGGATTATACAATTTAGGCGCTCAAGAGAAGGAACGCTAACACGGTGGACGCGTTTGATGCCGGAGTGTTTAACCGATTTCTACCGCATGGCCCAGGGGGACCCGGCTCTCCGAACTGGTCAACTCATTCCCCGGCCTTAAACCTCCTCGTTTCTCCGACTTATTCGAGGCGCTGGTGAACGCGGTAGCATGTCAGCAGGTCTCGCTGGAAGTGGGTCTAAGGCTCATCTCGAGGTTAGCCGAGAGGTTCGGGGAGAGGCTAACAGATGCGCAAGGCTTCCCATAATCGTTCCCCAGTCCCCATAGGATTGCAGAGGCACCGTTAAGAAGCATCCGAGAACTGGGTTTCAGCAGGATTAAGGCCAAAGTGCTCAGAAGCCTTGCGTCCGCATACCTCAAAGGCGAGCTCGAGGATGTAAGGTTCGAGTCGATGGACAACCCGCATGTGGTGCGAGCCCTTGAAGGGATAAAGGGTGTAGGCCGGTGGTCCGCTGAGTACGTCCTTCTCTACAGCTTGGGTAGGCTTGATGTCTACCCTGGCGATGATGTGGGCGCTGCGAAGAGTCTCGCTACCTGGCTGGGGATCAGCGGGCGCTTGAGCTATGAAGACGTCCAAACGGTAACATCTAGATGGGGCCAGTACCGAGGGATGGTCTACTTCCACTTACTCCTCCGTAGGCTACGCGAAAAAAGCCTAGTATAGCGGATGGCGCCACGCTAACTTACTACCCTGTAACCTAATTCACTTTGATGTATGTTTTCGACGTCTACTGATATTCCTGTATAAAAGGATGTGTGTAGGGTTTAGTATTAGCAACGATGGCATACTTACCGACATAGGTGAATCTATAAGAGTTTTCGCCATAAAGTTTGAGAAAAAAAGGCTCCAAAATGCTTTCAGCTCTTGACGCACCAAAAACTCTTCATAGTTTATTCAGGCCGCCTAGACCGGCTAGGGAGGTCCGATGAATAAATAACCCTACAAGAGCTGGGTGAATATATCTATGTGTTGCTGAGATGGCGTTCTAATAACTTACATGAGTCTAGATTTCTCAGCACTCTAGTCAATGGTACTCCACTTTCACAGTACTCTCTCAATATAAATTCCGCCATCGGCGTGTCTAAATGGATGAATGAGGTTGAGGAAGCAGCTGTTGGCAGAAAGTTTGATGCCGAGCAAAACAGAATACTTTTAGTAACGTTTGTTTTTAGATCTGTCTTTAACAGCCCTGTGCACAACAGGGCTTTGAGGTTTACCAGTCTTTACAGGGCTCCACAACCTTACAAGGCTGCAAGGGACAGGCTTTTAGGTGATGGATTGATCAGCGTCAGCGGGACATGGGTTTCGATAACAGATGAGGGTGTTAGAAAAGTTTTGGAACTTATCGGATCAGAACCTAACATTGCGAGTATGCGGTATCTTTTTATGAAACAGCTGGGGATTTTCACACTCCGGCCAGCAAAGCTCTCAAAAGAAGAGATTGATAACTTTTTCAGCTCTCTCATTCTTACGTACTCAGATGTCTTTAGCCGAAGGCTTGACAGAGACGTGCTGACAGCTATTGCCAGAGACTATCAAGCGGGTTTGAGGGAGTCGTTGCTGCGCAGACTGGATAAAGCCTTATGGCTGTGTCAGAGAATGCCGCCTAATCTTAATCAGTGGCTGACAGAGCGTTACAGGCCTCTGTTCGACTGCTACAGGATCTTGGACAGGTATGCGTACTTAGTCTATCTCTGGAGCCTGTACAGGTTTAATAGAGTAGCTCTACATACGGTGGTTAGGTTGGCTGCGGTAGTAACCACGGAAGCCAGCGGCATCTTCCTCAGCTTTTTAGCTGGAGCTGTTATGCTAGCTTTAGCACAATCGCTCCTTCTAGGAATAGAAACAACGCTGGCAACCATAATCACGTACATGTTAACAGTGTCATTGGTCACGTTTTTAGCCATGATTTTTGTTGCGGCTACAGGTAGGCTGGTGATGTTGGCTCAGCACTTTATAAACATGTTTCGTCGTCTCCTTCGCAGGTAGTTAAGTGTTATCTTTCATGGATTTGTTAAACTTTGGAAAGCCGGAAAAATCAAGCAACACAGAGGCTTAACAAAATCATTAAACAAATACGTTATTCTAACACTTCAATCCTAATGGATCTGAGAAAAATGGGTGCGAAAACACAGGTCTCTGCAAAGAGAATCGACGACTGCAAAGCACATAAAGTCCTAGCTCTGCACCAAGTCTTGAGCAATGGATACAAGCCATTCGCCCTGCCGCTAGGCTTTGTGTTCTGGGACTTGTTCTCGGCAGTCTCAGCCGCTCTCATGTTGTTCTTCATAATATACACAGTCTACAGCACTGTCCTCCACATAACCGGAAGACATGAAAGATGTAGGTTCAGCACAATACTTCTAGCAGCCTTAGCAACGCCGTCTTTACTTGTAGCTGGACAGCCTCATCCACCATACCTCACAGCACTGATGCAACCTCTTCAGATGGCTTTTCTGTCGACTCTTTTAATAGGAGGCTTGTTGCTACCGTTTTTCTGGATTTATGCCAAAAACAACGAGGAATACAGTATTTCGAGAGATAAAATGAACCTTAGACAGCCGCGTAGACTCGAAATAATTGGATACTCTGAGGAAAAAGCTTCAGACAGAGAGTGTCTTGAAACTATCGCCCCAAGCGTTATTGTGCAGAACCCTGTTTTGCCGAGCCTTGACGGACCTTATGCGGGTACGGAGGGCTATACACAAAGCCTGGAAAACAGGTTAGTCAGCCGAGCTAGTGACCCAAAACGTCACCCACAAACAATTGCTGGAACGTCCACCGAAGTCTCATCAGTTGCAGAGCGAAACTCCAACATAGAAGCCGCTAGACCATTAACGGCTTGGAAACAAGCAATCCCAGCCACTCCGTCAAGACAGAGAGGAAAAACAGCGGCCGATTCGCCGCCGCAGAAAATTGAAAAAGTAGTTGAACAGCCAGCTTATAGTAAAGGCCCCCCAAAGATGCCTAAGGTTCGGGACATAGTGAAAAACCCGTACTACGGTCCAGAGATATCAAGACGCGTAAGCAGAATAATGAAGAAGGGATTCAAGTACAAGGGAAAGATATACCAGCATAATAGGTTCCTACTAAAGATTCAGGACATAGACGTCATCTGGCGAATAGCCGAGGATGGGAAGGCGCCTAAAATTTCAGACCGCCAGCTCAGACGGCTCAAGAAAATCGGCGTAATTGAGATGAGGGCGGCGGAGAAAGATGTGGGGATGAGACCCATGGCCACAAGAAAGTGCCGCGCAGTAAAATACGCCATAACACTCGCCGCTACCGAGATCGTCAAAAAGATGAGGAAGCAGGAAAGCCCAAGCAGTTGGAGCACGTCATGACAGTAAGCGGGGTGAATGAAGAATGTGACGGACATGAAATGGATGAGAAGCAGGTAGGCTGTAGAGGGGCGGGGGCAGACGAGAAAGAAGACAGAAGACGGAGCCAGACAACACCGGGTCCGGCCCGACGTGTAAAACACCCGCCACCCTCCTCTTTTTTCAACAAAGAGTCCGCCCACAAAAAACAACGTCAATGGGCGGATGTGCGGTGGGGTCGTCAGGCCGGGCAGAGCGGCCCCGTGAAGCCGTGGCTGCCTGTAGCATCCGCCTGGGCCGCACAGAAGACCCTACGGCAAGGGTGCATGGCCACGGACATGTACACCTGCCGCAGGCCCCACCACCCCTCCCAGCTCCCAGCCGCCGGGACATTCCCGGCACGGAGTCGGGAGCCCCCCTCAAACCCTATGGGGGGCCAGAAGGTCCCCGGAGGTGATGGGAGAAAGATGGAGAAAGGTTTGGTGGGTGGCGAGGACGGTTCAACGACAGAGGAGAGGACATGGATGACCGATCCCGAGACGATGCTGCATGAGTTGCTGGAGAAACATAGTCAACAGCTGTGGGCCAGAGACGAGGAGCTGCGGACAAGGCTGCCAACGGCCAAGAAAACAGGGAGAAAGCGCACGGTCTATCCGCCACCATTCCTCGGAGCAGCGGCCATCCTCTACGACATGGGCTACAGCCTGCGACAGGTAACCGAAGTCATCAACAACACAGTGGAGCACAGGCACATGATAGATGAGGAGACGCTGAAGGGAAGGCTCGCCGAAGCAGGTGTTCAGCTGCGAGACCATTCAGAAGCTGTGCGGAAAGCGACGCTCAGAGGCCCACGAAAGCCACCTAGAGACACCATTCAGATGGCAATGGCAGCGGCCCTAGCGCAGGGAGACGCAGCAGTGAGAACCAAGGGAAGAACAATGATAGAGATGATACTCAACACACCCTACGAAGGCTACGCCAAAACAGTGGCAAAGATATTCGAAGGCCATGGAACAATATCCCTCGGCGCACGAAAATACACCGAAGACTACTACGAATGGCAGCTGATAATGAGATTCGACCTCAAAGACTGGCGGTTCCTCATAGAGGCCAAAAACTCTATGAGGATACCGGACTTCATCAAGACAGGAGACGAGCTACGGGCATACCTCGCCATGATGTTGGCATGCGAAGGATATTTCACATGGAATGCATTAAACGAGGAAAAGACCAGCAAACCAACTACCAGATTCGACGTCGTAATCCTTACAAACACTAGCGAAAGACTTGTCGACGAGGTCGAAGACGTACTACGTAGGTTTGGATACATGCCATCGAAAACTCCTTACCGCAGTATGGGCGATGAAGGAAAAGACAGATATGGCAGGCACTATGTTACGAAAAAGAGAGCCTATCGACTATTACTTGGACGGAGACACGAGGTTCAAAAGATCCTACGATGGCTCGGCCTCATACCTCATCCGATGAAAGAGGCCTACAGAATCTGGGCTATGAGACTGCTTGAACAAGCAAACGGCATGCCAATAAGATGGGACGAGGCACAAAAAATAAAAGACTACCTGGATGGACTATTCGAAAAATCTGCCGAGATAGGCCGCCGACGTGCGAAGATGTTTTTCAAAAAAGTGCAGCATGAAATGGACACGGGAAGATTCGTGGATAGAAGACCATTAAAGGCCCAAACCGCCCCCTACCCACCCAACCTACACACTAAACAAAATGGTAAACAGATCTCTGTAAGGAGGTGAGGCACAAGTCTTATGAACGAGAATAGATTGGTTGCAGTGAGGCGTTAGCGGCCGCTTCCCACGACTATCCCTGTTTTTCCATGGTTGTGGTATATGCTGAGGGTTCTTTAGCCTGGGATGGGCTGTACATGGGGTGCGCCGGCGTACCTCCCCCTCTCTATCTATATGACTCTGGAGTCAAAACCTACAACAGGGCTGCACGCCTCCAGCACATGTGAAACAGGCAACTGACGGGCCAAAAGCTTCAACACCTCCGCTTCAAAGCACAGCCTCTCTATGACCTTTAACCTAATGATCTCTAGGAAAAGCTGCCTTGGTGCCTAATTCCCTAGTCTCTATACCTTCTTCTCTTGCTGGTGGTTCTTTGTCTTGGTTTACGGAGCGTTCTTCTCCGAATATGGAATTGAATGTTGATATTGTTGTCTCTGCCATCCATCTCCTGCCATAGCCTACTATCTTACGCCATGTATCGTATCCTAGGTCTCTTACCATTCTGGCGGCTGATCTCCTGTATGGAGGTCCTCTATCAGTTCTAGCGTTCCTCCTAGGCCTGATTATAGGCTCTATACCCATCCTCTCAAGATACCTGTATAGCCTCAAGAAGTCGTATGCTCCATCAGCTATTACCCTATGTATCTCCACAGCCTTAATAGCTCTCTCTATCATTCTCTTAGCCATCTCAGAGTCATGAACATCATCCCTAGACAACTCCATATCTATTACCTCTCCAGTCTTGGCGTTTACAGCTACATGTATCTTGACATACCTCCCCCTCTTACCGTACCTCCTCTCAAGCCAAGAACCAGCTCTATGGGCCTTAACACCAGTAGAGTCCAGGACTACAGGCTCTCCACTCTCTCTTAGAGCCTTCAGAGGGCTAAGATCAATTCCTAGCCTGAGAATCCTCCTAACCCAGGAATAGTCTATACTGGGAAGTATTTGGAACATCTTCCTCAGAGATATAGTGAATCCCTCAAGCTGCCTAAACCCAACAGAGAAGAAATACCTAAAGATTGCTAGGAAGATTATGAAGCTATCTGTTATCCTGTATGGCCTATCCCTCTTACCATCGTTCATCTTCACTAAGCTCATCAGAGTAACACCTAACGAACTTGAGGTTAAGTATTATCTCCCCTCCTTATCAGCCTCCCATTAACCCCCCTCCAATAGGACATCATTGAGAAGAGGGAATTAATCGTAGGCCATAGGCCTAACCGTTTATAAGAAACCACCATCAGAACCCGAGAAGCAGCCAGACAAAGCCAAACCAACATCCCAAGAGCCTAGAAAAGCCTATGAAATAAGCCTCAAAGCAGGAAAAGCATAATTTTTGCTACTCCACACAGGGGCTAATCATAGATTGAAGCAAGGCAATAGCCCTAGGGTCCTGAAGGTAGCTACTATGATGAGCACGCTTCCAACCACGGCCATAATGCGGCTGTGAGCTACATACAGTGTAATACGAGGTAAACGAGGTAAAAAGGTTGGTAACAACAATAATGCAACCCCGCATACCAGTATAATGATAAGCCAATTGCTGTCAAGCTGACATGGGTTCATGTAGCACCCCTTGCTGCTATTGTGTTATGACTTCAAACCTGTGTGATATAAGTTTCTGGGCTGTGCAGCTATATTCTGCAGCCAACCTCGAGCGGGTTCCGGTAAACTCCGTAAATCCCCGTCTCCATATTTGTGTGAGGCTTTGGCTGTAGATGTTTCCTCCACTCATCTGCTTGTTGTATTTAAACGCCGAGCATGGAGCAACTGTCCCATCAATCAATATATGACACATTTCATCCGCGGCGGGGCAGCGTTTGACCCTCCAGCCGGGGATAAGCTCGGCTATCGGGTTGAAGGGACAGCCTAGACGTATGTATGGCTTTCCATCGCGTCTAATAAGCTCGGCAAGCATTTCCAGAAATTGTTTGAACTCATCCGGGTTAAGTTCTAATATTTGACGGTTATAAAGTCCCCTTCCTTGCGGCACGAACCTGAGAACACCCACCTCATCAACGTCAAGCTCCTTAGCTAGGCTGACGACATGTGGCAACTCCCGCCAGTTCAACTTCATGGGGACAAAGTGGAGCCCAACGTAGACATCAAGTTTCTTGAGAAGCCTGCTACCCTTTACGACAGCATCGAACGACCTAGGTGTTAAGGAGATAGCCTCATGTATTTTTGGAGAGGCCCCTTGAAGGTTGAAAAAAGCCTTATCAAGCCCAGCATCACGCAAACGTTTCGCTGTCTCATAGTCTAGCGGTTTTGCTACTTTGTTTTCATCATACATTAGCCCCGATGTGAAAAGGCGAACATCCGATACACCCAGATATTTGGCCACCCGTATCATGTCGAGGAGCTGCGGGTGAAGCAGCGGCTCGCCTCCCGTGAAAGAAATTATCTCCAGCCCTAGGGCCACAGCCTCCTCTATTATGTGAGTAGCCTTTTCAAATGGAATAAACCTGGTTAGATAAGGGGTGGAGTTAGCTGAACAGTGAAGACACAGCATGGGACATCTGTTAGTGATGTCTAAAACCAACTCGCGCAACAGATACATCCTACTCATCACCCTAAATATCATAAACACTTATTTAAATCAATTAATTTAGCCACCTGTTAGGAGCCTCACCAATCCAATGAGAAATGAAATAGTAACCGGTACCAAGAACGCTGTCAGTATATAGAGCCAAAGCTCGACTTTCTTCAGACGTTCGTCTAAATTTCGGGGCGAAATACTGGTACCATGAAGACGAGCAACAGCATCAGAGGGCACGTCTCTTTGGGCTATCCTATCACCTTCATAACGTTTGCTAGTTGTTTTTTCAATTCAGCGAACATTATCATGAAAACATTCTCCTTATATTCCAACACGATATCACTAGGCCCGGCATTAAATACTGTAAACAGCAGCTTACCGAAGAACCCTGGGTCCACATGGAACCCAGACACGTTTACCAACCCTCGCTCCTTGTACCGGTATCTTATAGAAATAAAACCCACTAAATCTGGCGGGACATAGACATATTCGTGGGTTGTCAAAATTGCAAACTCACCAGGCTCTATTCTAATATAGCGAGGGGTTCCCGGCAACTCGAAGTCTGTAGGTAACTCGTCAGTTGTGGTGTAAACTTGATTTCCTAATGACAATTCATATGAGTTTGGTCCCAGCTTTTCTACGCCATATGGATGAATGATGATAAAGTCGCTTTGAGGATGGTCTTTTAAGACTTTATTGAAGAATTGTTTTGGGTTGCTTTCCAATAACTCCTTATTATTTTTGTTGTCCACAATCAGTTTTCCTTTCTCAAGTCTTTCTTTCAAACTGCCGTAATCCAAGTCATGAAAAGATATGTTTGATGCTAAGTTAAATCAATTTCGCTTACCGGTTTTTTGACACCGTCAACTTTTACAGACTAGCTGGCAGGTTAACCTCGGACTCTGACCTTGGGATAATAGATAATATGATATTCCTAGACGTAACCGATATGTAACACCCAATAGACCTTGAAAATAATGAAAAAGAATGGGTTAGATGTGTTTAGTGGCTACAGCTGCAGCTGGGGCCGCAGTTTTCCTCTTTTCCGGATCCGCCTTGGATAACCGGTACCTCTTTTAGTCCGCCGAAGCCAGCAGTTTTTGTCGAGACCATGGGTACTGCCTGCTGTTTTGACGGGAGTTGGCGTTTGTAGAAGTCATCTTTGAGCTTTCTGCCTGTTCGTTTCTCCCATTCGGCTATGGGTATGCCGTATTGTGCTTGGATTCTGTCTCTGTACCATTCGGGGATAACGTTGAAGGAGCAGAATGGGATGATTCTCATGTCTGGTGTTAGGTAGTGGATGTCGCATCTTCTCAAGCGTTCCTCATCATGGTTATACTTGTCTTGGAAGTGCATCATGCCTAGGAACATGCTGCGTAGGTGCCATTTTCCGACGCTGCTGTAGTCGTGGCGTATCATGATGTCGTAGAGTAGTTTTTTGAGGTTCATGCCTGTGGGTTGTTTTTTCTCGTTGA
This sequence comes from archaeon HR01, assembly GCA_002898355.1. Lineage (GTDB taxonomy): Archaea > Thermoproteota > Nitrososphaeria_A > Caldarchaeales > Caldarchaeaceae > HRBIN01. The sequence continues at coordinate 52,326 of BEHD01000002.1, read as the reverse complement.
TGAAGCGGCCTAGGTTGGCGAGGACTTTGAGGCCGACGTACCAGCGGTTTTTGCCTGCTTCTATCTCTTCGGCCTTGTCTTGGAGGTATTTGATGAGTCCTTCGACGTCTACGAAGGCTGTTAATGGTGTTAGTTTGTCTCCGTCTTTGAAGACGTATGTTCCTGCTCCGCATGCGAAGTGGATGCTGAGCTCGTACTGGGTTCTGCGTGTGAGGGCTTCTATGAAGTGGGTTAGGGGTGTGCAGGCTGGTACTGGGAACCATGCGTCCCGCGGTATCTCGCCGTCTGTCTGCTCCTCTATTCTGATGATGCAGTCGGGGATGGTTATCCTGTATTTCTCCCTCTCCTTCTTCGGCATGCGGCCAGTGAGGCTGACGGGCTGGAAGTTTACTGATCTAACCACGTCTATGTTTCTGAATCCGAATCTTATCATCTCTCCGAGCTCGTGGTCGTTGACGCCTTTGATTACTGTCGGGACTAGCACTATTCCTACTCCCAGCTTCCTGGCGTTCTCCAGGGTTTTAGGCACCTCCCAGTGGTTCTTCGGGTTTGTCCGTGCTGTTACGCCGTCAAAGCTCATGTACAGGTTGCTGACACCCGCCTCCTTAACCCGTTTAAAGTATTCGAAGTCGTGGGCTAGCCTGATACCGTTGGTGTTGAGCTGTATATGGTCGACACCCTCCTCCTTGAGTATCCTGATTATCTCGGGCAGGTCATCCCTCAGGGTTGGCTCCCCGCCCGTTATCTGGACAGAGTTACCTGGGACCGGCCTCTCGGCCTTGAGCTGCTTCACCATCTCCCTAATCTGGTCGAGGGTTGGCTCGTAGATGTATCCGGCTTTCTCCGCATAGAAGAAGCAGTACCAGCAGTGGAGGTCGCATCTGTTGGTGATGACGAGGTTGGAGAGGCCTGTGTGGCTTAGGTGGCTGCTGCATAGTCCGCAGTTGGCGGGGCATGAGCACTTGGGCATCTCCACGTTGGGGTTGCCGGTGCCCTTCCCATCATGTAGCCATCGGGCGAACCTGTAGTATATCTCGGCGTCTCCGAAGTAGAGGTCGTCGAATTCACCGTGTTTTGGGCAGGTTTTATATATCATTATCTTGCCGTTCTCCTCAACCACATCGGCTGGGAGTATCCGGTTGCATTCTGGGCATATGCTCCTTGTCTTCGTCACCAGCTTCCTCCTGGTCTTCTCCACAGTCTCGGTGATAACGGCCATGGCTTCACGCCTTCTTCTCTTGATTTAAGCCTTTTCCAACCAATCAACGTTGTAAAAGACTGTCTTTTGGACTGTAAAAGGTTTATAGTAGGCCCTTGAGGTGGATGGGCCGGATGAACACGAGAGATATCGCTGTTGGTGTTTTATTGGCCGCCCTCTACGCCGTAGGCGTCATAGCCCTGCCGGGTCTTAGCTTTGAGGTTATGCAGGTAAGGATTTCAGACGCCCTCCTACCCCTCTCCATGGTCTTCGGCATGCCTGCGGTGGTGGGTCTAACGGTGGGAACCTTCATAGCCAACACCTTCAGCCCCTTCGGGGTTGTAGACCTCTTTGGCGGAACCCTCACCAACCTAGTAGCTACGTACCTGGCCTGGAAGATGGCTAAAAACTTCAACTTCAGGGGCCGGTGGCTCTTCGCAGCATTCATCCAAGTCCTCCTAATCACGTTTATCGTGGGAACATATATCCAGGCCTTTGTCAGACTTCCCGACGCAGAGCTTATTGGCCTGAGGGTTCCAGGGATAGTCTTCAGCTGGCTCGGCGTATTGCTCGGCTCCTTAATCTCGATAGTGGTGGTGGGTTATCCGGTGGCCAAGGCTGTTGCCAGATATATTAGGAGGGAGCCGTACTGAGAAGGCTTTTGTGGCGGACTGTGGAAAGGTCCTTATAAGCTTATCTCCACTTTCACCGACCTTTTTTTGGTAAAGCGGCTGGACTTGGAGGGTGCAACACTAATATCAATGTATCGGCCAATTATTGTGTGGCCGTCAAAGAACTATTGTTGCTGGCTTTTATATTGACCGGTCTCACAGCCTACGTCTACGGCCAGACAGTCATAACAACCACCACAACAAGGGTTGTGACCGTTCAGCCGACAACCTACGTCACCGAGACCACCATCTCCGGGACTACGGTGGTGGCGACACTGGAGATTCCCGGCTACACTTTGGTTGTGGAGCTGCGGCAGCCCGACAGCACGTGCACGATAACCTTCACGGCCCAGCCCCCACCCAACACCATCACAATCCCCGGCACCACGGCCACGGTCTCGTATCCCGGCACAACGACAACGGTAGTGTTGACGGTTGAAACTGTGGCCAGCACCGTCACCTATGTGGTGGGTGGTGGCACAACGACCAGGACGGGGTTCGAGGTATTACCCGTTGAGATGCAGGGGTTCACTTTCACGGCCCCGCTCTACGGCGTTGTGGTGGAGCGGTGTAACAGGGTAACAGGGACCAATATCTACACATACATCCTAGAATCTGCACCAGCCACCATCAGAATCGTCTTCGAGGGCTTCTCCCTCACATACTCATTCACCGGAACGACTATATCGTTAGATGGGGGAATCCCCGAGATACAGTTGACCACCACTATTACCTCGATAAGGGCTGGAGAGACCACGAGATATACTTCCAGGTTTGAAGGCCTGACCACCACGACTGAAGAGGTTGTACAGCCTACCACCATAAGGTCAACGGTCACAGTACCCGGGACAACGAGGACGGAGACCATAACTTTGTTGGTGACTGTGACATCGCCTACAACCACCGTTGGGGCCCCATCAATTCCCGTAGTGGGAGGTGAGCTGGATATCCTTACGTTGGGCACGATCGCCGCCTTCGTGGTGGTTGTTGCTGTGGCTGTGGCGGCGTTGGTTTTAAGGCGTTGACGGTGGAAGGCTTTTAAGAGGGCTTTCATACAGTAGTGAGATGTTGGATGCCAGCCCACCTGTAATGGTTAGTGAACGTGTTAGAAAAGCCCTCCAAGAGCTGGGACTTACTGAGTATGAGATTCGGACTTATCTGGCCTTGGTGGAGAGAGGGCCTCTCACAGCCAGCGAGTTGAGTGAGGGGAAGCTGGTGCCATATTCGAAGGTGTATGAGGTTGTGGGTTCGCTCAGCGAGAAAGGTTTTGTCGAAACCCTGCTGGGTAGGCCGGCCAGATATGCCGCCAAGTCACCGGCCTACGCTATCGAACGCCTAGTTAGCGAGCTGGAGCGGGGGCTGAAGATGAAGGCTGAGGCCGTGGTTAAGGAGCTGATGCCGATATATGAGAGGAGGGGGGGTCGTGAAAGGCCTGATATATGGATTCTCCGCGGGGAGACGGCTGTCTGGGATAAGATAAGGGATGCAGCAGCTAGGTGCGAGGAGGAGCTTCTCGTGGCAGCTCCGACTCTTCCCAACCCTCTCGACGAGATACTTTATAGCTTCTCTCTAGCGGCCAAGGCTCGGGGATGTACGGTCCGGATAATGGTCTCCAGCGGAACCCCTAAGCAGGTGTTGAATAGGCTCTCGGATGTGGCGGATGTCAGGGTTAGGAGTCAGATGTTTGCGGGCGGCGTCATATGTGACAACCGTGAAGTAGTGATAGTCTTCACCGGAGAAGACGGGGGAGGCCCCGTGCTTGCTATATGGTCAGACCATGCTGGGCTAGCTAGGTTTGCCAAGAACTATTTCGAGTATCTATGGAATGACGCCGCGAAGAGATAATCTGGTCAACACTTAATACTGTGGCTGAATCAGAGCCTAGATGGCTATGGAATCCCAGAGGTCTGCCCGTAGGACAGCTGCGAAAATAGTTGTCGGCTTCATCGTCTTTGTGGTATTGTTCTCCCTGATTGGGGGGCAGACGCTAAATGTATGGCTTAACATACTGGAGTTCGGGGAGCTTTACATAAAGCCCTTCTACTTCTCCCTAGTCGGCGGATTGTTTCTATCCTTCATAGCTTTCTTCCGGCTTGATTTCATCTCACGAAAATCCCTCACCATATGGCTCGTCAGGACCTTTCTGATAATTTTTAGGGGAGGCTTCCACCCTAGAATAATGGATTTTAACAGGTTCAGGCTATCCCTCCCCAGCTTTCTGGCCTGGCAGTTCACCAAGACCTTGATAGGCGTCTTCCTATTCTCCAACGCATTGTTCGGGATGAGTCTTCTAGCCCTCACAAACGGATGGGATGCCGGCCTCGCCAACATATCCCGGATATTCTCTCTACCGTTCACATCATTTGGCTTGGATGATGTCTCCGGTGCTGCTGCAGTCGTTTCGGCTGCTCCAGCTCTGATACTTCTCCTCCCACCAGTTTTAGGAGCCATAGCCGTACGTCTGACCCTGCTGGTTGGAGTGACGAACCTTGTAAAGGTCTTCGCCCACGCAGTTATCTCATACTATGAGGAGGGCGTGGTGACGATAAAGACCTCCATCATAGAGTTTCTGATAAGCCTGGCCCTTGCCTGGACCGGTTTAACACTTTTTTTCAGTAGCTACATAGATTACAACACTAAGGTTTACATCATCGCAGCTTTTCTAGCTTCAGCGATCTTCGCCATCTATGGATATATTGATATGAGGCGTAGGCCTTATCTGAGAAGCATATATCTACGGGTTGGCTTGCTTGTTATACTGGCGCTTGCCGTAGCCTCTTTCGTTACTATTCAGAACTCGATAGCGGACGCTCAGAAGCTTGGATGGAGAGGCCCATATGTCCGTCAGGAGATAGAGGTGAACAGCTTCCTAGCGGATTTAAAGTCGATAGTGAGGCAGCCCTATAACTTCAGCCAGGTCTCAGTGACTCAGGCAACGGTTGCCGAGGTGGTGGATAGGAGCAGAGAAATCCTTTCTAAAATCAGGCTGTGGGACTGGGAGGCGGCTTTTACGAAGCTACGGCCGGAGATTGGGCTGATACCGTACGTGGATTTTGAGGACTCGGACATTATAAGGTTCAACAACACGCTATTCTGGAGTGCCTCGCTAAAACCCGTTCTACCCCCTACTGTGACAGCGGGTGACAGATGGTATAATGAACACCTAGTTTACACCCATATACCTCAGGGATTTCTCATGCTCGACGCCCATACAGGAGAGGTGGTTGACCCGTCGAAATACTTCAAGCAGAGGAGAATATACTACGGTGAGGGCGGGACCAGAAGCCTCTTCGAGTTGACTTGGGCCGCCATCATAGATGGTAGGGAGGGTTTAGACGAGATCGATAACGCCAGATACTCGGGTGGAGGCGGAGTTAAGATAGGCCCACCTCTAACATGGCTTTACGACGTTACATTCTTCCTAAGCTACCCGGATAGGCAGGTTCATCTCCTGAGATATAGGGATGTACATGAACGTGTGGCCCTAATCATGCCCTATTTCACATACACTATCAATGAACAGATTGTTGATATGTTCCCTGTCTCTGATGGCGAGCGTTCATACTGGCTGTTACCGCTCATAGTTGCATTGCCCACCAACAACGTCCCATGGTCCAACGGCAACAGTTTCGCAAGGCTGACTGGGTTCGCTGTTGTAGACACCTACGATGGAAGTATCAGGTTTATCCTGACTGGTGATGATTTCTTCACAAGCCTCTTCGAAAAAGTCTATTCCGGATATGTTTCGAGGGAGGTCCCGGAATGGCTTAGGCCCCAGGTCAGATATCCGGCTGAGCTATTCCAATACAGGGTTGAGATGTTCAACATATATCATATTCAGGACCCGGCGGTCTTCATACAGGCTAGGGAGTTCTATGAGATACCTTCAGGGCTAGAGGTATACTACGTCGTGACAAGGCTCCCCAACTCCAGCAAGATGGAGTTTCTTGGGTTATTATCGTTGGAGGTTAGAGGCGCTAGAGGACTTAACCTGGCAGGCTATATGGTGGTCAGGAATGAGTATCCGCAGACCGGCGAGATGATATTCTACCGTGTCGACCCGGAGTCACCTACCAAGCTTTTGGGTCCGTCGGCGGCTCTCCAGGCTCTTCAGAGGGACCCTGACTACAGGACCTTAAGCACTCTACTTGCATCACCGAGGGTAGGCGAGATTATCTTCTACGAAATAGACCAGTTCCCCGTCTACTTCATCCCGGTGTATACAGCGAGAGAGGGAGAGGGTGTTGTCACGCAGCTGGGCACCATCGCTGCTATAGGGGCTTCATTCACCGGTCAGTATTTTGTAGGGCTGGGGAATAGTGCGGAGGAGGCGTTTAGGGCCATGCTCTTAAAGATGGCAGGGTTGCAGGCTCCACCTCCTACGCTGTTATCGAGGGAGGAGAAGATAGCGGCTGTTGATGAGATGTTGAAAGAGCTGGGGGTTAGCTTTGAGACTCCGTCAGAGATAAACTCCAACCTAGTCTTTAAGATTTCCTCCTTCAACATAACATCCCTCGCAGACCTCGGGAATATCAAGGAAGCGCTGTCGAAAGCTTTGGATGATTGGAAAGGATTGGAGGGTGGGATTCTGATTAGATGGGAATCGGGAGATAGCTTAAATCTAGGCGTGATATACAATGACCGAGGGCTGGTAGTGCTTCGCTATATCTCGATAGGTCTGGGGTGAGATGGGGTGTCGAGGACATCTGGGCTACCAACGGCTTTCCTTGGCTACATTATCCTAGCGCTGATAGCGTTGGCGGTCTTCGGTATCGTTGTCCGGTTCTCACCCGGCCTTTTCGGCATATTACTGGCCGCCCTGGCGTCTGGGCTTGCCATCTACTGGCTCCTCGAGATTAACAAGAACCTCAAGAAGGATGGGTGGAAGGATTTTCTCCTAGAGATAAGGGAGGAGGGTGATACGATAGACCTGACGGCTCAGGTTCCAGGTCCTGAGAACAAGGTGAAGGTTGAGCTTCTGGGGAGGAGGCTTATCTTGAAGGGTGGGATGGGCTTCCAGAGAACTGTGAAGCTGCCTTTCGAGGCCATTCTTAAGGAGCTTAGATATGTGAACGGAATACTTAACGCAAGGCTTGAGAAGAAAGAGGCTAGCCCACCTAGATCTCGGTGAGGGCTTCAATCACTGACCGGACATCTTTTTTCAGGGACAGGATGAACGGTATACCCATTCTCTCAGCCAGATGTATGGCCAGCTGGTCCACATTCTCAGCTGATGGTGGCCCGTGTATGGCTATCATCCTAGGCCGTATCGGATATATCTTTGCGGCCACAATCGGCGACCTCCCCCTAGTGACGCCGGTGAAGACCACCACCCGCATGGTGTTGGCTCCTAGAATCCTCATAAAGTCGTAGGACTCTAGGTTGAGTATTGTCTGTAGGCTGTCCACTACTGTGTAGCCGTAGATGGGTATGTGGGACTGCTGCCTTCCTGTAAGCCATACGCCTTCTAGGGCTGAGGTTATCTGGCCGGCTGTCTTAGGTGTCGTGAACTCTCCTATCTTCAGTATTGCGCTGCTCAAATCCTTAACCACACCTCCAAATCTTCTGATATGGGTACCGCCCCTGGCCTCGTCTAATGCTATAAGGGATGTGACGAACCTCCGCACGAAACCTGTTCCAGGCGATAACCTTCTATTTTTTTCATAGTCGCTCAGCACCGAGGGGGATATGCCCATAGCCTTCGCCAGCTCCGCCTGACTCACTTCAAAGAGAACCCTCCACTTCTTCAAAGCATCCCCAGCCTTCCTCGAAAAGATTATCTCTCCGGTGATTGTGTTCATCACATTCTGCTTGGCCAGGGAGTAGGCGTCGGGCGCCGACATCACTTATTAAAATGTTTAGGGTTTTATAAACTATTAAACTGGGAGGCAGACCGTATATTACGGAGTTGAAGAAAATCCTGAAGGCGCCTATTCCGTTGAGGTTGGAGGGCCTAGATTCCCTTGTAAGGCTGGCCACCTCTAGAAGCGATGTGGTCCCTGTGCTAATGTCGTTCAAACATGACGGAAAGGATTTGCTGGCCTTCTTCTTCTCTATACCGTTCCTGAGGGGGAGCCTGCCCATATTTGCCTATACAGAGCTCGACACCCATCCTCCCCCCTTCATCGCATACACATGCCTCGAGAGGGAGGATATCTTATACGTCTCCGAACCGATGTCGGGTAAGTATGTGACATGTCCTGTGGTGCAGCTCGAGGAGCCGCCTGAGCTGGCCGTAAATACTTTACGGCTTAAAAGGAGGGGTGTGCCGGTTCCCGTCTCTGTGAGGCTGGCTGGACTCGATTCCATGATGAGGCTGGTGGCAGCTATGAATGATGAGGCCTCGACTCCTCCGATATGGCATTTCAAGAGTAGCGGGCAGGAATACCTTGCAGTCTTCTATATGCTGATGGAGTATTTCGACTCCGTGGCCCTGCCAATGTTATGCTACGTCGTCCTGGACCGTCCTCCAGCCTACAGCTTCTTAGCATACATCCCCTCGGAGAACCACGCTGTAGAGTTTAGGCCCCATGTCTCCGACCTCAGACATTTCTACGGAAGAATCATACATGTTAAAGATATGCCCTTCAAACTTTAGCTACTGCTTCCACAGCTCTTTTCTGAGGAGGTCTCTGACAGCCGTCCTCATGAGAGCGCTTCTGGATGGGTAGACCCCCTTATTCACCAGCTCATCCATACCATCTATCAATGCCTCTGGCATCTTAACCGATATCAGCTTCATACTGGCTTTAGGTAAAGGCGGTCGGTTAAATGTATTACCTCCAATACCTCCATATAAAATTAGCCCCAGCCGCTGGATTAAATACCAGCCGCCAGTCACTAGATGGTTCGGGATATGAAAGGCTTCCACGCCGAGAGGCTGGTGAGGAAGTTTTTCCCACCTGACTTCACTGACAGGGAGAGGGCCATCTTCGAGGCCGGTATAGCGATGGGTTCCATCCTACACTCTCTTATCGGCATACCCTATGCGTCTAGGCCGCAGCTAAAGCATCTCCTCTCAAAAGCCCTGGAGCAGTCTTTCCTCCTCCAGCCATATAGGCGAAGAGTGAAAATAAGACTCACCGGCGGTAGGAGAAGAAGCCATCCCTACGGCTACGACGTCCTCAAACCTGAGAACATAATCGCAGAGGCTGTAACCAGCTATGGGGAATATGAGGTCACGGCCAAGATCAGCTACATACCGCAGCTCAAATATCCTTTAATCCACGTAGCGAGGATAAGACATCGCTAACGGTGGAACAGTCTCCTCCTCTTCTCATCCATGAGGCCTCCCTCAAGGAGGGACAGCCTCTCGTAAAGGTTTTTCACCTCCCTGGAGAGGTTGTCAGGAACGGTGACCTCGACCCTTATCTCCAAGTCCCCTCTCCCCCTACCGCCGGGCATCCCCCTACCCCTAAGAATCAACGGCCTGGTGAGAAGCTCTGGGGAGAGCTTAACCTCGACATCACCGTCCAGTGTAGGCACCACTATCCTCCTACCCGAGACAACCTCACTTACAGCCACCGGAAGATTAACGACAAGGTTGTCGCCAACCCTCCTGATATAGGGATGGGGTCTTACCCTGAACTGGACGAGAAGGTCTCCTCTCCTCCCACCCATCCTATCCCAGACACCCATATTTCTCAGAACAAGGACATCGCCATCGTTGACACCGGGAGGGACATGGACCCTCACCTGACTGGGCCTGACGACCGTTCCACCACCCCCACATTTCTCGCACCTCTTCTTAACGGTCTGGCCCAAGCCCCCACATGCTCGACAGGTCGTGACCGTGGTGAAATACATAAACCCTGTCTGCCGCCGCTCAACCCTCTGGCCACTACCGTTACATACACGGCATTTCTCCAGCCATCCAGGCTCAGCTCCCGAGCCTTCACACCTGTCACAAACATCCCGCAGATTTATTGTGAAAACCCTCTCACCACCCCTGAAGGCGTCCTCCAGGCTTATCTCCAGCTCCACCCTGGTCGGCTCGGGCCCTCTATCTCTACCCCTGAACCCGAAGAACCTCTCAAATATCGACTCGAAATCTCCTAGGCCTAAATCCCTGAAGAGCTCTTCAAAGTCAAACCTTGTGGAGCGGAAGAGGTCCTCCTCCGTGTATGTGGATGAGACACCGGCCCTACCATACATGTCGTAGAGTCTTCTCTTCTCATCGTCGGAGAGGACTGCGTAGGCCTCGCTGATCTCCTTAAACTTCTCCTCAGCGTCTGGTGACTTGTTCCTATCGGGGTGGTATTGGAGGGCGAGACGTCTATAAGCCCTTTTTATCTCCTCCTTGGAGGCATTCCTCGGCACCCCCAGTATCTCGTAGTAGTCCTTACCGTCAGCAGCCATTTTCGGTCAACGTCTCTCTCCTTCACCGCTCTCCTTCTTCTCCCCAGACTGGCTATACACCGCACCGCCTATCTTCTGGGCGGACTTCCTAAGTTTTTCGAGCTTCTCCTTGATAGCCTGTATGTCCTTGCCCTGGACAGCCTCCTTCAAAGCCTTCAAGTCATCCTCAACCTCCTTCTTCGTCTCCTGGGGGACCTTGTCACCGAACTCGGTGAGAGCCTTCTCCACAGTGTATATTAGTGAGTCTGCCTCATTCCGCAGCTCCGCCTCCTGCTTCCTCCTCCTATCCTGCTCTGCGTAGGCCTCGGCCTCCTTAATCATCCTCTCCACCTCCTCCTTGGAAAGCCTATGTGGAGCAGTTATCTTCACACTCACATCCTTGCCCGTTCCAAGGTCTTTGGCCGTGACCGTGAGGATTCCGTCGGCGTTGATGTCGAAAGTCACCTCTATCTTGGGAACTCCCCGGGGCGCTGGCGGTATCCCCGAGAGGGTGAACCTCCCAAGGGATACGTTGTCGGCGGCCATCGGCCTCTCACCCTGGAGAACATGTATCTCGACGCTGGTCTGGAAGTCGGCGGCGGTGGTAAATATCTCGCTCCGCTTCACCGGTATTGTCGTGTTCCTATCTATTATCTTGGTAAATATGCCTCCCAACGTCTCGACTCCTAGGGAGATCGGTACCACATCGAGTAATACTATATCTTTGTCCCTCAGCTCGCCCGATAGGATTGCTCCCTGTATTGCGGCACCCATAGCCACGCACTCCATCGGGTCAACACCCCTCTCCGGCTCCTTACCCATCAGCCTCTTGATGAACTCCTGGATGATAGGCATCCTAGTCGGCCCGCCCACCAGAATTATCTTGTCAACGTCTTCAGGTCTCAGTTTCGCATCTTGTAGAGCCTGTAGAACAGGCTGTCTGCATCTCTCCACTATCGGGCTTACAATCTGCTCCAGCGTGGCCCTGTTAATCCGCATGTAAAGGTTCTTCGGCCCACCCTGGTCGTAGGCTATGTAGGGGAGGTTGATCTCGGTCTCGGTGGTGGATGAGAGCTCTATCTTAGCCCTCTCAGCAGCCTCCCTAACCCTATTCATGGCTGACGCATCCTTTCTAAGGTCGATACCTGTCTGAGACTTGAAGTTCTCCACTATGTAGTCGACTAGGGCCCTGTCCATGTCGGTGCCGCCGAGCTGGGTATCGCCCGACGTCGCTTTAACCTCGAAGACCCCCTGCCCAAACTCCATAATTGTAACGTCTAATGTTCCGCCACCCAAGTCAAACACCATGATACGCATCTCCTGCTCCAGCTTGTTGAGCCCATAGGCCAGCGCAGCAGCCGTAGGCTCGTTTATAATACGGACCACCTCAAGACCCGCTATCGCACCCGCATCCTTGGTGGCCTGCCTCTGGTTGTCGTTGAAGTATGCGGGAACAGTTATAACGGCCTTCTTAACCGGCTCCCCGAGGAAGGCCTCTGCATCACGTTTAATCTTCTGTAGGAGGAAGGCTGAAAGCTGTTGGGGGGTGTATTCTTTCCCGTGTATGGTATACTTGTAGTCTGTCCCCATCTTCCTCTTCCACGCAGTCACCGTCCCCTCAGGATTTAGTATGGCTTGTCTTCTGGCCGGCTCACCGACTAGCAGCTCCCCCTCCTTTGTGAAGGCAACGTAGGAAGGGAATGCCTTGCCGTAGAGGGTCACGCCTTCGATGGAGGGGATTATGGTGGGCTTTCCACCCACCACCACGGCGGCAGCAGAGTTACTGGTGCCTAGGTCTATGCCGATTATTCTCTCAGTCATACCAGACTATTAGGGGAAGGCAACACCTTATATCTTTAAACCCCTACCCCCAAGATGCTGGGATATAGATTTTTTCAAGATGTGGCCCTCCTCCTAGCCACCTTAACTTTGGGAGGCTTCAACACCCTGTCACCCAGCCTATAGCCAGGCTCAATCTCTTCAACTATCACGTCCTCATCCTTCTCACCCTCCACATACTCCACCGCCTCATGCTCGAACGGGTTGAAGGGCTTCCCCAGAACCTCCATCCTCTCCACACCCTCCGATTTTAGAAGGCCCTCCAACTCCCTATACAACATGGCGAAACCCTCAGCCGTCGTAAAGGGGTTGGAGGCTGAGCGGAGGCCTTCCAAAACCCTTCCGAAGTCCTGATATATCGTGATTAGCCGCGAAAAAACTCTCTCCAGCGTTGAAAGCCTCACCCTATCCATCTCTTTATCCATCAATCTCCTCATGTTAGCCAGCTCGGACTGGAGGTAGAGTATCGACTCCTTCAAGCTCTTATTCTCTTCCTCCAGCTTTTTCAGCCGTTCATCCACAGCCTCCCCAGACATCAACCCATTAAAGTCTGTGGGCCTATTAAGATGTTAGTTCTAGATGATAGAACCTGCATGTTCTAAATTATGCAATAGTATAACGTTATATCGGCCATCCAGCACAATTTAAATGGGGGGAATGGCTGAGGACGGAGAACGCATCCTAATACTGGTTGTAGACAAAGACGACGACCTGGGAGTTAAGACAGGGGTTCGGGGCCCTGTGGTGGGTAAAGAGGCCAACCTCGAGGCAGCTGTAAAGCTGGCGCTGGCTGACCCTGAAGACCCGGACTCCAACGCCGTATTCGCAGCCATCAAAATCTATGACGAACTGGTGGATAAGTACGGTGGAAGGGTGGAGATGGCCACAGTCACCGGCTCACCGAAGGAGGGGCTGGAGGCCGACATGGAAGTCTTCAACCAGTTGAGAAAAGTTTTAGAGAGGTTCCCAGCCGACAGATGCGTCTTCGTAAGTGATGGCGTGACAGATGCAACTGTCACACCCATCATAGCCAGCCAGATCCCCATAGCCTCCATTAGAAGGGTAACGGTACGTCAAAGCCAGTCGGTCGAGCAGTCCTGGATACTCTTGGGGAAGTATCTGAGACTCGGCCTCTCAGACCCTAGATACGCACGCTTCCTGGTTGGCGTCCCAGGCATACTGGTAGCCATCACAGGTATACTGTACTACTTCGGGATTTTCCAGCCCGCCATCATAATTTTGGGACTGGGGCTGCTCTTCATCATGTGGGGCTTTAGGATAGACATGGCAATATCTAGGGCCTTCTCGGGGTTGGGCAGGCTCGCACAGATGCCTGCGATAAACCAGCTAAGGCTATTTGCGTCACTAACAGCCGTAGCCACATTCTTGGTGGCGCTATATGTGGGCTCGGTGACTGTAATTGAGCAGCTGTCAAAACTCTCAATAGGTGAGGCTGCTAGGGATTTAGGATATATCCTATCCCTAATGCCCCTTGTAATCGGGGCCTTCCTAACCGGTAGTATAGACCTAGTAGCCGTCAGCATCCTCGTCCTAGTTATCTCAAACATGCTCTACTATCTCTTCACGAGACACCCGAGATTTTGGAGGACCATCCAGGCCGGAGTGGTCGCGATATGGCTTTGGGCGCTGCTTAAGAGGGCTGGAATCCTCCTAGAGGCTGGGCCTGCAGTATCAGCCGGAGACCCAGCTGTCCAACTCTTCCTAATAACAGGTGTCATGGGTGTAGTGACTCTGGGTGTAACCTTCGCCCTGACGAGAACATTAATGAAGCTGTACGGCAGGTATTTTAGAAAAGTGAGGGAGGGTAGTCAGTAGATGCTGGGCCGTCTCCTGAAGCTATTCGGTGTCTACTGGATATATGAGCGATGGCTTAGACATGTTGTCTTAAGCCGGCCCCTCCCAAAGCATATAGCAATCATAGTTGATGGAAACCGTAGATGGGCCACCCGCCGTGGCTGGCCTCCGTGGGTTGGGCATAGATATGGGGCTGACAGGCTTGAGGAGATTTTGGAGGATACGTTAAAGATAGGCGTTGAGACCATCACCCTCTTCGCGCTCTCCACGGAGAACATGAGGAGAAAGCCTGAGGAGGTTGGGGCTCTCTTAAGTCTGATAAAGGATAGGGCTGAAAAACTGGAGAGGTCCAATCTCATACACTCCTACAAGGTTCGTGTCAGAGTTTTGGGGAGGAAGGAGATGCTCCCCTCCGATGTGAGGGCAGCCCTTGAAAGGTTGGAGAGAAAAACCTCAGGCTACAGCCGCCACTTTCTCAACATAGCCGTGGCATATGGCGGAAGAAGCGAGATACTGGATGCTGTAAGGTCTATAGCGCTTAAAGTGAAAAACGGCCTCTTAAGTGTCGAACAGATAGATGAGAAGACTGTTGAGGAGTCTCTCTACACCCGAGGGCTTCCACACCCCGAACCCGAGCTAATCATAAGAACATCCGGAGAAGTCAGGATTAGCAACTTCCTTCTCTGGCAGTCGGCTTACAGTGAACTAATATTCATAGATGTGAACTTCCCCGACTTCAGATTCATAGATCTTCTCAGGGCCATCAGGACCTTCCAGCAGAGGAGTAGGCGGTTCGGCCTCTAGCCAAGGGCTAGCTCTGTGGCGAGTTTGGAGATTCTCCTAGGCTTCTTCCCCTCCACAACATACATATCTGAGAACTGGAACCCCATCCCTTCATGGACTAGGATTTCAACCCCCAAAGACAGAACCGTGCCCTGCCTCAATATGTCCGTGCTGGCCGGCGAGATATCGGGAGGCTCGATAAGGTCAAGTCCGATTCCATGTCCGATTACGTCTAGATATGAAGCCTCTATGTCTGCAGATTTCAGGGCGGACACCACCTTCTCGTATACAGACACTGCCGGGGACCATGAAATCGAGAGATCTTCCAAACCCGCCAAAACCTCTAAGGTTTTACTGTATGTTTTCTTCAAGGATTCTGGTGGGTTGGACCCTATGTAGAAGGTTCTCGAGATGTCGGAATGGTAGCCTTCAACTATAGCTCCAGCCTTCAGAGACACTGTGTCGCCCTCTCTCAACATACGGCTGACCGGCGACTGGACACCGTATACTAGGTCCTCTGACACCGTTATCGACGGGGTGAAGGCAAGCCCCTCAGCCCCAGACCTTAAGATCTCCTCGGCCACATACCTCTTCAGCTCGCTTACAGTGGCCCCGGCCGAGATAAGCTCCTTCACCGTCTCGACGGCGTCGGCTGCGATCTCGCAAGCCTTGGAGAGGAGGGCTATCTCTTCATCAGACTTCGGCTGTCTTATCTCCCATATAGTCTCGTTAAAAGGTGTCAGGAGGAGGTTCTGCGCATACTTGACAATTTTTTGGTAGGTCTCCGCTGAAAGGGTATCGTATCCGATGGTTAGACGCCTATCCTTCAGCTCCTCAAGCACATACGTGGCTAGGTCTCCACCCGCACGTCTAGGCTGGACGATATCCACCATCTCCGAGAGATTTCTCCTAGTGCCTTGAGGCCTCCAAGTGTAGAAGGTTGCCACACCGTCGGATGTTACTAGTAGAACACCACCACCTCTAAAACCCGTAAAATAGTAGATATTGGATGGGTTGAGGAGTAGGAGGCAGCTTATGGACTTTGCCCTGATGGTTTCTATAAGCTTCTCAAACCTGGATTTGAAGTCCTCAGCCATCGGCCTCCCTGCCTAAAACCTGCATATATGGGAGGTTATATAATATGAAGTTGAGGGTATTACTCATGTAATAGCTAAATAAATAGCGTCCCGGCCGGCCCACCCATAACTATTAAGGCCTGCGAGATTACGGAAAGCCGGAAATGGTGAAGATATCTAGGCTGACTATCCAGGGCTTCAAGTCTTTCGGTAGGAGGAAGGCCCAGCTCAGATTCCCTCCCGGGCTTATCGTTATCACTGGCCCCAACGGCGGCGGGAAATCCACCGTAGTGGACGCTGTAAGATTCGCCCTGGGTGAGCTGAGCGCCCACAACCTAAGGGCCAGCAGGCTCTCCAACCTGCTGCACGATTCACCGAGTGAGAAGGCAACCTCGGCCTCCGTCACCCTCGCCCTGGAAAACAGATCTAGGGAGATCCCCGTCGACTCGGATGAGGTGATTATAACGCGAAGGCTTAACATGTCGGGGGAAAGCGAGTATATGATAAACGGCCGCCAGGTCTCACGTAATGAGATGCTTACGATTCTTTCGGCAGCAAACATCAGCCCCGACGGCCTAAACATCGTGACACAGGGCTCCGTTGTGAGTGTGGCGGAGATGGATGGCTCCGAGCTACGTAAGGTATTGGAGGATGTGGCGGGGATAGCAGGCTATAAGAAGAAGAGGGATGAGGCCCAGAAGGAGCTCCAGATAGCCGAGAAGAATCTCGAGGTTGCCAACGCCGGTACCTCGGAGGTGAGAAACCGCCTAAAGCAACTGGCTCTTGAGAGGAACCAGCTCCTCAGGAAGACGCTCTTGGAGAAGTATATCAACCTCCTGCGCACAGCCAACATATCGAGAGAGATAGAGCTCCAGAGAAGGAATCTGGAAGAGGTTGATGAAAGAATCAACGCCTTAACATCGGAGATTTCGGAGAAGTCGGACCTCCGTCAGAGAATAAGTGAGAAGATAGAGGAGCTACGGGGAAAGCTGGCGGAGATAACTAGCCTGGAGGCTGAAAAATCCGAGACCTACTCAAGGCTCTACGAGCAGCTGAACACTGAGAGAATGGAGACCACCCGCCTCTCCGCCGAGATATCAACTATAGAATCTAACCTCAAATTCTCATCAGCCCAGAAGCAGACATTTATGGAGAGAGCGGAACAGCTTAGGGAGGCAGCCTCGAAGATAGATAGCGTCCTAGAAGAGCTAGACAAGCAGATAGGGAGGCTGCAGGATGAGCTGAATCAGGTCTCTGGCGAGCTGGCCGAGAAGAACTCCCAGCTAGACACTCTCAAGAAGAGGCTGGAGTCGGAGGAGGACAGGATGGCCGCCATCATAAAAGATGTGTCATACCTCAACATCTCCGAAGATGGACGGTCTATACTTCTGGAGGAGCTGGAGAGGCAGCTGGGTGACGCTTTGAACGAGTGTGGGAGACTTGAGGAGAGCCTCAAAGCCGTCGATAGTGACATGGCGGCATCATCCGCCGAATATGAGAGATTGATGGAGAGGCTGAAAGCTATCGAGGATGATATTGGTCAGGCCCGGATAAGAAATGAGGAGGTATCAGCTAGGCTGGAGGTTTTGGCTGCCAAGCTGGGTGAGGTTGAGCAGAGGCTTGCAGAGGTTAAAGCCCTCAGAACAAACCTGGAGCTCCTGATGGAGTCCGGGACCGAAGATAACCAAGGAGAAACATATCTCAGGACACTGGGGGAGTATCTGGGAGGCATAGACAAGGCATCCGCCTCACTGCTCGGAGACTGGCTAAACGCTGTCGTGGTGGATGAGGAGATGGCAGCTCTGAATTTAGCAGCCCAGGCCGCCTCCTACGGGCTATCGGTTAAAATCGTTCCAGCCAAGATCTTAAGCTCCCTAAAACCTGTAAGACACGGCGACACAATATACTCAGCTATCTCGGGAAATGTGAAGATAGTAAAATTTGATGGGTTGGCCGGAGGTGTGAAGAACATAGTCACAGAGGACGGTCTATACGTAGACGCATACGGCCGCATATCTGTTCATGCAGGGGAAAAAAATCTTAGAGACGTCCTCAATATACATCTAGAGAGGCTCCGGAACCTGCAGAAGACCGTTGAGGAGGCATATTCACAGTTGGAGATAAAGAGGAGGTCTATTGCTGGGGAGAAGGCGTTACTGGAAAAGCTATTGGAGGAGAAGGCTTCCGAGCGTTCAAGAGTCATGGACGGCCTCAAAAAATTGGAGGCGGGGATTGAGACATTGAAGACTAGAAGGGCGGATGCGGAGAAGATGCTGGAGAGGTATAGGAGGAGGGTGGAGGAGCTTACAAGCCAGCGTAGGAAGATATCCGAGGATATCGGCTCTCTCCATCCTAAACTTGAGGAGCTGGAAAATGTCAGACAGTCGGTAAGGCGTCTGAGGCAGGAGGTCTCAAGCCTTGCTAATATGGTAGGCGAGATTTCATCCCGTAGAAATAGGATTTCATATGAGTTGGCGAGGCTTCAGAATGAACGGGAAAGAAACATCTCAAGGAAAAATTCTATGATGCAGCAGGCCGAGTCCTACCTTTTAGACCTCTCCAAATTTGATGAAAAAAACGCAGGGGTGGAAGAGCGGCTAAACGAGCTACGGCAAAAACTAAACACCTCCCAGGCCAAAGTAGGCCAGCTTACAGAGGCTCTAAAAAACATCGTAGAGGAGTTACGACAGTTAAGGATTTCAAAACAGGGACTGGAGCAGGAAATTAGGGGTCTGGAGAAGGAACTCCAAATGCTGGGTGAGACAATATCAAGCCTAGTGAAGGAGGAGCAGTCACTACGCCTTGAGAGGGTTAGGCTTGAAACAAGCCTATCAGCCATGAACGAAAAATTAACCTCTCTAGGTTTATCGCTGGGTGATGTAAAGACTGGATGCCCGCCACTAGAATTTCTCACCATACTGGAGGAGGAGAGCCGGGAGATACCGGTGGTGAACCAGCTCTCCCCAACCCAGTACGAGTCAGTCATCCCCAACTACAAGGTGAGATCTTCTAGAATCTACGAGCTGGAAATGGAGAGGCAGCAGATCCTCGAGCTTATCAGATCGATAGACGAGGAGGAGGCTCAGGCCTTTAACAGGACTCTAAAGCAGGTATCGGAGGCCTTCGGGTATTTCTTCCACCAGCTTACAGGGGGGGAGGGCTTTCTGGTGCTTTCAAACCCTGAAGACCCTAATAGGTCGGAGGTGGAGATGATGGTTCGGTTCCCAGGCAAACAGATAAGGTCAACCGCTGCAGTGAGCGGAGGGGAGAAGTCTGTCGCGGCCATCAGTCTAATACTCGCCCTCCAAGGCATGACCCCAGCCCAGTTCTATATCTTTGATGAGGTGGATGCCCACCTGGATATCAACCATACAACGAAGCTGGTCAACCTTCTAAAAACCATGTCTAGGGAGAGACAGATTATTGTGGTTACCCTGAAGGATGCTGTGGCTGAGAAAGCCGACGAATTATTCGGCGTATACATGGTGAACGGCGTCTCCAGCATTGTTAAGACAAGGCTCGAGGAGGTGGCGGTTTCTGGATAGGGTGATGTGGGCCGAGTCGCCTTGGAGGGTTCTCTTCGACGTAACTAGGCTGGATAGGCTGAAGGTTTGGGAGATACAGCTCTCGTCAATATTGAGGGAGTTTACTAAGGTCTTGAGGGCTCATGGATACATCGACCTCAACGCCGCAGGCATAGCTGTTCTTTCAGCTGCCACTATCCACAGGATAAAGACAGAGAAGTTACTAGAGGGTGATGAGCCACCCATTCCGAAACCCAGGCCTGAGCTGTTCATCCCTGAGGTGGTCAGCCTCCCGGTAAGACCGGAAGTGATAACTTCAACCATAGAGGAGCTGGTGCAGGCATTGAAGACGGCGTTGGCCCAGTCCAGTGCGAGGAAAACAGATACTGTGCAGCCTGAGGTTATGGAGCATAGGCTGATACTATCAGACTTTCTGGTTAAGATTGAGCAGGAGCTGGAGGCTTTCCTGGAGATGTTGGGGAGGCTCCTCGCCGGCGGCGAATCAATTCTCTTCTCCGAGCTGGTCAGGGGGAAGACCAGGCTGGAGGCGGCTAAAACCTTCATACTTCTGCTCTTCGCCGCAGCCCGTGGCAAAGTATTCATCCTCCAAGATGAGGATGCTGATGATATGACCATCGTTGGTGTGGGGTTTGTCGGAGGCTAGGGATGAAAAACTCTTGGTGGAGGCGATGCTTTTCGCATCTGACAAGCCCTTGGAGTTGAGGGAGATTATGAGGGCGTTGAGGAGTAGGTCGGCCGCTAGGGTGGCGCAGATAGTCGAGGAACTCCGGAGAGACTATAGCGGTAGGGCCATAGAGGTGGTTGAGCTTGAAGGCCGGCGATATTTTATGAGGTTGAGGCCTGACCTCAACCAGTTTGTGAAGAGGTTTGCGAGAAGGCAGGTGTTGACAGCGGGTGTCTTGAAGACCCTCGCCACAATAGCCTACCACCAGCCCGTCTCCCGGGCCAACATAGTTGCGGTTAGAGGGAAAGACGCCTACAGACAGATAAAGCTGCTGATGGATAGAGGGCTTGTGGAGGCTGAGAAGAGTGGAAGGAACCAGATTCTGAGAACTACCCAGCTCTTCGCAGACCTCTTCGGGGTGGAGAACAACCCCCAATCCATCAGGTCGGCTATAAGACAGATGTTAAAGCCGGAAAAACCCGATTAAACATATAACCTCGGCTTAATCAGTAGTTGCGGCATGGTTCAGTGGCATACCGACATCCATAAGAGGAAAAAGTCTGGCGGTGTCAAAGGTATAAGCCGTGGGAAGAGACGAAGCGAGAGAGGGGGCGAGATTAACACAGCTGAGCTGGGCGAGCTGGTCACAGTGAAGAGGAGGGTGACGGGCGGGATGTATAAAATAGCTGTTAGGTCGACAAAATATGCGAACATCGCCAGGCCTGACGGTAAAACGGCCAAGGTTGAGATAATCCGCGTCATATCGAATCCCAGTAACAAAGACTACGATAGGAGGAAGGTTATCACGAAGGGGGCTATCATCGAGACGGCGCTCGGACAGGCCGTAGTTACATCTTCACCGGGGCAGTGCGGCTCTGTAGACGCTAGGCTCATCACAAGCCAGTAGCGGTGGCTGGCCCTGATAAGACGGCCCGGAACCGTTCTATGGCCTGCCTATTTCGATGCGAGAATCTCGAGGGGGCGTGGGAGGAGGGTTCCAGCCCGTCTCGCTATAAACAGCCCCACCGCAGACCAGCTCTTAGAGGCTTGTAGGAGGCTGGGGTGGGAGGCTGAGAAATTTGAGGGCCGATACCCGGCCTTATGGTGGCGTCGGACAGGATACGTCCTTGTTAGGCATGAGGGGCTTAAGAAGTCTGAGATGGTAGAGAAGGTTGGGGAGGTGTTGAGGAAGGTTGGGTCGGCGGGGAAGGCGTAGCGGTCTCGAGCTGGGCCGTGTTTTGAGAGTGTCCCCTGGCAAGTTGCTGGTGGAGACGAAAAAGGTCGCCAACCTAGCAGCCAAGGTTTTCAACGCAGAAGGTGGGGAGGTGGGATATGTCTCCAACGTCTTCGGACCTGAAAACTCCCCCATCACTGTGGTTAAGATTACATCGGCCCGCATCCCGGTGGAGGGTGATATCCTATATCTGGAGGAAAGGGGTTGAGCTGCCCCGAGTGCGGTGGGGTAATACATGAGGATGAAGAAACAGGTGAACTCTACTGTCTAAAATGCGGACTTGTAGTTCTGGAGAAGACACCCACCCTGGAACCTACACCCCATGAGATCTTCAGCGATGATAAACGCTTCGGCCCAAAGCTGACCAGGCTGCTCCCAGATAGCGGTCTGGGCACCCTCATCAAGGGTGGGAGAAAATCGTTCTCCAGAATCCACAACACCATCTCCTCAGACGGAGAGAGTAGAAGCCTCAGGAAACTGCTCTCCGAGGTGGTATGGGTCTCCAGCAGGCTTGGAGTATCCAGGGAGGTGAGTGAGAGGGCTGCAGCCCTCTGCCGTATCGCAGTCTCAAAAAAACCTCCGAGATGCCCGCTAAGGGCGCTGGCGGCGTCCGCCATCTATCTCAGCCTTAAGGAGATGGGATTTACGAGGACGCTACAGGAGCTCTCGGCCGCCGCCGACATACCACTATCCACGGTGGCCAAATGCCTGGGCTTCTACGTATTTACGCTCGGAGTCAGGAACAGGCAGCCTGAGCCGGAGGCCGTCATATCCCGGATAGGGAACGCCCTAGAGCTTGGAAGAGAGGTGTGCTGGGAGGCCGAGCAGATATATACGAAGCTTAGGAGCAGGGGGCTGACAGCAGGCCGTAGGCCCGTTGTCGTCGCCTCAGCCGCATTATATCTGGTTTGTAGGAGGAGAGGTATCAGGCTCCCGGCCTCCCGTATAGCTGAGGCCGCTGGAATAAGCGATGCCACCCTCAGGAAGCTTGTGAGGGCTGCAGCCAACATAGACGGTTTAATGGGATAAAGTTAAGACCAGCCCTTTACTATAATATATACGGGTTAATCTTGCCAGCTAAATTATCGAAGCTTGAGGAGAGGGCTTTAAAAGTGCTCATGAAGTATGAGAAGGAGGGTATACTCCAGTCGGAGCTATGGCACAAGCTCGGCGTGACCAGTAGGGAGGGCTCCAGAATCGGTATCAAGCTGGAGAAGAAGGGTTTCGTAAAGCGTGTAAAGGCCTTCGCCAACGACCGATGGACCAGAAGGCTTGTCCCCCTCATAAGCCAGATGGATATCAGCAGCCTAGACGGCGTCCCATGCCCCTCATGTGCCTTTGAGCAACTATGCGGGCCTAAAAGCGAACACCACTTCAACCAGTGTGTCCTAATAGAGGAGTGGCTGCTGAAAACCCCTCAGCCTGAGAAAAGCGAACACCCCCTAAACCAGGCGGCTGCAGACAAATAAATACACCCTATTGATTAAAAGGGTTGGAAGCGTCGGAGAAGGGATGAACTGGCTTCAGAGTAGGAGGGAGGACCCCTACTATAGGATGGCCAAGGAGATGGGGCTACCGTCTAGGGCCGCCTTTAAACTGGTGGAGATACAGTCTAGATGGAGGGTTATTAAAAGGGGTGACTACGTTCTGGACCTTGGTGCGGCGCCTGGCGGTATGACCGCTGTAGCAGCTCGGGAGGCGGGTGAAAAGGGCCTCGTCGTCGCCGTTGATCTGGCCGATGTCAAGGTTGGCGGATATGAAAATGTTAAGGTGGTGAAGAGGGATGTTTTCTCGGAGGGGCTGGAGTATGAGCTGATGGGGTTGACCTCTGGACGATTCTTCGACGTCGTCATATCGGACCTCTCACCCAAGCATATAGGAGACTTCGACCTACTGGTTCTACAGCAGCTGGACCTTCTCAAACAGGTTAGACATATCGCCTTCAAAACCCTCAGGAGGGGTGGAAACCTTGTCATGAAGAGTTTTGAACATCCTGAGATGAGACGCTATGAGAGGGAGACATCTAGGATGTTTTACAAATTTGAGAGGTTTGTGCCACGGTCCTCTCCAAGGGGTAGCGCCGAGTTTTTCCAGATATATCTCGGTTTTAGGAGGAGGGGGTTGGGGGGCGGGGTTCCCTGAGGCTGGTTAGGATAGCGCTTCCAGGCCGGGGGATAAGGATGGGCTTGGTCGAAGATGATAGGGTATACCTGTTGAGGGATAGGCGTTACGGCTCAGGCCTCGGGTTTGTGCGACTCTTGAGGGATAGCTTGAGAAAAGGTGTTGGGCTGGAGAAGTTTATCGCAAGGCTAAGAGATGGGAGCAGATGGATATCCTACGGGGAGCTGGAGAGAAACGTACCAGGCCGGCCGAGGCTGGTAATCCCCATAACACCCCCGGAGGTGTGGGGTGCGGGTGTGACCTATCAGAGGAGTAGGGAGGCCCGGGAGCTTGAGACCAAGGCTAAGGGTATCTACGACTTGGTCTATGACGCTGAGCGGCCCGAGATTTTTTTCAAGGCTACACCTTCGAGATGTGTTGGACCCTACGAGACCGCCTACATTAGAAGCGATACCAGTTGGGCGGTTCCCGAGCCTGAGCTGGCCTTAGTGCTGGGCCCGGACCATGAGATAGCCGGATTCACCGTTGGGAACGACTTGTCGGCCAGGGATATAGAGGGTGAAAACCCCCTATATCTTCCGCAGGCTAAGATTTATCGTGGCTCATGCGCCCTAGGCCCCGCAATAACACCGAGGGAGTCGATAGCCAACCCCATGAACATCGAGATAAAGATGAGGATATTTCGGAGGGGGGTTGAGGTATTCACCGGGTCTGTGAACACTTCCAAGATGAAGAGGCGGCTGGAGGAGCTGGTCGAGTATCTGGTGAGGGATAATGTAATCCCTGCAGGCACGGTCCTATTGACCGGGACCGGCATAGTTCCACCCGACGACTTCACACTCAGAGATGGAGATGTCGTGGAGATAGAGGCAGAGGGTATAGGGGTTCTCCGAAACCCTATATCTCAGTATCCAAGATAGACAGTCTTTACCCTAGTGTAGAAATCTAGAGCAGACTCTCCCTGCTCCTTCGCCATCCCCCAGCTCGATTTTTTGAACCCGCCGAAGGGCATGTGGAGCTCTATACCGGTGGTGGGCTTGTTTATCTTGACAACCCCTGCCTCCACCCTCTCTACGAATTCGAAGGCTCTTGAAAGATTCCGTGTGAAAATTGAGGCTGAGAGGCCGTACTCTATTTTGTTGGCGAGGTCGACGGCTTCGTCGAAGTTTCTGGCCCTCATTATCGCCAGAACAGGCCCGAATATCTCCTCCTGGGCTATCTTCATATCCGGTGTTACGTCTGTGAAGACTGTGGGCTGGAGGAAGTAGCCCCTACTATGGGTATCGCCTGCGAGTCTCTCACCGCCGTGTAGAAGTCTCGCCCCCTCCTCCACACCTGTCCTAATATATTGGAGTATGTTGTTCATCTCCTTCTCCCCCACAACAGGCCCCATATCCACGTTTCCGTCAAGACCGTTACCAACCCTTAAACGCTGAACCCTGAGTAGAAGCTTTTCGGTGAACTCGTCCAACACCTTCTCATGGACTATTACTCGGCTGGTGGCTGTGCAGGCCTGCCCCGTCAAACCGAAGGCACCCCGGACGGCCATCTCAACGGCCTTCTCCATATCCGCGTCATCGAGGACAACGGCGGGGTTTTTCCCACCCAGCTCCAGCTGAACCCTGACATTTGAGGCGGCTGACACCCTCTTAATCTCCTCACCCACCAGCAGGGAGCCTGTGAAGGATATGGCCGCCACCTTTGGGTTGGATATCATCTCCATCCCCACTGAAGCGCCTCCACCTGTTACGAAGTTAAGCACCCCCGGAGGGAGTCCCGCCCTGTGGAGGGCGTCTGCCAGCATATACGCTATCAACGGTGTGTAGCTGGCTGGTTTGAAGACCACCGTGTTACCGCAGACCAGCGCTGGAGCAATCTTCCAGGCCGGTATCGCTATGGGAAAGTTCCAGGGCGTTATAATGGAGACAACACCCAAAGGCTCTCTAACTGTGAAGAGGTGGGTTCTCCCCTCGGCCGAGCGGGTTATCTCACCCCTCAGTCTGTAGCCCATAACACCGTAAAACCTTAGTATGGATGCAGACCTTGCGACCTCAGCCCTGCTCTCGGCCAGGGTTTTCCCCTCTTCACGGGTTAGGGTTCTCGCAAAGTCTTCCAGGTTTCCATCGATAATCTCAGCAGCTTTAACAAGTATCTTACCCCTGTCGGCCGGTGTGATAGCCGCCCAGCCACTGGCAGCATCCCTGGCCACATCGATAGCATGCCTTACATCTTCACGGGATAGGGCTGGAAAGACAGCCACCACATCATCGATATCGGCCGGGTTTACATCCCTGAAAACACCACCGTCAGAGCTGAAGGTTTTTTCACCGCCCACGATACAGGGTGAGATATGTCCCGGCATCAGTTTTCCAGTAGGCAATACCGATATAAGAATTTAGGCTCACATATCTTTGAGCGATGCCATGATCTCCCTCGGGGTGGCGTCTGTTTTCACACCTTCGGGGTCGATGTGGGTATGGGAGGCCTGGAACCCTGCTTGACGGAGCTTCTCAACGAGTTTTGAGGGGGGCGGCGGCGGTTTATTCGACATCCTAGCCAGAGAGGGGACGGTATAGAACCCGACAGCATCCACCTCCTCAACTATCTTATCCAATATTTTTGCGGTCTCGGGATATCTAGCTGATCTGGAGTGAGCCGACTGTGTGAAATTACGGTCGTGTAGGGGCCCTATCCATAGGGGGCCTGCCACAGATGTCTTCCCACCGCATAAACCACATACCCGTTCCGGCATCTCGTGTATTGGCAGGGTTTTGAGGTCCCGGCATCTCCTACAGTATTGAACCCAGCCAAGGCCCTTTAGAAGCCTCATACACCTACCCCTACCCCTCTCCACCCGTAGGAAGACTCTAACGAAATGTCTATGGTAGAAGGAGAGGACGGGCTTCGCAGCTATGTTGACGGGCATACCGGCCCTCACAACATATCCGGCCAAAATCCTCAACGCCAGCTCCTTAGAGAAGTCGGAGGCGAATGATTGGGCGTCGTATTTTCTGAGGCAAGTAGTCGGATGCCTACCCACCAGAGGCGCTAGGTCTGTGGCCGAGACCCCTAGAAGCCCGCCAGTAGCACATGCCCTCAACCCATTCTCCACAAACCTCGATGGAGAGCCGACGGGGTCGATATCCACATACTGAAACCTCTTCTCTGGCAGACTATGCTGTGTGAGGAAGATGCTGGCTTCTAAATGAAAGATTCTAACCCGGTCAACCACCAGATTATGGCGGGCGTTGTATTCTATAACCTTGACGGCTTGGCTGTTGATGTCGTTGAGAAAAACCCCCTCCACGCACGTGGTTTCTTTGAGCAGTCTTATGCCTCTAACCCCGCATCCCGCCAGAGGCTCAGCGGCTAGGACGCTCTTCAGACCCATCGCCTCGACTGCGAGTATGGTCATGTCCCTTGAGGGTTTGGAGAACGGGTTGTAAAACACGGGTATCTTGGATGGTGACTTGGGCTCGCCTACGTCTGTCTCCTCGAAGAGGGGCGCCACAAATCTTACAGCACCCTCCTGATACCATCGGAGGGGGAACTCAAGCTCTAGCTCTGGCCCAGCCAACCCATAACCACCTCCGCTATCAGCAGGGGTACTCTATCCCTGTTGGAAAGGTCTAAAACATATCTGTGGGGGCCGGCAAGTCTTAAAGCCTCAGAAATGAGCCTGTGCCTAACCATGTAATGGACGGTGGCCAGAACAGGATATCCTGAAGGAAGGATAAGTTGAAGCTTCTCCACAAGCCTCCCACCTAGAAGCTCCATAGGCCCTATCTCATCCACCACAGTCACATCACATTCCTTCAAGGACCTATCGATAGCGGACAAGGCCAAATCTTCAAAACCCAAGTCTACGAAGTATCGTCCCACTCTGGGGCCTCCCCTAAAAGCCTCGGACGCCATCAGCCTTCTCTCACCGGTGGATAGGTCATGGATCTCGAAGCCTGTCCTCCGCCCTTCGGCCGTCCTCTTCTCAGAGGTTATGAAGCCCCCGACCCTGACGCCTCTCTCCCTCAAAAGATCGCATATCCTCAGGACGGCTGTTGTCTTTCCTATCCCAGGCCTGCCCGTTACTACAACAACCCTGGCCACCATCTAGAACTCATCCAGTGATGTCTGGGTTATCCTATATATGGTGTCCCACCCCCTCCGAACAATATCTGGCAGGGCCCCGTCCCTGATACATCGTCTTATGAATAGGATTGTTTTAGGGTCTGACGGATACCCCGAGCCGAAGTCCCCATATTTACGCCTGAGATTGGCCACAAGCCTGTCCCTTGTGACCTTTGCCACTATGGAGGCAGCGGAGACGATTGGGTATTTGGAGTCCGCCTTGTTCTCGCAGATTATCCTAGTCCTCCCACCGAGACTTCTGGCCACCATCTCCCTAAACCTCTTCAGGTCTCTGTCGGGGGAATCGATGTATGCATGGCTTGGATTCAGCTCCTCTAGAAGGGAGGATATCAGCCTAGCCTCTAAGACGTTGATCCCTGGCCCGGCGTTACGTCTTAGTGCGGCATTTATCATCTCCGGCTTGACAACCTTAACCCTATATCTTAACCCGCTAGCTTTTAGTTGGAGGAACAGGCTACGTCTCCTCACTTCACTGAGTTTCTTAGAATCTTTCACACCCATAGCCTGGAGGAGCCTGACGCCCTGCCTATCAGCCGAAAGGGCTGCGACCACCATTGGGCCTATGACGGCGCCCCGTCCAGCCTCATCAACCCCGCACAGCTCACCCATAGACCGATGCCACCATCACATGATCTTTCTCATAAGGCGTTAGGTCTACGGTCTCCAGAATCTTAAAACCATATCCTTCAAGTTTACGCACCTCAGATCTGATGACCTCTGAGGGGTTCTCCACGCTGTCTATGCTCCTAGCCTTCACGGCTATCAGGGCTCCTCCTCCCGACACTAGCATAAGCCGTGCGTTCTCGGCCACAAGCCTTGCCTGCTCAGGCTGAGCCACGTCCGAGTATATCACATCCACGAGGCCGACGAGGAAGTTGTAGGTGGAGGGGTTGGTGGCATCCGCAAGTATAGGTATTACATTTGGCCTCTTCTCGCAGACGTTCCGAATAAACTGTGACATTACCCTGGGGGAGAAGTCAACCCCGTAAACCACACCCTCAGAACCCACTATATCTGAGACATGGCTGGCCGTTGTACCAGAAGCCGAGCCGAGGTAGAGAACCCTAGAACCACGCCTGATAAAGATGTTTGAGATGCCTTTGTATATTGAGGCGGCCAGCTTACTCCTGTAATGGGACCATACCCTATATTCTCGGCCACCCTCCCACACCAGCTGTTCACCATATACGTCATGCCCGGGCGCTAGGTTCTCCGTGGCCAGATACCTACGGCCCTCCAACTCAATCCAGTAGACACCTTCAAACCTCTCATGTGGCTCCACACGAGCCATCATCTCCTCCTCCTCTTAACAGGTTTCGAAGCTGGCCTTGGAGGCTCTGCATATTTCTTCTTAATCTCCTCGATCCTAGCCTCTAGGGATTTGACTAGGGAGCTGCTTCTATCCTCCTTCGTGAAATAGTCTATCTTGGCTGCTATGCTTATCTTGGCGGCCAGTGCCCTGGCTATCTTCCCCCTCTGCCACCTGCTGGCGCCATGCACGTATGGGTGCTGGAATATGATACCATGCTTCGGTGCCCCACGGCCCGTTCTCAAAAACCTGAAGAGGGCTTTCTCGGCCCCCAGCATCTGAATAGTGCTGGCCGGCATCCTTGCAAGCCTCTCAATACTGCCCGCAAGCGAGACGAGTCTGCTAGCCAGGAGAGGGCCTACCACCGCCGTCAGGTTGGGGGCCTCCACGGAGACAAGCCCTCGGATGTACTCGCCCAAACTCTTCACCTGTCTATCGGTCTCAAGACCTATTCGGGCAAGGGATGCGACAGCCTTTGCGTCGGACTCTGTTATGGGAGACCCGAGGGATTTTTCACAGGCCCTGCGAATCTCTGCAGCCCTCTTCAGATATGGCGGTAGATCTATTTCTCCGGATAAAACCTTCTCCCGTAGAAGTGGGAGGGCGACCAGCTCGAGGTAATCGCTGTAGTCGGTCACAAGGTCGGCAAGCTCCGGGAAATGGACACCATACCACTCCCTCACCCTCTCATATATCAGGTTCCTCTGCTTCTCAAGGTCGTCCAAAGCCCTCACCGCATGCACAACATGGATATCCCTTCTGAGAGCCTCCACCCTTATCCTAGACTTGGAAAGCTCCAGATAGATCTGCCGGGTTATGTTCCTGTATTCTTCAACAGTAACCATCCCAGAGGAGGTTATGACCTTCTCCAAATCCAGCTTGATGTCGGGAGCATATGATACCTCCACACCATACTTCTCGGCCTTCGCCCTCACACCTTCATAAAGGCCACGGTCCAATACCTTTATGGACTTCACATCCATTTCACGGAGTTTTTTAAGGACCTCATCAACCTCGACAAAATCCGCCCTCCCCTCGGAGATATCCCTTATCTTCCCGGCTAGCTCGTCTATCACACCTTCCAGACGCCTGAAGACCAGTAGGCCGCCCTCCCTATCTAGAGCGGCCAGACCCACAGCCGTTAGAGCCAGCACCGCTTCCATACCTCAACTACATCTTCAAGCCCTGTAATGTGCATTTCATCAAAGAGATAAATAATGGCTCAAGCAACAAATGATGTATGCCAAGCCACGGTAGTATAACCAAGGCTGGAAAGGTTAGGAGCCAGACACCCAAGCTCGAAGCTAAACCAAGGAAGTCACCCTTCCCAAGGGCGAGGAACAGAAACAACTTTATACGCCGAATAGTGAAATCCGCCTCAGCCGAGTCGGAGGCGGCTTAACCTAATAGCTTGGGAGATAGCGGTTTATTGAGGGATGATGACGAACGTCCATGGTGAATGATGATATACGATGGGCAGTCTGACCCGGTCAAAAACATTTAAACAGCCACCAATTATAGGCATCGAAAGAATTTGTCCAGGCTGGATTTAGTAATATCAGGCGGGACTGTAGTAGGTCCCGGATGGGTCGCCGAGACAGACATCGGTGTGTCCGGTGAAAAGATCGTCCACGTGGGCAGCCTCGCATCGGCCTCAGCTGAGAAGATTGTAGATGCCCGTGGAAAAATAGTGATACCAGGCGGAATAGACCCCCACACCCACTATGAGCTCTATTTCATGGGTGCGAAGCCCAAGGAGACCTGGGATATAGGAACCATAGCTTCAGCCATAGGCGGGACGACCACCACGATAGATTTCGCCCCACAGGAGAAGGGTGAGTCACTTCTCGCAGCCACCAAGAAGCAGATGGCGAGAGCAGGACAGCTTTCCGTGATAGACTTCACAACCAAGCCGATAATCAGCGACTTCTCTGACATGGGCAGGGTTATGAGGGGTATGAAGGAGACGATGGAGTATGGTGTGCCAGGGTTTAAGGTCTTCATGATATATAGGCATCAGGGCTGGATGGCCGATGACTGGATACTCTTCCAAGTGATGAGAAGGGCGAAGGAGCTGGGAGGCATCGTCACAATACATGCTGAGAACGGGTTCATCGGAGAGGGTATGCAGGAGGAGTTTGTCCGCGATGGGAAGGTGGAGCCACGCTATCACGGACAGGCCAAGCCCAACCTAGTCGAAAACCTGGCCATCCAGATGGCGGTGAATATCGCAGAGATAACGGGCGCTAGAACATACATAGTTCACCAGTCAACTCGTGAGGGGCATGAGATAGTTGCGCAGTACCGTCTGAGAGGCCTACCTGTCTTTGTGGAGACATGCCCCCACTACCTAGTCCTGACCGACGAGACCTTCGACCCGCCCGAGAGAGGCATATACTACATGTGCAGCCCACCTCTAAGAAAGAAGGAAGATATCGAAGCCTTATGGAGTGGTCTTATAGTAGGCAAGATACAGACAGTCGGCTCGGACCACGTAGCCTTCACCAAGAGTCAGAAGGAGGAGTTCGCAGGGGTATTCACCAAGATACCCAACGGATTTCCAGGCTCTGAGGTGCGTGTCCCCATCATATTCTACGAGGGAGTGATTAGACGTGGGATGTCCCTCGCAAGGTTCGTGGACGTGGTCAGCACTAATGCGGCCAAAATATTTGGCCTCTACCCGAGGAAGGGAGTGATAGCGCCAGGCTCAGACGCCGACCTAGTCCTTATAGACCCCAACAGAGAGCATTCCCTCAACGCCGAGAACCTCCACATGGGGACTGACTTGAGCGTCTACGAGGGGATGAGTATTAAGGGCTGGCCGTCGATGACCATCCTCCGTGGCCGAATCATAGTTGAGAATGAGCAGTTCCTCGGCAAACCCGGGATAGGGAAATTTGTGAAGGCCCAGATAGACGAGCAGATACTCCACAGCGCACGGTGACCTTTTCTGGCCACTCCACGGATATCATTGGAGAGGCTGTGGTCAGACCTGACTGAGCTGGGAAAGATAGGTGAGAACCTGGAGGGTGGAAGGACAAGGCTGGCATTGAGCGATGAAGACCATAGGGCAAGAGGCGTCCTATTGGCGAAGATGCGGGAAGCCGGCCTCGAAGTCCGCATCGACAAGGTGGGCAATATCATAGGCCGTCGGAATGGGACTGATAACTCCCTGCCAGCAGTCGCCTTCGGCTCGCATATAGACACCGTTCCTAACGCAGGCATGTTCGACGGCTGCCTCGGCGTCTTAGCAGGCCTGGAGGCGGTCAGGACGCTAAACGAGAACAACATAGTCACAAGGCATCCGCTAGAGCTCATCTCATTCAGTAACGAGGAGGGAGTCAGGTTTCCTCTAATGACGGGTAGCAGGGTTGCCACCGGAAACCTGAGCCTTGAAGAGGCTTACAGCCAGAAAGACCAGTCCAACATCTCGTATCTCGAGGCTCTAAGAAAGGGTGGGCTGGAGCCTGAGACGTTGGAGGAGCCCCTGAGAAGGTACGGCGAGTTGAAGGCATGGATTGAGCTTCATATAGAGCAGGGACCAGTACTTCACAGCAGCGGCGAAAATATCGGAGTTGTCCAGGCCATCGCGGGGATAAGCCAGTGGCTACTGGAGATTGTGGGGCGTTCCGGGCATGCGGGGACCACACCTATGGAGCTGAGGCGTGACCCAGTTATCGGCGTCTCCAAGATAGCTCTAGAGGTTAACAGGCTTGCCAGGGAGGGGGGTGCCGGGGTCGTGGGTACTGTCGGGCTGGTGAGGGTCTACCCCTCAGCCATCAATGTTATAGCTAGAAGAGCCGAGATGAGTATCGACTTTAGGGACATATCCCGGGAGCGTCTGGAAGAGTCTAGGAGGAGGATACTGGCCTACGTGGATGAGACGCTGAAAGGACTAGGCCTCACCTACACTCTTTCCGAGAGGGCTAGGCTCGAGCCCACACCCATGTCGAAGCCCGTGATGGACGCCATTCTGGCCTCTGCAGAGAAGATGGGGGCTAGCTACCGGATAATGCCCAGCGGCGCTGTTCACGACACCCAGAACATGGCTCGAGTGACTGATGTGGGCATGATTTTTGTTCCAAGCCGTGACGGGGTAAGCCACGCACCGGACGAATGGACAGAGCCAAAAGACGTCGAGATGGGGGCTAACGTTCTCCTACACACCATACTGCAGCTAGCCTTCTAGGTCTGGGAGACTATCATCCTCTTCTCAACACCCACGCCCCTCTCTCTGGCACGCCTGTACTCGAGTGTTATGACCGCAGCATCTTGGAGCGCTATACCTGTTGAGTCGAAGACAGTGATATCGTCTTCTGAAAGCCTACCCATCTTTCTACCGATTATTATCTCCCCTATACTACCCACCACATCCTCAACCCTTAGCTCACCCTTCCTTAGAGGAACATTAATCTCCCCATCCCTAACACATTGCCTGAGGTCGTCCACGAAGATACGGCATCTCTTCAACAGCTTCCCTTCAAGCTCCTGCTTCCCCTCCATGTCGGCACCCATGGCCGCTATGTGAGTACCCTCCCTCACCCACTCATCCCTAACTACCGGCTCCATGGCAGGCGTCTGCGTAACAACCACATCTGATTCCGCCACGGCCTCACGGACACTATCAACGGCCATCAAATCCATCTTCACCTCATCCTGCATGCGTTTGATGAACCCTTCGGCGTTCTCCCGCCTCCTACTCCACACAAGCACTTTCTTGAAGATGTTCAGAGTATTTAGCGCTCTCAACGTGCCCACCGCAACGGCTCCCGCACCTACAAAACCCGCCACCCTAGAATTCTTTCTAGCCATCCACTTTACAGATACGGCTGCTGCCGCACCTGTCCGCATGTTGGTATGGTATGTGCCGTCGCATATCATGAGGGGATACCCTGTTTCAGGGTCGGTGTAGACTATGGTGGACATGACCGTTGGAAGCCCGAAACGTTCTCTATTTTTCTCCCTGATGGCCACCCACTTGCAGGCTGATGACTCGGGCTCTCCCAGATATGAGGGCATAGCCTCCCACTCACCCGAGTACTTTCCTATGATGATGTGGGTCTTCGGCTCCATGATATAATTTCCCCTAGCGTGAGCCGCATATGCCTGTTCAACTAACGAGATCACCTCTTCCATCGTAACCAGCCCCTTCATCTCATCGCCGCTAACGATCAGGGTCTTCGCTCTCTGCCATTCGGTCATGTGCTGAATGCTGTATCCGTGCATATATGGCTTCTCAGTCAACTCGGCGGGTCTGCCATAACGCCTAGCTCCCTAACAGTACTCTCTTCAGTTCAGATAAAAAATAAATACGCTCCCTCCCATTACAACATCATGACCAGATACGTCCACGTACTAGCTACAGGGGGAACAATACTTTCAAAGACATTCGACGATAGGGTAGGCGCTGAGATCCTATCCTATAAGCAGACCTTTCCAGGAGTAAGGGTGGAGGGTGTAGACTATGAGATAAGGGAGATAATGGTGAAGGCCAGCTTCGACTTCACACCTAGGGACTGGCAGACTGTGGCGGACTCCGTCTACAGGTCTATCCACGAAGGCGTAGATGGCGTAGTAGTCCTACATGGAACAGATACCATGCAATATACAGCCTCCGCCCTCAGCTTCATGCTGGGTTACCCAGAGGTCCCAGTAGTCATGACAGGCGCAATGATACCTGGGGGAAACCCGGGCAGCGACGGGCCGGGGAATGTCCGGGCTGCCATAAAGGTTGCGGCCTATGCAGACCTTGGCCATGTCTGTGTGGTCTTCTCGGAGGATGTGATGGGTGAGCGGAAACTGATAATCAAGGGGACGAGGGCGAAAAAAATCCACTCCCACGCGGTCAACGCTTTTGCCAGCATAAACGAGGAGCCTCTGGGGCGTGTGGTGGATGGGGACATACAGCTCTCAGAGTCTAGGGTTCGAAGGGGGGAGAGAAGAGCATATTTGAAGACCGAGCTCAACCCACGGGTAGGCCTGATAAAGATGAGCCCCAGCCTTACAGATGAGGCGATGTCCCAAATCCTCTCCCTATACGATGGTGTGGTGGTGGAGGGCACCGGCCTAGGACACATAAAAACCGACGACAAATTCCTAGCCGTTGTGGAGGGTTACGGAAAACCCGTCGTCATCACCACACAGTGCCTCTACGGAGGTGAGAAGCTGGGAGTATATGCTCTGGACAAGAGGATTTTAGAGATCAAAAACATCATACCAACATCCGACATGCTGCCGGAGACTGCGGTGGTCAAGCTAATGTGGTGCATGGGTCAAGGTGGAGATGTTAGAAAGCTTATGCTCACCAACATAGCAGGCGAGATATCCAACATTTATAAATAGCATCTCCGCACTCCCGCCATCATGTCCCGGACGATAAGGGTAGGGCTTATACAGATGAACTCAGAGCCGGAGAAGGAGAAGAACGTGGAAAAGGCCGTGGGTCTCATAGGCGAGGCAGCTGGAGACGGCGCGAAGATAATCTGCCTGCAGGAGCTTTTCTTCTCACCCTACTTCTGCGTCCAGCAGAGGATAGAGTTCTTCTCTCTAGCCGAGACTATACCAGGCCCCACCACAGATAGGCTGGCGGATGCGGCCAAGAGATACGGAGTAACGATTATAGCACCCATCTTCGAAGAGGATACCGCGGTGCCGGGCACATACTATAACACGGCGGCTATAATAAGCCACAGGGGTGAGCTAATTGGGAAGTACCGTAAGACACACATCCCCCAGCTAATCGGATACAACGAGAAGTTCTACTTCAAGGTTGGTAATCTAGGTTATCCAGTCTTCCAAGACCAAGGTGTGAAATTTGGCGTGATAATCTGCTATGACAGGCACTTCCCTGAGGGGCCTAGAATAATGGCGTTGAAGGGTGCCGAGGTAGTCTTCGTGCCAACATGCACAGGGTTCTACCCTGAGCTGTGGGAGCTGGAGCTGGCAGCCCACGCAGCTTTTAACACAATCTATGTCTGCGGCGTCAATAGATGTGGCAGAGAGTTTCCTGAGCAGCCCGCCACATACTATGGAAAGAGCTGTATATTCAACCCTAAGGGAGAGAGGCTGGCCATCGCACCTAGCGAGGAACATGTCCTAGTTCAGGAGCTGGACTTGGACTTTGTGCAGGAGAGAAGAAAATATGCACCGTTTCTGAGGGATAGGGCTCCCCACCTTTACGTGGAGCTTTCCCAGCAGACCTAAAAAAGGGAATGAGTTATTTCCGTGGATTTCTCTTCCTAAAGTCCTCAGCTATCTCCTCCATGGTGGCCCATATAACGCCCTTGTGCCTGTTGATGTATCTTATCATCCTCTCAAGCATAAGCAGGTTCTGAGGCCTTCCACAGACATCTGGATGTATGGTGAAGCAGTATACAGCGTAGTCGTATTCTCTGTAGACCCAGTCGAACTGGTCCTTCCACAGCTGCTCTATATCTCTGGGGCTCACCCATCCATGACTATTGGGTGCCTTCTTGATGAACATCATAGGCGGCAGGTCATCCATATACCAGTTGCCAGGTATCTCCACCAAATCTGTGGGCTCTCCCTTTACAAGGGGCTTCATCCATGTTTCAGCCGGCTTCGAATAATCTATCTTCCACCATGTATCACGTCTTCTCGCGTAGTAGGGTTGGAAGTCGTGGTGGTGCTGGCTATGGTCGTATTTGAAACCATATTTGAGGAGTAGGTCTATAGTATAGTTGGACATCTCCCACCACGGAGCCACGTATCCCCTCGGTGATTTCCCAGACTTCTCCTTGATTAATGAGACACATTTGGAGAGGACCGCCTCCTCCTGCTCAGGAGTCATGGCTATCGGGTTCTCATGCGTGTAGCCGTGGGCACCAATCTCATGCCCCTCATCAACACACATCTGGAACTGTTCAGGAAAAGTCTCTATGGAGTGGCCCGGCCAAAACCAAGACGTCTTCAACTTGAATTTTTTGAAAAGCTTCAGTAGCCGAGGCGTACCCACCTCACCTGAGAATATTCCACGCTGTATGTCGGATGGCGAGTCTTCCCCACCGTAAGACCCTATCCAACCAGCTACAGCATCTACATCAACACCGAACCCTACGAAGATTTCTTTCCTTGGCATATGCGCTCAACAAAAGTATTTGAAGCAGTTATATAAGCGTTAATTAGTATCGATATTAGTACTGTTTCTCCTCAACCCAGTCGCCAGGTCTCTTACCTTTTCTCTTCCTCTCCGCCTTCCTCTTCTCCATTAACTCCCTCCTAGTTCTCGGTATGAAAAAGATGTTGTCGGTTTTGAGGATAGTTTTAGCGAAGTGAACTGCAGATGTTAGTGCTTGCCTCACAGTGGGGAGCGGGTCTATAATCCCCGCAGAAACAAATCTCCTGAACCCTCCCCAAATCACATCGAAGCCCGCATCGGAGGCGCCTTCCTCATGCATCCTCCTAACCTCCGCCATAACATTTACTACATCGTAGCCGGCATTCTCCACTATAGCCGCATGAACATGTTCCAGGGCGTCTGCAAATGCCTCCAATACAACCGCCTTCATGGGATCACTCCGCCAAGCAGATCTCCTAAGTCTGATGGCTGCCTCCACCAAGGCCACACCCCCACCCGGTAGAACTTTAGGTTCGACGCCGAGACTTGAGAGTGCTCTAACCGAGTTAAGAATTAGATGTTCCGCATCCCTCGCCATCTCAACATGTGGCGCAGTGATAAGTATTGATTGTGGGCCGGAATAGGCCCCCTCAACTATTATCCATTCACTATCACCTATTTTCCTCTCCTCAACCAGCTTTGCATAACCGAGAACTTCCCCGCTTAGCTGGCTTGGATAGGCCACAACTGTTCCCCCTGTTGCCCTAGCAATCCTATCCATGTCTTCAGGAACGACCCTCCTCACAGTGAGAATACCCTTCTTTACCAACACATCAATTACAATCTCGTCAACACCCTTTGTTAGGAAGAGGACGTTGGCACCGGAGGAAACTATCTTATCGGCTGATTCGAGCAAGACCTTCTCCCTATATCTCGAGTAGCTATTGTATGCTGTCTTTTCCTCAAATTCAAACACTATGTGGTCGTATCCGACTGGCTTGTCAAAATCTCTAGTTACTATGGGTTTCGATATCAGGGCTACGCGCCCGCCCTCAACCCTCTTGGGCATCCCATCATGTACTACTTCATTTCTTAAAATAACCCCATCCACAAAGACCGTGTCCGATAGGGATTTGCCGATTGTCCGCTCAATCTTCAAGTCAGACATGTCAAAGTAGTATTTGCCGGAACCCCGCATTTTTTTATAGATGTTAACCACAGTCTTGGCCAGATCATCCTCGATAAGATCTGCACCTTTGTTCCTTATAGAGGATAATGCCACTGAATAAAGATTTTTTTCAGAGCCGTTGATAGGTTCTGCCATCTCTTCCAAGAACCCTATGCACATCTTTAGTGCCTCATCATAGCCTTCGGAGACGATGGAAGGGTGGATACCCTTTCTGACAAGGTCGCATCCCCTCGTCACCAAAGCCCCAGCTAGGACAAGCGCAGAAGCCACACCATCCCCCACCTCGGTGTCAACGGCTTTAGCCATATCCAGAGCCAACCGAGCAACAGGGTGGCTAAACTCGACGAGGTTAAGAAACTCGAATATGTCATTGGTTACGTAGACATACCTAATAGGCGGCAAGTCACCCAAGTCTTTCGAGACCATTTTATCATGTCCGAAAGGCCCCAGAGCTGTCCTGGCCATATCGCAAAGATACTTCACCACCCATTCATTGAGGAAGAGTATATCATCCTTTTCCACGACTCTTGCATGGTCTTTCAGGATTGTGCCACGTTTCAGCCCGGTATACTTGATGTATTCCTGTTCCAGCTCATCGCGGAAGAGCGAGGAGGCTATCATCTGTGACTGCGATGGTATGTCGGCCGGTGTTATTCTGCCCATGGCAGGCTACCCGTCAGATCTGAAGCTTTTCGAAGACACCTCTTAGGAGTAGTCCGGCCACGAGTAGGAGGGCTAGAGAGATGAGAACTATCAGTGTTCCTATAGCGAATATATAGGGTGAGACACCCCATACTGTTACTTCGGCCAGGACTTGGAGGGGTAAAGTATTGGGTGAGACTATAAAGATGCTGCGGATGAGCTCCGTGAAGGAGAGCGTGAATGCGAACAGGGCTCCGCCCAGAATTGCTGGCATGAATAACGGAATTGTAATCCTCCTAAATATCTGCCAGTCGCTTGCTCCGAGTGTTTTGGCGGCTTCCTCATAATATATGATGTTGGGGTCTATCATTGCTCGCATGAGTATGAGACCCCAGGGGACGGCCCATATGAGATGGACTGGTATGGCTGTCCAGAGGGATATGTCTATCCCTATGGTGTTGTAGAATATAAGGACGCCGAGACTATATGTGATTCCCGGCATTATTATCCCTATAGTGACCAGATAGAACGCAAACTCGTCACCTCTGAAACGTCTCTTATACGCCAGTCCCGCAGCCGTGAATAACGGGGTCGCTATCAGCATTGTAATTATTGCTAAGGTGATCGACCGTGTAAAGGCTTCCAACAATATTGCCTTCTGGCCGAAGAGTACCTCATACCAGCGTAGGCTCGGCCCGTCAAAGGGCGGTACAGTTCTCGGCGAGCTGTTAAAAGAAAACAAGACCATGGTAATAATTGGGGCATATATGAAGAAGACCATTCCAGCCGTGTAGACAGCCAAAATGATCTTTGATATGTCCCTAGGCATGCAAGCCCCCCTACTCAAACACCTGCCTGATATTCATGACGTTAAAGACCGTGAAAACTATGGCCAGAGCTATCAGGGTGAGGATCACAGAAGTTGCTGCCGCAAGTGGCAAGTTGAGGAAGACTACTTGGTCGCGGATCACCTGTCCTATGCTGGTTACGAGACCTCCGATCAGGCGTGGTGTTGCAAAGTCGGCTACCGATGAGAGGAAGACAAAGACTGTTCCAACACCAATTCCAGGGAGGCAGAGCTTGAGATTGATGTGGTAGAAGACTTTAAGTGGTGATGCGCCTAAAGCTTTAGCGGCCTCGTAAAGGGTTGGGTCTATCTTGCTCATCACTATGAATATGGGTGCAATCATGAAGAGGGTGTATCCCTGTATCATCACCAGTATCATTGCAAAGGGTGAGAATAGGAATATTGGTGATGGCTCTTTTAGGATGCCTAGGCCGGTAAGGACTTGGTTTATGATGCCCTGAATCCCGAGCCATGGAATCCATGATAATGACCTGGTGGTGAAGTCTATCCAGAATGGTATAAGCATGGCTATTAACAGTATGGTCTTGGCACGGAATGTTTTAATCTTCATGGTTAGGAAGTAGG
Source organism: archaeon HR01 (assembly GCA_002898355.1). Taxonomy (GTDB): domain Archaea; phylum Thermoproteota; class Nitrososphaeria_A; order Caldarchaeales; family Caldarchaeaceae; genus HRBIN01. The sequence goes on along the minus strand of BEHD01000002.1, from coordinate 12,248 downwards.
CGACAGGGTAAGCCAGTATGAAGGCGAAGATAGTCACGATGGCTGAGTTGGCGAGTGTGTTGAGCAGGATTCCGTATAGGTTTGGGTCGCTGAAAAACCGTATGTAGTTGTTGAAGGTTAGCGTCTGCTCGTAACCGGCTCCGGAGGCCCTGTACAGGCTTACGACACCCACCAATATTAACGGCAGCACCAGGAAGACTATTACAAAGGCCAGTATCGGAGCCAGTAGGATGTAAGGCGTTATGGTTCTAGGTGCTATTTTCTCCTCGCCCATCCCTACTCTCCCAGGATTATTCTTTCTACATCTACTAATCCGCTGGAGCTGACCTTTGAAATGAGTTTCAGACTGGAGTTCTTGCATCCGAGCGGGATCTTCGAACCAATCTCTATACCGTCTAGTGGGAGGCCCTTAACAGTGGCCTTTAGAACAGCCCCTCCCACCGAAACCTTATAGTTTGTCACCGAGCCTGCGGTGGTTACGTCGAGGACCTCACCCATGAGCTTGATATCGGCTTTGTCGCTCTCGTTGCCGATGAGTGTGCTTTCAGGACGCCAAAAGACCCAGACCCTATCACCTGTCTTCACCGAGCCATCCTGTAGTTGAAAAATCCCTAACTGTGTCTCCACATATGTCCTGCCACCTTCCACAGCCTTCACATAACCCTCCACTATGTTGGACTCTCCGACGAACTTTGCTACGAATACGCTGGATGGGTTTGAATAGAGCTCCAAGGGGCTACCGAGCTGTTCTATAACCCCCATGTTCATGACCATTATAGTGTCGCCTAGAGCCATAGCCTGCCGCTGATCATGGGTCACATAGAGAAATGTAACACCGGTAACTCTATGTATCTGTTTAAGCTCTTCCTGCAGCCTCAGCTGCAGTTTGAAGTCGAGGTTTCCGAGCGGTTCATCAAGTAATAGTATCTCAGGCCTCACGACTAGGGCACGCGCTATAGCTACACGCTGCTGCTGTCCACCGCTCAGCTCCCTAGGCTTCCGATTTGCGTACTCCTCCATCTTCACCAGCCCCAAAGCCCACTTGGTGGCGTTCCGTCTCTCCGACTCGGGAACATTCCTCATCCTAAGTCCGAACTCAACGTTTTCGTAGACCGTCATATGGGGGAAGAGCGCCCATGTCTGAAAAACCATAGAGAGGGGGCGTTTATGGGTGGGGACGTTGGTAACGTCTTCACCGTTTATGTAGATCTTGCCGGCGTCAGGACGGATTAGCCCCGCCACAAGCCTTAAAGTGGTGGTCTTCCCACATCCACTCGGACCTATTATGCAGAAGAACTCTCCCTTCCTAATTTTAAACGATATGTTGTCAACTGCTGTAGTCTTGCCGAACCTTTTTACCAGATTTTCTGCCTCTACGCTGTAGGACATTCATCCACACAAAAAGAGGGGTTGATTTTAAGGTTTAGGCAGCTCTAAGCCTTGTCCACTCTTGGATGTAGGCGTCCGAGTTGTGGGGCCATCTCTGCCAGGTTGAGACCCTTTCGTTGTGTCTCTTGATATCTCCGCCGTCTCTACGGTAGCCCTTGGAATTAGGTGTGCCCGACATCTTCCACTCGTAGGATACCGGGTCGAATGCCGCATGCTCTTCAACAGGGACTTCTATGAAGGTCGGTTCGGCTTTGTAGAACCAGCCCCAGTGCTCCGGCCCCATAACCCGTTTAACTTCGTCGGATTCCCAGTTGGGTGTGTAGTAGCCAAGCCACTTGGCCTTATACTGGGCGAACCAGCCGCTATATTTCCAGTCGATGTACTTCATCACGGCATCATAGTACGGAGTCGCTATCGTTGGAGCTACGCCGTCCAGCCAGTTACGGTATCCCTCGTTCGGCTCAAGATAGAATCCTATACCTCCGCTGTTCCTGACATACATCTCCACAGGCTGCCATCCATCCGAGACCCAGATCTCCTCCTGAACATGGAGGCTAACTATCTGGGCGAAGTCATTCCAGAAGACTCTGAACTGCCCGGCTTTCTTATGGTCTATAAGCCAATCCACCAGCTTCTTCACCTCAGATGGTGTGAGATCGTTTGGACCACGCTCAAGACGGTCTATCAGCTTGTTAGCCAGCATTATCAGGATGTAGTGGTTGCTTGATATGGTTGGGATATCTTGGAAGCCCACTCTTCCCTTATACTGCCTGTCGACAAGCACACCCCACGAGCCTGTTGATATCCCGGTGGCTGGGTCGTAGGGTAGGTTGATGTATTTGGGGTTCCATAGAACAGAGTCGTAGTTCCAGTCTATAGGTGAGACGAAGAACATTTTGTCCTTTTGTCCATAGTCGTCCATCTTGTTGGTGGCGTCTGGTGACGCAGCCCACATATGTGGATACATCATGCTGGTGGCTATGTATGGGCCTGTAGGCCCTATCGGTGGAGGTACTTTGGTGCCTATGTTCGTCTCCGGAGCTGTGAATATCGGGTCTATCGGCCCCTTCACCCATCTAGGCACGTCGCTTGGAGGATATGGCTTTGTGACACCTGCCGCCTTGATGGCCAGGAGGCTGCTGGTGTCTATGCCGTAGATATCGTATCTTGATGCGTTGGCTGGGTCAAGCATGATGGCGCGGGCTTCATCTATCGGACGTATATCTGCCTCCAGCTGAATACCCACTTGCTCCTTGAATGCTTTAATCTTGTTTTCATCCACCATGTAGGACTGCTCGTTTGTACGGAGAGTTATCTGGCCCGGTGCGGTGGCTGTCGGCGTTGTCTGGGTGGTGGGCTGAGTCTGAGTGGGCGGCCTAGATGTGAGGAAGGCGGCCACACCTCCAGCTACAGCAACAACTGCTACTGCTGCGCCAATACCTATAGCTGTCCTCCTACTTACCCTAACAAAAGCGGGATTGTATGGGTCTGTCGGCGAAACTGAGTTGGCGCCTGTCAAGTTCGCAGACTCCCTTACAGGATATTCAAACTTTTTTCTTCGTGCCATGTCAAAGTGACATTTCTCCAAAATATATAAGCGTTTTCAGGAATCATATGTGGAGTTCGATTACATGGCATATGTGGGGTAAGCTTTTTTAGCTGTCTCTATGTGCGGCTTGCTTATGGGTAGGATAAAGCCCGGTTGGGAGGGTAGATATTACGAGGATTTCGAGCCCGGAGATATTTACATACATCCGTATGGCCGTACGTTGACCGAGGTGGACAACATATGGTTCAGCCTATTAACAATGAACAGCAACGAGATACATTTCAATTCCGACTACTCCGCGGAGACCCAGTGGGGTAAACCTCTCATCAACAGCGGACTAACCCTGGCAATCGTACTAGGTATGAGCGTCATGGATGTTAGCCAGAATGCGATAAACCTTGGGTGGGAGGAGATCAAGCTCCCCAACCCCGTATTTGCAGGCGACACCATCTACGCCCAGACCGAGGTCCTGGAGAAGAGGGAGTCGAAGTCTAGGCCTGAGATGGGCATTGTTAAGGTGAGGACTGTGGGATACAACCAGAATAACCAGCCCGTCATAGAGTTGAAGAGGACTATAATGGTGTGGAAGAGGGAGCACGCTCCACGCCGTAAAACACTGGAGAAGAGGATAAAATTTGCAGAAGAATATGGACTTCAAGCCTCTGGCCGGAATTAGAGCTGTTGAGCTCGGCCATTTCGTAGCAGGCCCAAACCTCGGCTCTCTACTAACATTTTTTGGCGCTGAAGTCGTCAAGGTGGAGCCACCGCAGGGCGACATAAGCCTAAGGACCGCTCCATGGGCCTACCATCTATTCAATATGGGAAAGAGGGACATATGTCTTGACATATCAAAGGTAGAGGGGCAGGAGATACTGAAGAAGCTAGTGGCTTCATCCGACATCTTAGTAGAGAACCTCTCACCAGAGTCTGTTGAGAAGCTGGGGCTTGGATATGAGAGACTATCCCAAGTAAACCCCCGCCTTATCTACTGCTCTATTAAAGGCTTTTCAAGGGACAGCCCAGACTGGAGGAGGCCAGCCTTCGATGCGGTTGCACAGGCTGAGGGAGGACTCATGGCTACCACTGGGAGCGAGGGCTGGTTTGCTAGAGTTAACAACCCCTCAGTGGATATGGGGGCAGCTGCCTACGGACTTGCAGCCATAGCTCTAGCCCTCATCGAGAGGAATATGACTGGCAGGGGTAGGTTTATCGAAGTCCCGTTATTTGACTTGGCAGTTTACTGGAGTGGCTACTGGATAGCTTACTACTCCATGACGGGGAAGGAGCCTGAAAGGCTGGGGACAGGGCATTCGGCCTACTCCCCCTACGGCGTATACAGGACAAGCGACGGACATGTCTTCATAGGCGTGATAACTGACGAGCAGTGGATAAAGCTTTGCCGGCTGCTCGGCATCCCCATAACCGAAGAACTGGAAACCATGAGGAAGAGAATTGAGAATCGTAGCCACGTAAATATGATGGTGGAGGCGGCCACCTCCAGATATACAACAGAGAGCATCATATCTCTTCTGGCCAGAGAAGTCCCTGTTGCAAAGGTCCGTACTATAGCCGACCTCGCCGGCGATTACAGCCTTGTGGCTAGGGGTTTGTTGAAGGAGATGGATATTGAAGGGATGATTCTTAAGCTCGCCACACCACCCATAATAACCGACTGTGGAAGAGTGGAGACTCCGACGCATCCGGCCAAAACGGGGTCTGACACGGTTGAAATCCTAAAAAGGCTAGGGTATGGAGATGGGGAGATACTGGATTTCAAGAGATCGGGTGTTATCCGCTAGCTACCACCTACTTATGACAACCTTCCTGTCTGTGAAGAAGTCTATGGTGTCGGCTTGGGCGTGTAGAACGCCGTAGAAGGATTTTTTCCTTCCTGCGAATGGGAAGTAGGCGGCTGGTGCTGCTACGCCGATGTTTATCCCTATGTTACCTGCGTTGGCTCTACGTCTAAACTCTCTAGCAACTCCGCCGTTGGATGTGAAGATGCAGGCCATGTTGCCGTAGTCCGAGCCGTTATTCACCATGTCAAGCGCCTCGTCCAAGGTATTAAACTCCATTATGCTGGCTACGGGCCCGAATATCTCTGTCTTTGATATGCTCATATCCTTGGAGACCGACTCGAAGACGGTTGGGCCGAGGAAGAAGCCGTCTGGATATTTCTCAACGGAGGCCTCACGCCCATCTAGTATAAGGTCCGCACCCTCCTCAATCCCCAACGCAATCAGGGATTTCACCCTCTTTTTGGCCTCTAGCGAGACCAGCGGACCCATATCTGTGTCTGGGTCCAATCCATGGCCTAACCGGAGACTTGACACGGAGGTGATAAACTTTCTCTTGGTCCTTCCTTCACGGTCCCCCACTAGAACTAGGTTTGAACCGGCGAGGCATCTCTGGCCAGCGTTACCGAAAAAGGATGACACTATTGAAGGCATATATCTGTCGAGGTCTGCGTCGGGCATTACCACAATACAGTTTTTGGCCCCTCCCTGGGCTATAACCCTTTTACCATGCTCTCCAGCGAGCCTATAGACATTATGAGCGGCCTGAGTAGAGCCGACGAAAGTAACACCTACGACATCCTTGTTTCTGATGAGATATTCCACGACTTCCCTCCCTCCATGTATGAGGTTGAAGACACCGGCCGGCAGCCCCACCTCCCTATCTATCATCTTCGCCACATATTCCATGGGAAGAGGCGTTATTTCACTGGGTTTAACAACCACCGTGTTCCCCAGAACTATCGCGTAAGGGAGAAACCAGAACGGTATCATTACGGGGAAGTTGAAGGGTGAGACGATTGCGAAGACACCCAGAGGCTCTTTTGATGTGAATTCATCAATGCCGTCCGATATCTGGTCCAGGTTCTCTCCCTTGCCTAGGGTTTGGGCGGCGGCTATGGCCATATCCACATTCTCCAACGCTCTGGTTATGTCGCCACGGCTCTCCTCCAAGGTCTTCCCATGATTGAGGGTGTTAACTCTGGCAAACTCCTCGAAATGGTCTTCGAACATTCTCCTCATCCTGAATAGATATCTTATCCTCTCGGAAAGTGGCTTGTTACGCCACCCTTCGAAAGCTACGGCCGCAGCCTCCACAGCCTCATCAACTTCCTCCTCCAAGCTGAAGGGGACAGAGCCAATAACAACCCCCCTCCCAGGGTCATAGATCTCCTTCACCTTTTCCGACTGAGAATCTCTCCAAACACCACCTGCATAGTTTTGAAGCCTATGTAAAGCCACCGTATCCACATATTCTCCACACGATACAAGTATAAAAATAGTTTACATCATAAATGAAAATGTTTATATCATTTGTCTAGGAAATTTTTTCATGCCAAGCTATACATGGTCGCCCCAAGTGGCTATGACCTCCGATGAGATTGATGAGTTCCTCCGTGGTAAGCATGTGGCAAGGGTTGCCACGATAAGGCCGGATGGAGCCATCCATATGTCGCCTCTATGGTACCACTGGGACGGAAAAAATATCTATCTATGGCTTGGAAACGGTGAGAGACCTAGACAGCATATAAGAAACCTCGAGAGAAACCCCAACATCTCCGTCCTGATAGATAGAGATGTAAGGCCTGAGGTAGGGTCTTTGGAGCCTGGTGCTCAAGCTGTTCTTATAAGAGGACATGGCAGGCTCGTCACCGATAGAGAATCCCAGATAGAGATTGGAAGGAAGATTCTAACGAGGCTGTTCGGCTCAGAGGGTGAGAAATATCTGCAGGGAGCTTTAGAGGATGGCAGGCCGGGGTATAACCGTGTCGTCGTCCAAGTCATACCGTCAAAGATTGTCGCTTGGGATTTTAGGAAGTTGGCCAGAGGGTGGTGATGTTATATCTCGTATGGTGAGACCTCAAGTCTGGTTATTTCCGTAGTTCCTCCCTTCCCAGGTTTTACAAAAACCTTGTCGGGGAACATGATGGCTAGGTTAAGGAAGGCCCTATCCAGTTGTAGAGGAGAGGCTGAATACCCTTTCTCCAGAAGGCTGAAGCATGTTAACCGCTTCAACATATCGAGGTTGACGGAGTGGAGACGGGCCTGAACCAAATTATAGTTTTCTAGGAGGGCTTCGATCATCCGGGTTCTGTCAGGCTGTCTGGCCCCCAATAATGTCTTGGCTACATAGACGAAGAGCATCTCCTCCGCCTTTTCCCTTGAGCCCTCGCATAACAGCGTCAGATCCCTAGACATGGTGAGGGCCGCTGGAGAGATGGAGTATTTCCCGCGGCCCACCCTATTTAGAATTCCGATGTCTACAAGCCATTCCAGCCTAGGGGGAAGGCTGTGCCGGTATATGGCGTACTGCCTGCTCCTCACCCATTCCATCTTTGAAGAGTATCTACCACGGTCTTCAGCGAATCTCTCAGCTATCTCAAGCCTTTTTGCCAGAGCTTCTCTTCTCCTACCCACCGCCGACCTCAACGCCTGCCTTAGCGCCTCAGGATATACAGTCTCCATCAGAGATTCCATAGCGTCGTTGCGGCTGAAACTCTTATTCTCTAAAACCCATTTTATGACACCTGATGTCATATGGAAATCATGTCTCAGTAGAATACTGAGAAAGAAGATTTGTTCAACCTGTGTGAGGGTTAGGATATCTGTTGGGGTGCCTTCTTTTATGAGTTTGTGGATGGGTTCGGATGATTTGAGGAAAGAGTATATTTTAGCGGTCTCGCCTGCGCCAACGCCGTTGAGGATATCCATCTCTGAGGCCAGTCCAACATAGTTGACCGCATTCGCTATGCTCTTCACAAGCCCTGGAGACTGTTCAAAGCTTTTTAGATTTGAAAGGCTTATCTCCAGTAAGATGGATGCTATATAGTCTGGTGTCCCCATCTCCATATCCGTTGCTAGACACGCTATAACTTTCAGGTATCCAAGCCTGCATGTGTCGCCGTGGACCTCATGTATCAACTGCCTTCACCTTAGTCCATGGAAGTGTCGGGCTTCTCATTACTGGTCGCCCCTTATACAGGATTAGAACTCTTTCCCTGTCAACCCCCTGACCCCTCTCAAGATACATGAGATACTTGCTCTCCTTCGGTATCCTGTCACTAATGATGTAGGCCGCCTCAAAGCCGATATCGGCCGCCTGCTCCGATACAAGCTCAGCCATATCGACTTTCCGCCTGCCAAGGAAAACCTCGCCCACTACAAGTATGCAGGCCCTGTCATCCCTTAAAACTCTATACATCTCCCTAAGAGCAGCCGAGATAAACATCCTATACTTTGGTATCGAGCTACTCTCAAAAAGACCCCTTCTCACATCCTCGTGTCTGTAGCCTAGGAACCAAAGCCTCAGCCAGTTATCCCAGGCATAGGTCTGTAGGTTGAAATAGGGGGGAGAGGTAACTATTAAATCCACCGAGGAGGAGGCGAGGGGGAGGGAGCGGGCGTCCAAGTTGAAGGCTAAACCCCTTCTAGGTGGAAGGCCGTCGGCCAAGACCGCCTCAGCCCGCCTCAGAATGCAGCTTAGAACATTGCGGTTAGGCCTTCTCAAGCCATGTTTTGCTGCATACTTTTTAATGTACTGGGGAGCCATAGAAAATGAGTGACTGCATGGAAGGCTTAGACTGGTTTCGGAGGAGCCGTGGAGAATCCCCAGCATTATGGCTTTTACGAAGTTGGAGGTGTCATCATCGGCGTTCGCCAGTATCTCTCGTACAGCCAGTATCTGTTTTAGGGTTGATGGGCTGTAGAAGACTCTCACCTCCTCCTCCACATCGTAGATGCTGACCGTGTCAGGCCTCATCTCTCTTGCAGCCCGCAGAACCCAATCCCTCACATCCCTGAGGGTGACAGGGTTTACTTTGGCCCTTGTGACCACGTAGGCCTCCGGCGCCAAATCATTCCCTATACCAAACCTTTCTGCCAAGCATGCTTCCAAAGGTAGCGTCCCCTTCCCAGAGAATGGGTCCAGAACTGTCTGACCACGCTCCGAATACGTCTCCACAGCCCACCGAGCCAATGATGGAGGGAACGAGCCAGACCTAGACATGATACGGTGGAGAGATGAACCCCATTTCCTTCCCGCATTCTTCCATGAATTAGGTATCTCGCTACTCAGTATCGTCTCTATCCGAGCCATCAATTTTCTGCGGCGACACAATCCCTGCTATAATCCTTGACATATGGGAGGATGCCAGCACTACCAGCATAATGCGTCGCCCGGCCCAGAGTAATATTGCGGCAATACACCACCTCGACGAGCCTTTTTCACGGTGTTTTGTGCGGCGGGCCGAGGAGGTTGAATCAAGCATATGATGGTTTTAGAGAGGCCAACAAACCGGGCCGGCACGTTAATATATGTGGGAGATTATTTTCTAACCCCCGGTGGTAGGGCTTGGAAGAGCTTGTTCTAGAATACGATGGCAGGAAATACTACGAGCTCACAGTTAGAGAGTTCAGGAGAAGTTTACCTCTGATAAAGGTCTCGGATGATACTTGGATAGCGTATTTTGACAGCTTGGGAGATAAGGAGTTTATAGCCCACTGCGCCAGGATTCTGGCATCGCAGCTCTCCGACTGCGAGATATTGGTAACGTCGGAGAGTAAGGGTATACCCCTGGTTCACGAGATTGCAGGTATCCTAGGACATAAGAAGTATGTCGTCTGCAGGAAGGAGAGGAAGCCCTTCATGGAAAACCCACTCATTGTAAAATACAAGCCGATAACATCAAGTAAAGAACTCGAACTCGTGATAGACGGCAGATACGTAGAGCTTATCCGGTCAAAGAGGGTAGGCATCGTAGACGACATAGTGAGTACGAGAAACACCATGGAGGCCATGGAGAGGCTTGTGACGATGGCGGGCGGAAAAGTGGTCAAGAAAGCAACCGTGCTTGTGGAGGGGGAGCACCATAAAGACGTCATATATTTGGGAGTCCTCCCCATCTTCAAATCTAGAAGATGAATACTAACCCAAAAAAATATATGTAAGCAGTAAGCATGGATAGGCCGTGAAAATTATCGGAGGACTTGGATATATCTTTCAAATCATACCGTTCCTCAACATAGTGGCGCCAATACTTATCGGTATTGCATGGATTCAAATGGGTGGCAAGACAGGCAGAGGTCTCTTCAAGGCGACAGGCATAATATACATAGTCTCATTTGTCGGCGCCATCGCCTTAGCAGCAAGCTTTGCCTTAATATTGTTTCCGGTCTTTTCCATGTTTTCCCCGTTTTTCGGTCCCACTATCACAGATGGCGGATTCAACCCTTTAGCAATCATTGGCAACTTAGGGCAGTTGGCAATCTTCTTCTTGATTTTTGCGGTTATTGTCGGTATTCTAGCATTTGTGGGCTTTATACTTGAGCTTGTATCCCACTTCGTAGCAGGTGATATCTACAGGATAAGATGGTTCACGGCTGCGGCCTTGCTTAGGATTGCGGCCATCATAGCTACCATAATATGGGTGGCCGTATTAATAACATCTTTCAGCAGCCTCCTATTGCCGTATTCAGCTAACCCTCTGATAGACGCCTTAAACCTCATATCCACATATCTTCTGACCCTTATCCCGATAGCAGTACTAGGGCTCCTCGGACTGATCTTCTCGGCAGTAGCCTTCTTCAAGCTCCCCGAATAGCCTGCGAAAGAGATAAAAAGACCGCCTTCGAGTATTTAGCTGAAGCCCGGTCGTCTAGCGGCCAAACAAACTGGTCAGAAGAGGGCCAAGGATCTCGGGCTCTGGATCACCCCTTGTGAGGGGAGCCCCGAGGACGCCGGTTCGAATCCGGCCCGGGCTAAAATGTTTATATAACTAGCCGGAAAATCTGTAGCCTATGGATGAGTCCCCCCCCCCGGTGGATGGGTTGGGATGAGACGCCGATCTCCGATGTTGCACGCGTGTCTCTAACCCCTGTACATTTTGTCAAGCCTGAAGAGCGGGTGATTGTAGCTATGCTTCCACTTGCCAAACTCGATGTTGGGGCCGTCTTGGTCGGTAAATCTGACAAGGAGATTACCGGATTATTAACGGGCTACAACTGTCTTCTGCTGGCCAAGATTCCCGGCAGGTTTTGGCAGAAACTGTACACTGTCTCTGCAGATATGATTGACTGGAGAGTTCTCTCGTTTCAGGCTGGGACAGGGTTGGGCGATGTCCTCCGAAACATGCACAATGTTGGGTGGGGATTTGTAGCTGTTGTAGAAGGAGATAGGTTCAGATACCTGGTTAGTGTCATAGACATAGGTAGGTTTCTGGAAAGTGTCGGTGCTCTGGAGAGGTTTCCGACACTATCTCTAGGAGATTTGACCAACAAGGTTGTTGCCTCTATTAGCGTAGAACAGAGCGTCAACGAACTTATCGACATCATGTTCCGACATCGTGTAAGAAGGATATTGGTTAAAGAGAACGGTAAGATAATAACTGACAGGGACATAATCAAGTATCTTCTAGACGAGCCCCAGATACACGAACTTAGGGAAAACCCTGAGCATCTCTTTTCAAAACCTGTGAAGCTTTTGGAAAACTACATGGATGAGCCGGCCATCGTGAACAGGGAGGAGGACATAGCATCAGCGCTAAGGAGCCTGCTCGAGAGCCCGGCAAAAGCAATAGTAACACCGGACCATAGAGAGATTGCGACGCCTTACGACTTTACAGTAAAACTGTGGAAGCAAACCCGTTACAAAAGCATTGATAGGGGCGGGGCTTCCGTTGAACCATCTGCTGATAAGCAGTGATTTTCTTATAGCTTCTGGTAGAGGCTTGCATTTTTCCTAATCCTTCACCACCCACTTGTGTGATAAGCCCCCGGGTCAACACGGACACGAAAGCCGTTGAAAGACATCAAGCTGCTCGAGCTGTATGTGGTTGGAGCTGAGACAACTGTCGCTGCATAACTTCTGTGGAATTATTATATTGTGGGTAATTTAATTTATTCTTTTGTGGGCAGACCTTCATGAGTGTGGTTAGTATTGATGAGCGTGGGCGGGTTATTCTTCCCAAAGGGATTAGGGAGATGGGGGAAAGGGCTGTTGTTATCTCTGCTGGGAGTTTTGCGGTTGTTATCCCCATTCCTAAGGAGCCTGCGAGTGTGGCGGAAGGGTGGCTTAAGTCTAAGAGAGGAGGGAAGGAACTTGGGTTGGTTGCGGATAGGAGGGCAAAAGCCGATGCGGTTGCGAGGGCTAGAAGGAGAAGACAGCTATGATGATAGAGAGCGTATGTTAAGTGACTGGCTAAAACCAGCGGCAAACAAGCTAATGTCTAGAATTACGAGGGGAGAGTTTGGGACCGTGTATTCAAGTAGAGAGATTCTCCACGAACTATATTATGTCT
>BEHD01000001.1 GCA_002898355.1 archaeon HR01 | reverse complement strand
AGAGCTGGATGCCCTTGGACGAGAGAGACGCCGAGTTCCTGAAACGTATCGCAGACCTTATCGAGGAGAAGGCAAAGACGGAGAAGAGTGAGGTATGACATGGCTTTATTGGCTTTTATCCATGCTAAAACCCTTATTTTTATCTTGGCGATTTACGGCGTAGGGAGGCGGAATTTTGCGTTTTTGTGGCCATAGGGTTTACGCTAAGTTTTTTCTCAAATTTTCGGCTTTCTAAGCTATGGAGAGTCAGAATTTCTGGTTTTCATGGTTTGTTCAACGCTTATATGTGATTCTGTGGCAGAGATTACGCTGGTGGGTGGATTTTGGCTCACCAGCACCGTATAGATGATTTCGTGCCAGAGAAGGCTTGTAAGTGCGAGGCGAAGGTTGTCCACGAGGCGTCTGGGACTGTCCGCCTTAAGGTGAGTAGCAGGGTTGCAAAAGAGCTTGGATTGCCAGATAAAGGTGATTTCAAGGCTGTTGTGAGGGGGGAGAAGTTTAAGAGCAGATATGATACTACGGCTGGGCTGAGACTCAGGATACCTAACCACTATGCATACCTATTCAACGGAGATGGGTGCGAGAATAATGGTGAGGTGGTGAAGGCTGTTGAGGTGGATTTATGGGTTGAGGACGGCATGCTATACATGGCCTACAAGCCAGACGATAGGATAGACTATTACGAAAACCCTCAAAGCTTTAAACAGCCCAATTATGAGAGGGGGGATGGTTTCTGCTCACGTTGCGAGAGCGGGTTCAAGCTTAAACGCCTCCCAAGAGCCTACTGCCCAGAATGCAATATAAAGCTTAGGGAGAACCCGAGGAAGGGGAGAGGGAAGAGGGACGTTAAGAGGATAGATTTGGATTTTGACGACTTAGACTCTCAGAATGGGGAGCAATCAAATTAAACAAAATCCATAAAAATTCTGGATTCCCTAGTCCACTCATCCACATGAGTGCTCAACAGCTACAATATATTTACCTAGGGAGGTCTCCAGCGTGACGGCTTTTTCATAGAGAGACGTTCCGCCCTTTTCTTTAATCAGCTCAACAAATTCTGAGGCAGTTTCGATGTCGAGGTTCAAGATGGTGGGTTCTGGGTTAAGCCTCTCAAACTGGGCGGGATATCTTCCCGTACGACTCTCCTCCCTAGCTCTCTCGAATGCTTTAGCCAGCTCTGGAAGCCGGGCCAGCTCCGAGTCCGAAAGGCTTACCTCAGCCTTTGCCTCCTCCACATATATGAGCTTAACCCTGACAGTTGGAGGAGCCTCAGAAATATATTCTCTCTCCATGGCTAGAACCCACCTCTATGCCGCAGGAATCCCGCAATCCCCTGAAAAGCCCGTTTAAACATCTCCCCCTCCTCATGTTCGGGAGATATGAGCTCAACTTTAGCCCCCACCCTCCCAGCCTCGGATATCAACACGTCAATCAACATTTCGGAGCTTGCCAGTGATAGTGTCTGATTCTGGCATTGGGGACATTTCTCGGCCAGCCTTTTGGGGATCTCGGCCTGCATCTCCTCCTGTCTTATGGTGAATTTTTCCTCATACCCACAGTTTTGACATCTTATCCTCACCTCTATAAGGTCAAGCTCCTCCGAGATGAGGAGGAGTTCAACCATGTTTTTAGCCAGCGCCTCCCGCACCTGCCTCTCACCATAGACAGCCCTGCTATCCTCTCTGGAGACCTCGCTCATAAGCTTCTGTATAAGCTTCTGCTCCTCAACCATTCTAATCTCCCTTAGATAGTCGGAGGATTTGCTTACAGCCTCCCGGACACCGCTCTCACCCGAATATGACGTATCCACTATATGCAGTTTATCCCGCAGAGTATAGTGCAGGTAATCACCTTGGGCAAACTCCTCCTTGGTGGGTCCTGGCCCCGCAATTATCACACCTTTCAGATTGGGGTATTGGAGAAAGAGCTCGTTGGCCTTCTCCGCCACACGTTTATAGAACTCGTTGAGGGACATCTCCCTAAGTCTCTCAAAACGGCGGGCCGACTGCCCACCTGCATGATGTTTGCCTGGAACCCCTGACGTAAATGTTTTGAGGTTGGAGATATGACGGCCCTTAACAACAGCTATGGAGGCTTCCTCATTATCTATCGCTATCACTCCATAAACTGCCTTCTCCTTGAGGAGGTCTTTCAACGCCTCAACATGAAAACGGCTATCACAGCGGTAGAGGAAGGTGGATATGGGTTCCGGTGGTATGAGATGGTATACTTCAACCTTCTCCGTCTGAGGGCCGTTCTGCGGTATTGCGCCGCTGAATATCACCAGACCTGTAGGCCCGGGCTTATCAAACAGTTTAAGCCTCTGAATTGCGCTTTCTATTGCGTCCTGAACATTCTTCCTTGTCTGCTTTGACTTTATGTTGGCGGCCGTAGCATATTCCTGCCTAAGATAGTTGATGACATCCGAGATGGACTTATCCGGCGGGATATAAAGCGTAACAAGCTCAGTCCCCCTCCCCTGAAGCTTCTCTATAGACTCGATCATGCGACGGAACCTATATATCGTCACCGAATCCTTCTCCGAAACACTCATATCTAGACCCTCTCCGAGACAGCTACTTACTACGAGTTGTAGGATACTCCATCCAAGGAAGCCAACAATATACCGCTAAGCCCACATAAAATAGGTTTTGAGTAAGGTATTTTGATATCCCCCCATCCTATTTCCCCCGAAAAGTTGGTCCAAGAAAACACTGTAAACCAGACACCCTGGCACAGCCTATCTATAGATGATGTCCTCGCAAGGCTTAAGACTGACGGCGAGAGGGGGCTCTCCTCCATAGAGGCTGGAAAAAGATTAGAGAGATACGGGCCCAATATATTGCAGCCTATACCTAGGCCGTCAGCCTTTAAGATCTTCGTAAAACAATTCGCCAATATAATGGTGGGGCTTCTTATCGCAGCCCTCGTTATATCAGGGCTTCTAGGCGAGCTGATAGATGCTATTGTTATAGGTGTGATAGTTTTCTTTGTCGCGGTTATAGGATTTGTCCAGGAGTATAGGGCGGAGAAAACCCTTGAGACCTTGAAGAAGATGTTGTCCCCCACGACTGTTGTCGTGAGGGACGGTGTCGAAAAGGAGATAGCCGTAAAGGATTTGGTGCCGGGTGACATAGTTATACTCTACACAGGGTCTAAAATCCCTGCAGACCTCCGACTGATAGAGACAGTTAACCTCCAAGTAAATGAGGCAACCCTCACAGGCGAATCTACACCTGTCAGCAAAATAGTAGAGCCCCTTCCCGAGAGGACGCCTATACATGACAGGTTTAACATGGCTTATGCGGGGACTGTGGTCACTTATGGTAGAGGAAAAGGCGTGGTGGTTGCGACTGGGTCTAGGACGGAGTTTGGGAAGATAGCCGGTGAGGCGTCCGCCGTATCCGAGGAGCGGACACCTCTGGAGGTCAGGATGGATGAGGTAGGTAAGCGATTTGCATTGATAGCAGGCGTTGTAATAGCCGTAATATTCTTGGTGGAACTTACTACTGAGCTCTGGTCAGGTGTCCTCTCGCTATCGTTCCTTGTGGAAGTCCTTCTCTTCGCTGTCGCTCTGGCCGTAGCCGTTGTCCCTGAGGCGCTCCCCGGGATTGTAACAGCCACCCTTGCGATAGGTATGGGGATAATGGCGCGGAGAAACGCCCTAGTGAGAAGAATGCCGGCCGTTGAGACGCTAGGCTCTACTCAGGTCATATGCTTTGACAAGACTGGCACGCTAACCCTCAACCAGATGGCTGTGAGAGAAGTATGTCTGTACGGCCGTCATTATAAGGTGTCGGAGCTTAAATCATCTAACGATGCCGGACTACAGACGCTTCTAAATGCGGTTACCCTATGTAATGACGCCTCAATTTCTAGGGAGAGCGGTGGCCCTATAGTCCGTGGAGACCCCACAGAGGGCGCCCTACTACTGTTAGCTGAAGAACTCGGCGTCGATGTGGAGAATGTGAAGAGGATTTTTAGACGTGTCTACGAGATACCCTTCACATCTGAGAGGAAACTAATGAGTACTGTACACCAAGGACCCCAAGGGACCTTAACGGTGTATTCGAAGGGTGCTGTGGAAAAGGTCTTGGCGATTTGTTCGGCCATATTTGAGTCAGGCCAGATACGTCCCATAAACGATGAAGACAGTAGAAATATTATGAGGGAAGCTGAGGTGATGGCTGGGAAAGCTTTGCGGGTGTTAGCCGTAGCGTATAAGGAGGTTGATGAGGTGAAGCCGGAGATGGTGGAGAAGGAGCTGATATTTCTGGGCTTGGTGGGTATGATGGACCCTCCTAGGCCGGAGGCGTTGAACGCAGTCAAGACTGCTAGAGAGGCAGGTATGAAACCTGTGATGGTTACAGGGGACCATAAACTGACGGCTATTGCAGTGGCTCGGGAGGTGGGCATATACCGTGAGGGAGATTTGATTCTAACAGGTGAGGAATTGGACAGAATGTCCGATGAAGAACTGGACAGGGTTGTGGAGGATGTGACGGTTTATGCCAGAATATCGCCCATGCATAAGCTGCGTATTGTAGAAGCATGGCAGAGGAGTGGATATGTTGTGGCTATGACAGGCGACGGAGTGAACGATGCTCCAGCCCTAAAACGTGCGGATATAGGAATAGCCACCGGAATTACTGGAACTGATGTCTCTAAAGAGGCTTCGGACATGATTCTAGCCGATGACAACTTCGCCACAATTGTTAAGGCTGTGGAGCTGGGGCGCTGGATATATGAAAATGTTAGAAAATATTTGGCCTATCTTCTGGAGGCCAACCTTGTGGAGATCGCTGTGATAAGCTCTGTCGCGCTGGTTATAGCCAGGGTTCTAGGACTACAGGGAGAGGAGGCGCTACCACTGCTACCGGTTCACATACTTTACATAAACTTGGCGACAGATGGGCTGCCAGCCATAGCTCTCGGGTTCAGCCCACCAGACCCGGACATTATGAAGAGAAAACCGATACCGAGGCATGAGCCTATCTTCAGCCGTGAGGTTAGAAACTTCCTTTACACAGTCCTGCTAGTCGCTACACCCATCTACCTCCTAGGATATATCACAGCTTTAGAGCATGGAGTGGAGGATGCTAGGTCAAGACTCTTCTTCATGTTTATTGCAAACGAGCTCCTACTGGCAATAAACTGCCGCTCACTAACCCATACCATCTTCAAAGCGAAGCCACATAAATGGCTGGTGCTCGCCATAGTTTGGGAGATAGCGTTGATATCCACTATCATGGCTCTACCCGGCGGTGCTGAAACTCTCAGGCTGCAGCCACCCAACACCGAGGATTTGGCATGGATTCTCGGAGGCGGTATTACATTGTCCACCTCTATTGAGCTGATGAAGGCTATAGCCCATGGCAGGGGATTGAAATCTAAAGATAAATACGTTGTATCTGAGGCGTTAACGGTATGAATATTGTGCTGAAGCTGGGCGGGCATTTGATTTTTAGTGAAAGGACCAATACGGGACTTCTGCGACGCTATTGTGAGATGTTGGCCGATGTCTTCGATGGAGGGAGATGGGCTGTGGTGGTAGGTGGCGGCTCGATAGCGCGCCAATATGTTAATGGGGCGAGAGAGCTGGGATTGGATGAAGCGAGCTGCGACCTACTGGCCATCAAGATTACCCGTGTAAACGCGTATCTCATGGCCAGCTGCTTGGGTGATTTGGCCGTCCAAACCATTCCAACAACATTGGAGGAGCTTCTAGCAGTTATGGGCTTGGGAAAGATAGTTGTGACAGGCGGGCTGCAACCCGGTCAGTCCACGATTGCGGTCTCAGCGATAGTAGCAGCCGCCATCAAGGCGGAGAGGATTGTGGTGGCTACTGATGTGGATGGCGTATACACCGCAGACCCCAAAGTATCGGCGGATGCCAGGCTAATCCCGAGGCTGACCTTCGATGAGCTTTCTAGGCTGGTGGAGCACACGTCCCAGAGAGCTGGCGAATATCCTCTCATGGATTTGGTAGGCCTCACTCTTCTCAGGAGGGCTAGAATACCTCTCTACTATGTGAACGGTGCCTACCCCGAGAGGGTGCGTGATGCTCTCCTAGGCCGAGGCGCTGGCACAGTGGTAGAGGGGTAGAAAGATTATTACAGCGGCAAGGATGTTGCTGCCATGAATCTGGAGGAGGTTTTCCCCTCTAGGGCTCACGCACGCATTCTGGACTTTCTCCTAGAGAACCTTGGTAAGGGGTTTAGCCAGAGATATATAGCGAGGGTTACAGGGCTCTCTCCATCCACGGTGGGGTTGGTGGTGAACAATCTACAGAAGCTTGGAATAGCTGACCAGCAGAACCTGGGAAACGTTAAGCTCATATTCTTAAGGCCTGAGACACCCCTAACCAGAACGTTGGTAAGTATGTATTCACAGCTCAAGCAAATAGGGGGCGGTAGCTAGACTTTATAGGATTCCCCGTTTTTAGGGGCGTTGGCCTTCAGGGAGAGTTCAGACGACGCCCACGCCGACAGGGTCTCACACGACCTCTCCTCTCCGTGGACGGTGAAAACTAGGGCATCGTTCTCCACAAGCCTTAGATAGTTGTGGAGCTCAGCCCTACCGGCGTGTCCTGAAAACCTGAACTGTTCAACTCTGCAGACAGCCTCTCTCTCCAGGCCATCGGCTTTCAAAATCCTCTTATTGAGGAGTATCTCCCCAGGGGTTCCAGGTATCTGGAAGCTGACTAGAAAAACAGCTGAACTCGGGTCTGAGACGATGTGTGGAGCGTAGTGAAGTGCGGGCCCGCCTTTCAGCATCCCCGCAGGAGTTATTATCACGCCGGGCTCGGATAACGCCGCCTCCCGACTCTTTCTACCGTTAACAATCCTGACCTTCCTGCTGGCCCGCTCCAAAATATCATATCCATCCACAAACCGTCTATCCGACAGGTAGTGTTCAAGGGTTTTCCGGGCCATGCCGTCCAGCCAGATAGGAGGTTTGAAGCCATGAGAAACTAAAATGCAGAGAATCTCCTGAGCTCTGCCTACAGAGAAGGCTGGCACTAGGACACGGCCCCCACCCTCCACCACCTCCCTACACGCGTTTACAAACTGTTTCTCCAGCTCTTGCCTCGGCTTATGTTCCTCCAGTGCGTATGTAGATTCGATAACAACTCCGTCAACATCGCCGAAGCCTGTATCCGCACCTTCTAACATCTTTGAGCGGATAGTTGTGAAGTCGCCGGTGTAGATTAGAGTTTTATCCCCTTTTATGAGAATTTGGGCGCTTCCCGGTATGTGGCCGGCATCTATAAACTCCACCTCCACATCCCTTATCATGAAAGGCTCCCTATAGTTTACCTCTATACAGCTTCTCAGCATAGCCTCCACCTCCGGCCTCTCAAAGGGTAGATAGTAGCCGGAGACCTTGAGAAAGTCATTCACCAGTAGTGTGGTGGTCTGCCGCGTCATTGATGTGGCGTATAGTTTAGGTCTATGGCTGACGTATAGTAGCGGTATAGAGCCAGAATGGTCTAGATGGGAGTGGGTTAGAAGTATCCCATTGAGTTTCTTGGGTTCTACGGTTAACGGGAAATGTGGGTGGTCGTTCAGCATCACGCCATAGTCTAGGAGTAGACGTGTATCCCTATATGATACTAGTATAGCCGACCTACCTACCTCTCTAGCTCCTCCCAGAAATTTTATCTCCATTTACTGCACGCCTCAATCATTTAACGTAATACACCATCTTAACGCCGGTAACTATTCCAGGTAAAACTGGTGAAATACTACTTTTTTAGTCTTTAGACATCTATCACTTGGACCTCAACACCCTCCAACGCTGATGAGAGATGGGCCTGAAGCCTTCTGGCCAGCCCTCTAACCACTTCACGCCCCCATCTCAGAATAACAACCCTGCGGAAACCACATCTATTCAACATCTCGGTTACACGTTGAAATATCCAACCCTCAAGCGACTCCAGCAGAAATGGATGGAAAACGGTCTGGTAGAAGGGATAGGTGTATGAGAGGTCGAGAGGTATAACGCCGTAGGGTGTCCCATAAGTGAAAACGGAGAATTGGTCCAGGCCTGTAACCTTCCTTACTTTATGCATTATGGCTTCATAGCTCTTGGTAGTCACCACCCTGCGGGGGATTAGAACCGCTGAAGAATAGCCATCCCGCCTCATATCCAGCCTATCAAGGGCCTTCAAAGCCCTCACCAACTCCGGCCTATACATGCTCTGCCTGTCAAATAGTAGTAAGCCCCGTCTTTTGGTGGCTGGTGTGTTCCTCTCTGCAAGTTCCATGAGGGGCTGGTCCGATATCATCCTCTGAAAAGCCTGGTAGAGGGAGGGGTGGGATTTAGACCGTCGCTCAAGGAGTTCGAAGAGCCTCCCCTCCCATATCGCCTGCTTAACTGTGTTCACCTCCCTGAAACAGACGCTAAGATTATGATAGGCTAGGGCTTTAACCCTCTCATCCTTCTCCAAACTCTTCAACTCATCCAGCGACATGCTGCTACATATCCTGCATTCACAGGGGAGGTAGGCCAGCTGGTCAAGCCTAAAGGTACCCTCCGTCAACATGTACCGGTCCTCTCTAGCAAATAGGATATAGGCTGCCGAGTCGTAGGTATCGCATCCAAGGGCTGAGGCCAAAGCGAATATCATAGGATGGCCCGCGCCGAAAAGGTGGAGTGGTTTGCCAGACGTTATACTCTGCCGCACGGTGGATATCATGGAGACAAGCCTATCGTATAGATAGGACTCCATAAAGGGTGTGGGGCTCCCCAGCGAGTAGAGGTCGAAATCATACTTGGAAAACTCGTTGATACATCTCCTGATAAGGTCGCTGTATATTCCCCCCTGTATGGGAGCTGCCCATGCAGCCCTCCGGCTGGCTCCGAGATAAGCCATGGTGGATTTGACGTTGGCTATAGTCTCCTCCACCGTCTTTTCTGCCTCTCGTCTTCCGGAAAGTCCTGTGGGTCTGTCCAGTGGAATCGCAATATCTGTCCCAATCTCCTCCTGAAACCTAGCAATATCCAGTGGTTTGGCGTCCACATCACCGTAGATGAGTACTTGATAGCCCCCGGAGTCGGTGGCCACCACACCGTCAAAACCTATTATGTTATGGACTCCCCGCTCCACGGCATCCCTACCAAGCCTCTTAAACATGATGTAGGCGTTGGTGATTACAAAGTTACAGCCAAAATCCCTCTTAATCTGTGATGCGGGTATTAGCTGGTGAATCGGGTTAATAACAGGTACGAATGCAGGTGTTTCAACAGTCTTCCCATCCAGGGTTAGGCGGCCAATCCTACCTAGCAGGTCCTTATGCTTGACCTCAAAATACACCCTCATACGGCCCGGCCCTCCACGGGAGATATTAAATGTCTTAACGTTGGATAATGGGAAAGCACTTATAATGGGTAATGCCTACCAGATAGCATGCTTGAGACCGAGATTTTGCTGGAGGACGGGGCCGCAGACCTTAAGCTCGAGGACGGCGTCTTGGTGGAGGGCCTGCCAGGAATCGGCTTAGTGGCTAAGGTTGCCGTGGCTTACATGCTGAGCCGTATGAGAGTAAAACGTGTGTGCAGGATATTCTCACCGCATTTCCCGAGTCTGGGATATGTATCCGAGGGGAGACTGGTATTCAGCTTCGCCGACATATACTACGCCGATAGCAGACCGCCCATACTCTTCCTCTACGGAAACTCACAGCCCTCAACAAGCTACGGCCAGTATGACTTCTGCGAGAAAATCATCTTATTCTCCAAACAGCTCGGCTGCAGAACCGTCATCACGATAGGAGGATATGGGAAAGAGGTAGTTTCGGAGAGGAGGGAGATCTACTGCTCGTCAACCGACTCCGCTCTGTTGGAGGAGTGGATGAGGAAGATAAATGGCATCTACTACGTCGGCCAAATAGTGGGTGCTGCGGGGTTGCTCCCAGTTCTAGCTGCTGAGGCTGGGCTAAGAAACTTCTCGATGTTGGTTGAAGCAGGGGAGATGACCCCCGACTTCCAGGCCGCGAGAAGAGCTATAGAGGCTGTGAATAATATTCTGGACCTTGGGCTGGAGATCCCAACACTTGACGAGCTTTCCCGGGTTTATATGCAGAGCCTCCAGGTTTTGGAGGCCTAGAAGAGGGTCAGAGCTTAAATATACGGCTTAGAAATTCGGAGATGCAGTAAATGTCAGGTGAGGACGAGGAGTTAGAGAGGATAAGACAGCAGAAAATGGCTGAGCTCCAGGCTAGGGCGGCTGAGGAGCAGGCTAGGAGGCAGAGGGAGCTGGAGAGGGCCGCATTTATGAGGGCTATATTAACACCTGACGCACGGCAGAGGCTGAACAACCTTAAGCTTGTAAGGCCCGAGATAGCTGAGCGAGTTGAGACCTATCTTATGCAGGCCGCCCAGACAGGCCAAATCAACACCCCCATCGACGATGACACACTTAAACTCCTCCTTGATAGGATAATCCCCAAGAAGAGGGAGACGAAGATAGAGAGGAGGTCTACAGGATATTTATGAGTCATCTACTAACCATTGGTGGGCGTAGGGCACATGGTCCAGATAGATACTAAGACACCACTAGAGAAGTTTAGACACTTCATTATATTGAACACTTGCGCATCATACATCCCATCAGGATATCTTCACGATGAAACCATCTTCCCCGAGAGGGATTCCAAAGAGGGCACCATATACGTGGAGGCTGCCTCCAAGATAGAGCTGAAGCAGATGAGGGATGTGAAGTTTGTTAAGGTGGCAGATGTCCTCGGCGTGATATACCGCTCTAAGAGCGGGAACACCGATCTTCGGTGGAGGCAGACAAGGGGGAATTTTGGGAGGCTGGTGGGTGAGGCCTCGCCTAACTCTGTGGTCAACTTGCTTGAGGCGGGAATTTTGGGTAAAGACTTCGTGAGAAAAACTCTTGATGAGTTTAAAACCAGAAAATCCTCCGAGACGGGTGGAGAACAGGGATAGCCACAAGTTTTGCCGGCCTCTGGTCCTACTTCGGGGTGAGTGTTAAAATTCTCCGGAGAACGCTTAAGAACCACCCTGTTGGAGGGAGCGGTGTGAAGATAGCTCTGGCATATAGTGGGGGACTGGACACTACGGTGATGATAAGATGGCTGAAAGACCGGTATAAGGCTGAAGTACACACCGTAACTGTGGATGTTGGGCAGGAGGAGGATTTTGAGGAGATAGCCGAAAAAGCCTACAAGAGCGGGGCCTCAACCCATACCAATGTAGACGCTAAAGAGAGGTTCGCAGAGGAGTATGTCAGTCGGGCGATTAAAGCCAACGCATTATACCAGGGTGAATATCCGTTATCCTCCGCCCTCAGCCGTCCTCTGATAGCTGAAGAGGTTGTTAAGGTAGCGTTGAGGGAGGGCTGTGACGCTGTAGCCCACGGATGTACTGGAAAAGGTAATGACCAGCTACGGTTTGATACGACATTCGCAGCTTTAGCTCCACATCTCAAGATATTTGCTCCCGTGAGGGAGTGGAACATGAACAGAGATGATGAGATAGAGTATGCTCTCGAGCATAATCTACCCATCAACCCTAGGAAGAGTAGGTTCAGCGTCGATGAGAACCTTTGGGGCCGCTCCATAGAAGCGGGTGAGCTGGAGGACCCTTGGGTTGAGGTCCCCGAGGAAGCCTACAAGCTAGTAACACCACTATCTAAAACCCCCGACAAAGCTGAGGAGGTTGTAATAGGTTTTGAGAACGGTGTTCCAGTCTCCCTTAACGGGACAAGGATGGATATGCTGAACCTTGTAAGGGAGCTTAACCACATTGGGGGTAGACACGGCTACGGGCTAGTGGACCATGTGGAGGACAGGGTCATCGGTCTCAAGTCACGCGAAGTCTACGAGCTTCCCGCAGCCCTCATACTGATAAAGGCCCATAGAGATTTGGAGAAGCTTTTCCTCGGGAGAAGATTTCAGGCCTTTAAACAGATTGTGGACACCGCCTGGGCCGACCTAGTCTATTCTGGGCTCTGGGCCGACCCACTCCGGAAAGCCTTGGACAGCTTCATCGATATGTCCCAGAGAGGAGTAGATGGTGAGGTGAAAATCCGGCTATTCAAGGGGACGATGAGGATTGTAGGCCGTCGGGGAGTTAATCCGATGTATTCCAAGGAGGCGATAACCTATTCTAGGGAGAGCATCTTCGACCAGAAGGCGGGGGAAGGCTTCTCAAAGATATGGGCCCTCGAGACACTTCTCAGCAGTCTAAGAGAGAGGAAAGGAGGATAGTATCGCCTACCATGGCTTCCAACGGAGGGGAGACCCCTCATAGGAGGGGCATAATGACCAGGGAGATGGATTTAGACGCCATCCGATATACATCCTCCATCAAGTTTGACACAGAGATCATGAAGGCTGTTATCTATGTTAATGTTGCCCACATCAAAGAGCTGGCGGCGGCGAACTATCTAGAACCCAGCACTGCCTTGGAGGCTGCGAAAACACTTGCAGAGCTTCTGGACAAGCCTATCACCGTCAGCGACGAGGAAGATATTCACATAGCTGTGGAGAGGCACCTATCCCAGGGATACCCTGACGTGGCAGCAATGCTCTCTTTCGGGAAGAGCAGAAATGATGCTGTTGTGGCCGCTGTCAAGATCAGACTTAGGGAGAGGATGCTGGAGCTGTATCTGGAGCTACTCAAAGCCGCTGAGACACTGTTAAAAAGGTGTATACGGGAGGCTGAGACTATCTTCCCAGTCTACACCCATCTACAGAGGGCTATGCCCGCCACCTACGGCTTTGTACTAGCAAGCTACGCCCTGAGACTCATAAAAACAACCCCGCAGCTAAAACATGTTTTAGATCTCTGCAGCGAGTCTCCTCTGGGCTCGGCGGCAGCTGCTGGGACCGACATCATACTTAACAGGCGCCGTCTCGCTGACATGCTGGGGTTTGAACGTGTAAGCCTGAACGCTCTCGAGTCTACGGCGTCGAGGGACTTCATTCTCTCAGCACTTGGTGTGACACATGCTATAGCCTTGATACTTTCATCCATAGCGGAGGAGATGGTTATCTACAGCTCTGAAGAGTTTGGCCTCCTCAAAATGCCGGATGAGCTGGCGGCCACCAGTAGCGTAATGCCCCAGAAACGTAACCCGGTTGTGGCCGAGATTATGAGGACGAAGGCCGGCGAGACTCTCGGCCATGTCGCCGCGGTTTCGTCTATTCTGGCCAGACAGCCCAGCGGCTACAGCCTTGACCTACAGCAGGTAACCCCTAAGGTCTGGCAAGCTCTGGATGAAGTGGTGGAAAGCCTGAGACTTCTCTCTAAAATGGTTGAGAAGGTGGAGGTGGATGTTGAGAGGGCCTACAAGGCCTGCATGCCTCCCACAGCGGCGGTTTTTCTAGCCAACTACATCACGTTGAGATACGGTTTACCTTTCAGGAAGGCCCACGGCCTCGCAGGTAGAATTAGCAGGCTTATCGCAGAGGATAGGCTAGGCCGAGACACATTGGCTAAGACGGTGTCAGAGCTGGGACTGGACTTGACACTCTCTGTTGAAGAGATTTTGGAGGTTATGGAGCCTAGAAGAGCGGTAAAGGCTTATGTGGGTGTCGGCTCAGCCAATCCATCGAAAGTTGTTGAGACAGCCGAGCTGGCCTTGGGTAGGGTGGCCGTCGAGAGAGAGTGGGCTGCGAGGAGAAGAGAAGAATGGGGGAGGGCCCTCAGCCGTCTGCTGGGCTGAGTCTGTCCAACTCCAAAGCCGCTCCCGCATATATTTTGACGGCGTTAAGCAAATCCTCCACCGTAACAAACTCTCCCTCAGTGTGGGCTAGCAGTGAGTTGCCCGGACCGCACGCGGCAATACTTGTGGTGATATTGTAGAGAGTGTTCATATCGCTGGTCCCTGTCTTCTTAACTATCTTGGGTCTGAGGCCGAGACGCAGCATCGACCTGATTAACGCCTTGACTACAGGGTTTGAAGCGTTCACTGACACCGGCTCTGTGACATCCAGAAGTTCCAGCCTACAATCATATCGGGCTGCATACTCGTTCAGCTTCTCCAAGATATTGCTGGACACATATGGGGGTGGGAATCGTATGTTTATCGTCCCCTCGGCTGTATCGGGTAGACGGCTGGCCCAGTCCCCGCCGTGAAGTGTTGTAAGGGCTGACGTTATCTCTTCATAGCGTGAGCCATTGTATTCCTGCCTCACTTGGCTCCACAGGTTGAGAATCTTCTCTAGGGCCGATTCTGCCATGTATGGAGCTGAGCTGTGGCCGCCTTTGGCGGTGGCTCTGACTTTTATACTGATGCTACCCCGGTAGGACGTGGCCACGCCTACGAGGTTTGTGGGCTCTCCTATGATGATATGGTCTGCGCTGATACCTTCATCCACGAGCTTCTTGGCCCCCCGCCCACGGTTTTCCTCATCCACCAACCCAGCTACCACCAGCATCGAGTTCTGGAGTCTGTTGTGTAGGATGTGGCCTGCTAGAAGCATCGACGCTACTGAGCTTTTGGCGTCTACAGCGCCTCTACCGTATATCTTTCCCTCAGAAACCCGCACTCTCAGCTCGCCCGGAACTGTGTCCACATGGCTGACTAGGTATATGGCCCGGCCGCCACGGCCGATGGATGCGAAGAAATTCCCCACCTCATCCCTCCAGAACTTGTTATAGCCCAGAGCCATGCAAATCCTACTCCAGGTTCTTTCCAGCCTCCTCTCCTCACCCGGCGGGGTGTATACCTCCAGCAGCTGGACGAGCGTCGTAACCGCTAGGTCCCTATCTAGGTCCAGGGCATACATTTGTCTTTCCGTCTTATGATTCATGGTTAAAAAGTTACATTTTAGGTATTGCCCCATCAATGTATGAGACCGAGGCGGGTTGTTATCATGGGAGCCGCTGGACGTGATAGGGTATAGGATAGATACCCCACGAATTCCACAACTTCAACGTCTTCTTTAGAGACAACCCAGAATATGAGGTGGTGGCCTTCACCGCAGCCCAGATACCGGGTGTAGAGTGGAGAACATATCCAGCAAGTCTCGCAGGAAGCCTCTATCCTCAGGGAATACCGATATACCCTGAAAAACTCTTGGAGGATGTCATAAGGGAGAAGAGGGTCGACCTAGCCGTATTCTCATACAGCGACGTCTCCCACCAGGAGGTGATGGAGAAAGCTTCTAGGGCCATGGTGGCTGGGGCTAACTTCATGCTACTCGGGCCCAGTTTTACATTCTTGGAGGCAAGGAAACCTGTAATAGCGGTGACAGCATCTAGAACTGGGGCCGGCAAAAGCACGGTAACCCGCTACGTGATGCGGGTTCTCAAGGAGGAGAATGTGAACGCTGTTGTGATTCGTCACCCTATGCCCTACGGCGTGTTGGAGAGGCAGGTTGTTCAGAGATTCGAAAAATATGAAGATTTGGACAGGTATGAATGCACGATAGAGGAGAGGGAAGAATATGAACCACATCTAGAGGCGGGGAATGTAGTTTATGCCGGTGTTGACTACGCAAAGGTCTTGGAGGAGGCCGAGCGTGAAGCCGATGTTATCGTCTGGGATGGGGGCAATAACGACTTCCCCTTCATAAGACCCACCATATGGATAATGGTCCTCGACGCCCATAGGCCTGGTCAAGAGCTAACCCATTATCCGAGCATCGTAAACCTCATGAATGCAGACCTCTTCATCATCAACAAGGCAGACACTTCGCCTCCAGCCAACATAGACGCAATAAAGTCTGTTATCATGAACCACAACCCAGATGCGGCTATTATGACCGCTGGCACCAGGGTTGCTGGGGAAGGGTTAGAGAAGCTGTCTGGCTTGAAAGTTGTTGCGTTGGAGGACGGCCCCTCCGTCACACATGGAGGTATGAGCTGGGGGATAGCATATATGTCAGCCATGAAGGCTGGAGCAGAAATAGTTGACCCCAGGCCTTTCGCCGTGGGTTCTATAGCCGAAGCCTACAAGTCCTACCCCCACATAGGTAAGGTGGTGCCGGCGCTGGGATATACCAGCGGACAGGTCAGGGACCTGGAGGAGACGTTGTTGAGGGTTAAATGCGATGCCATAGTTTCAGGGACGCCCACAGACATCACTAGGATAGTTAAGGTGGACAAGCCTGTTTACCGGGTGCGGTATGAGCTGGACGATTTCGGACAGACCCTTCTAAGAGACATCCTGGACAGATATGGGCTGATTAAGGACTAAGCCCTTACCTCATATTCTGAGGCCGCATTCCTTAAAATCTCGGCGGCATCTACTATGTCACGCTCTGTAATGAGATAGGGGGGTAGAAATCTGAGTACTGTTAACCCTGCTTTGAATGCGAGAAGCCCCTTGCTCTGGAGGAGCCTGATAAACGGGCCCGGCGTACTCCTCATATCCATCCCTATCATGAGGCCCTCGGATCTCAAACCCCTGAAAATCTTGCCGTTCTCCTCCAAAACTGTTTTAAGAGCTTCACTGAGGGCCGAACCCTTCTCCATTGCCTGAGCGGGGATATTTTCAGAGATAAGGACTTCAACTGCTGCGGAAACCGCTGCGAGGGCGAGCGGGTTCCCCCCGTAGGTTGAGCCGTGATCACCCTCCTTCAAGTTCTCGCCCACCTCGCCCGACACTGCCACAAAGCTGACTGGAAAGCCTCCTCCAACTGCTTTCCCAGCCACCATAATGTCCGGCCTTATACCCGCCTTTTGATGGGCCCAGATATACCCTGTCCTGCCAAAACCTGTCTGCACCTCGTCGACTATTAAAAGTGCTCCACATTCTCTACATTTTCTCTCGAGGGCCTTGAGAAATTCGGGGGTGGAAGGGATTATTCCACCCTCACCCTGTACAGGCTCCACAATAACCGCGGCATACTCTTCATTGAGGGCTTTCTCCACAGCCTCCACATTATTGTAAGGAGTGAATGTGGCCTCGTATGGGAAGGGGTCGAAGCCCTCCCGGTATTTGGGGTTCCATGTGACACCTAAGGTGGCCAGTGTGCGTCCGTGGAAAGAGTTGATGAAGGCCAGTATCTTCTTCCTCCCAGTAATCTTTCGTGCAATCTTGAGGGCTAGCTCGTTGGCCTCCGACCCACTATTGAGAAAATACACCATGTCAAGGTGCACGGGCAATATCTCTCCGAGCAGGTCTAAGCATTTCTCCCGCACATCGGTTTCAAAGGCAGGTGTAACAGTCATAAACTTGCTTAGCTGTTCCTTTAGGGCCTCCACTATCTTAGGGTGGCGGTGGCCGAGGAATGCTGCCCCATACCCCATGTAGAAGTCGAGGTATCTGCGGCCTTCCTGATCCCAGACATACTGGCCCTCAGCCCTAGATATCTTAAGACCCCTCTGCTGGATGAAAGGGAGGAGGGAGGGCCTCATCTCTTCAGCACCTTCACGGTTTCTTCAATTATTTTCTTGGGCAAGTTGTACCCAGTCTGCAGAACAGTGTTCTTAAACTCTATCACGGCGTTAACCTCATTCACCATTAGCCCCCCATCACCGGATTCGAGGATGTCTATCCCCAAAACTCCATCCCCCATCGCCCTCCCAGTCTTTAATGTAATATCTTCCAGTTCATCGGTTACTGCACATGGGACAGCCTTCCCACCCAGCGCTGTATTGGTCTTCCAATTCTTACTCACCCTGTAGATAGCTACGGGGACCTCACCCCAAACATAGAAGACCCGGATATCTCTCCCAGGTTTATCTATGTGTTGCTGGATATAGTGGATTTTAAGCTGCGGGTTAGGCATATTCTCTCTTAGCTCGATGATGTCTTGGAAGGTCTGCTCATCCATCGCTCTTGCAATCATACGGCCCCAGCTACCCTGTATGGGCTTCACCACCACAGGAAACCCCATCTTCCTAGCAACTTGGAGAGCGGTCTCACGCCTGAAGGCTATGGCCGTTTGAGGTACAGGGATTCCGGCAGCAGATAGTCTACTAGTTGTTACAAGCTTGTCGGCGCAGTCTCTGAGAACCTGAAGGCTGTTAACAACCATTATCTGGCTTCTCTCGAGGGCTATGGTTGAGGCATAAGCTCTGTAGTAGCTGACACAGCGTTGTATCACAAAGTCAAGATTGTTTGACGAAGGCTCTGTTATCCAGAACTCGGCGTCTTTTACGTTTATAGGGACTACATCATGGCCTAGCTCTCTAGCGGCTTGGAGGAGGGCTTTCTCCTCAAATCGCGCCATATCATAGGCTAGGCCTAATCTCATCTATTACTGTCCCCAGTCCTCCGCCACTTCCTCGGCGACCTTGAGAGCTGGTCTACCCTTCTCATCTTGGAAATACTCTAGATTGGCTCCGCAGTCCTGATGTTCGAAGAGCTCCCCAGGTAGGGAGTCCTCAGGTATCTGTAGCCTTCCACCGCAGACAGGACATTCCAACTCAGGCATCTACAATACACCAGTTTCGTATCACAACGGTAAATGGCCGTATAAAAATTCTTTTATCTGGCTACGTTGCGAAAGACGTAGTATCTTGACGCTTTTCACAAGCCGGTTATGATTGTGGCCTTGCCCCCCTCAACCCTTTTAAGAGGGTCTTCACCCATCCCCGAACAGATATAGGCCTTTACCACGCCGTTCTCAACGGCCTTAGCTGCGGCCATAAGCTTCCTGTTCATCCCAGCGCCGATCTGCTCCAGCAGCTGCTGAGCCTGCCCAACCGTCAGCGACTCTACAAGCCTTCCATCAAGTAAAACACCTTCTACATCTGTAAGGAGGATGAGTTTCTCGGCTTTGAGGGCCGATGCGATGGCGGAAGCAGCTGTGTCGCCGTCCACGTTCAGCATCTCACCCTCGTCTCCCAATGCGACGGGGGAGACTACTATGACGTAACCCATCTCTGTAAGATTTGTGATAATGGAGGTGTCTACGGCGGATATTGTGCCTGTGTAGCCGCCGTCTATGGCCCTCTTCCTACCTCTCTCATCCACTATCACTATACGCTTCTTCCTGGTGGCTCTTATGAGTGCGCTGTCTACACCGCTAAGGCTTACGGCCTTTACCCCACGATGGTTTAGGTAGGCCGACATCTCCTTACCCAGCTTACCGGCCATAACCATATTGTAAACCTCTAGCTCCCTCTCATCTGTAAGCCTGCTCCTTATCCCTGACGGCGATGTAACTATCTTGGGCTCTATCCCCAGCATCTTCTCATACTTGGAGACTATATCTCCCCCGCCGTGGACGAATACAACCCCGCCATCTCTTCTTTTAGCTACCGAGTCAAGGATGTTCCTCATGTTGGTCTCCAAGACTCTCCCGCCAGCCTTAACAACGATCATCCAGCCATCACCTATGCGGGTCTAAGGGGAGGATATCTGAGACCGGTGGTTTCGTCTAGACCCAAGACGAGATTCATGCATTGAACCGCCTGGCCTGCAGCCCCCTTCATCAGGTTGTCAATAGCAGCCATCAGGGCCACCCTACCGATACGGGACTCGACACCGAAACCTACATCCGCAAAATTGCTGCCCAACACATATTTTGGGTCGGGATATCTAAACGGCGCGCCTCTGACAATTCTAACAAAGGGTTCACGGCCGTATCGGCGGGCGTATATCCTCCAGACCTCCTGCTCATCTACCCCGTCTCCTGATAGCCAGGCATGAACCGTGGCCAGGGCACCCCTCACACTCCCCACGGCATGGGGCACCATCCCGACAGCTATCTTCCTACCGGCCAACGCCTGCAGCTCCTGCTCAATCTCGGCCACATGCCTATGTCCCGTCACATCATAGGGCCTGATTACGTTGGCCCTTTCCGGATGATGTGTTCCTAGGCTTGCCTTAATTCCAGCCTCGCTACTCCCCACCTTAACATCGACCGATATCCGCTCCAGCTCTATAATGCGGGATTCAACGGCCGGTAGGAGGGCTATCAGTGCGGCGGTGGAGTTGCATCCAGGACATGCCACAAGCTGCGCAGTCCTAATCTCCTCCCTATGAAGCT
Source organism: archaeon HR01 (assembly GCA_002898355.1). Classification (GTDB taxonomy): domain Archaea; phylum Thermoproteota; class Nitrososphaeria_A; order Caldarchaeales; family Caldarchaeaceae; genus HRBIN01. Next base: position 160,757 of record BEHD01000001.1, on the reverse strand, counting down.
CCGGCAGTCCATAGACAGCCTTAGCTAGCAGGTCCGGTGCGGGATGTTCCATATCATACCACACCCTATAATCAGCGGGGTTCTTCAACCTGAAGTCAGCGCTCAAATCTATAACCTTCAGGCCCATATCTAGAATCTTTGGAACTAGGCTGGATGAAACACCGTGAGGTGTGTTGACGAATACGAGGTCGCACTGACTTGCTAGCGTATCCAGCGATAGCTGTGAGAATTTGAGCTTCTCGAAGAAGCCTCTAAAATGTGGATGTATGGCGGTCAAGGGTTTTCCAGCATACTCTCTAGAGGTTGCGTAGGACACCTCCACCTCTGGGTGGGTGGCTAAAATCCTCAAAAGCTCGCCACCGGTATATCCAGAGGCACCCACAACGCCTACCCTAGTCATCCCGATACCCCTCCAACCAAGACAATAATATAGATAAACCCCGTCGTGTATGAGATTATAAATGAAGGCTGTGGTGGATGAAGTAGATAGGGCTATAATCAAGATATTGATGAGAGATGGCCGTCGAAGCTTCACCGATATTGGGAAAGAGCTGAGGCTTTCGGAGGGGGCTGTCAGAAGACGTGTAAAAAACCTCGTGGATAAGGGTGTCATCAAATCATTCACGATTGATGTGGAAAGGGGGTATATGGTGAAGGCCTTTACCTTTGTCTCGGTTAACCCTTCAACCCCAACCCCCCAGGTGGCTGAAGCACTCAGAAAGGTCTACGGAGTAGAGGACATCTATGAGATAACCGGCCAGTATGACGTGGTGGCTTTACTGGCGGTCTCAGATATGGTTGAATTGAACAAAGGCATAGAGGAGATAAGACATATACCTGGGGTGAGAGACACCAACACGTCCATAATCCTACGGCATCTCAAACCATCTAAGACTCCAACGCTTTAGCACGGCTTAAGAGAAGCAGTAGCTCGTCATATTTGCTATCTATATCCTTCACCACCGACTCCGGGATGTCAAGAGATACTGGTATTCTATGCTTCCAGTAATAGCCATCGGAGACGTTGAGCCGTGTGAAGATACCTGTAACCTCTGGGGGCAGGCTGCGATTATGTCTCCGGAGTATAAATTCGACAAAACAGTGTTTGTAGGCTTTTTCGTAGACATCACCATAGAAGGTATTGAAGTATACGTGTAATGGCGCGTCCCGTGTATAGGTCTCCCAAGTGGTGTAGGGTGTGTAGAGGGGTATCCACCCCTCATCCCTCAGTACTTGGTCCTCCAAGGATACAGGTCTCTTCCAGTCCGATACCATAAAACCTCTAAGCTCCAGCATAGGTATGACATACCGATGGATAATCCCCTGCCGCATCATCTCTATCTTCTCCCTGAGGGAGACCATCACAGCCAGTCACCAGTCAAGGCTCCCAAGTCAGCCACCGGGTATTATATATAGGGCCAGAAACGTCGCTTAAAATCTCTTACGAAGCCTTTCTACGGAACCGCCATCACATTGGATAAATACCGGAGATACATCATATTGACACGGCAGCATGGATGAGAGGTATATAGTCGAGATAGATAATTATTCACTCACTTTTTTAGGTCAGACGGAGAAGGCATTAAGAAATATCGACATAAAGGTTAAGGAGGGTGAGGTAGTGGGGATTTTGGGGGCAACTGGTGCGGGTAAGACCAGCCTACTACTCTCTCTGAATGGCGTCATTCCGAACGACATGCCGGCGATACAGGAGGGCAGGATTACAGTCAACAACATCAACGTGATGGAGCATGATGTGACGGATATGGCGAGACATGTGGGGGTTGTCTTGGATACGCCGGACACCCAGCTACTGGCGTCCACAGTTTTTGACGATATTGCATTCGGCCCATCTAACCTTGGGCTAGATAGTACGGAGATTCTACGGCGTGTTGAGCACGTCTTGGAGGTCTCCCGTCTGAAAGGCAAAGAGCTTAGAAACCCTCTCCAGCTTTCAGGTGGGGAGCAGCAGAATCTGGCGATAGCGGGGGTCCTGGCCATGGACCCGCCTGTACTGGCCTTGGATGAGCCGATAAGCATGCTGGACCCTGTTGGGAAAGAGACCGTAATGACACTCCTCCGCTCCATTGCTAAGGAGAGAAAAAGAACTATCATAATGACAGAGTCAGGCTCTGATTTGGAGGTTACCCTTACATACTTCGACCGGGTTATAGTGTTATCGAATGGCGAGGTTGTGGCTGATGGCAGCCCTGAGGAGATAGTGTATTCAGGAATATTGGAGAGGGTAGGTGTTGGAGAACCCCAGGTAACCACATTTATGAGGAGGCTGCAGTCAGAAAAATATCCAGTCAAGCCTACACTCGACATCAATATTGCGGCCTCCATGCTGGCTGAGATTGTGGACGGTAGGTCTGTGGAACCCATCCATGAGAATCATCATATCCATGCTGGCGAGCCGGTCCTAAAAATGGAGAATGTTAGACATGTCTATCCTACCGGTGTGGAAGCCTTGAAAGGGGTCAGCCTCGAGATATATCAGGGTGAGATGGTGGGCATAGTTGGTAGCAACGGCTCCGGTAAAACAACTCTATGCATGCACGCGGTGGGTGTTCTTAAACCCACCAACCCAGATGGGAGAGTAATTGTGATGGGCCATGACACTAGGAAGATGAAGATAAAGGAGATAATCAAACATATCAACTATGTATACCAGCTACCTGATAACATGCTCTTCCAAGAGAAGGTTGTGGATGAGATAGCCTTCGCACCCCAAATGATGGGGTTTGGTAAAGATAAGACGGCTAAAATTGTGGATGAGATGCTGGATTTATTCTGGCTTAGAGAATACGCCGACAGCTACATCTTCTATCTCCCAAGAAACATCAAACGCCTCCTCTCCCTAGCCTGCGTATTGGCCACAAGGCCATCCATCATCATGGTTGATGAGCCCACCACTGGACTGGATAGGGGGACAGCTGAGAAGGTGATGAAAATTCTCCATCGTCTAAACCGTGAGGGGCTGACCATAGTCTTAATCTCTCATAACATGGAGTTGGTGGGTAGTTATTGTAGACGGGTGGTGGTGATGGATTCAGGAAATATAATTGCCGATGGCCCGACCCGCAAGATATTCTCCGACAAGGAGATAATGGCAAAGGCCAACCTTAGGCCACCACAAATAATGAGCCTATTCAAGGATGTGCCAGCACTATCGCAGCTGAGTGTTCTCTCCCTTGAGGAGGCTCTTGGTGTTTTCAGGAGGCTGAGCATGTAAACATGGCCGTATTCTTTGAATATCAGTACCGGAACACGATATATCACAGGCTGCATCCACTAACAAAAATGGTTATCACTCTCTCCCTCTTCATATTGGCGGGCCTATACTGGGATTTGAGGCTCTTAGCCCCTATAGGATTGTTGGGTTTAGCTCTATCATATATCTCGAAGGTGCCAACCAGATGGTTTCTCGCAATATTGGGTATTATGATCTTTCTAATCCCTTTCCTCGTGATAGGTGTCGTGACCCAAGTTAACCCCCTCCTCTTCAGGGTTTATCCGAGAGAGCTTGTCTCTCAGGAATTCTTTGCTTTGGAGCTCCCCATTATCGGGAAGGTAGGTGTCACCTGGGGAGGGCTACTGTGGGGTCTAGCCTTCGAACTCAGAATACCGATAATTCTCCTCTGCATATACCCCTTCATCTACTCTACATCATTCAACGACCTGGTCAACGCCCTCAGCAGATACCGTATTCCATACCAGCTCCTCTTCGTCCTGATGGTAGCCTACAGATTCGTACCTATAACAGTGAGGGAGACGATGACAATAATTACGGCCCTAAGGCTCAGGGGGTGGGATGTATCATCTCGCAACCCTAGAATAGTCTTCCAAAGATTTCTCCCTCTAGCCTTCTCCCTGATTCGTACACTAGTCAAGATGATTGATGAAGTCAATACCGCCGCCCGGATAAGAGCCTTCGGCGCCGGAAAGTACACACCGGTAAGACAGCTGGAGATGTCTCCACTGGATAAGGCGTTGATATTGGCCACTCTGGCGCTTTTTGGGACTGCCATCTATTTCCTATTAACATCTAATATCGGGATGATATGACTACTGCTTTCTCACGGATTCAAGCTTTCAACAGTCCATAGTCTTGGAACAGGCCCGCCCATGTGTGACTTCATGTTAGAGAATCCTACCGCACAGCTCCCTTAGTTCAAGGTATTTGCTGTATTCCCTGCCATAGTCATGGTTGGATGACCGGAAAAATTTTTTAGAAATCTTAACGGTGGAGACGGCCTCTTCAAGAGTTGAATATATGCCGAGGGCGTATCCAGCTATAAGGGCTGCACCCATACACCCTGTCTCCTTAATCTCCGGGACATCTATCTCTCTATCTAGGATATCCGCCTTGAGCTGGCAGTTGAACGATGTGGCTCCGCCTCCGCTGACAACTATTCTGTCAACTTTAGCGCCTGCCCTCTCGAAATCTTCGACCGTTTTCCTCAGCTCTAGAGCGGCGCCTTCGTAGAAGGCTCTGGCAAAATGTCTCAGGTCGTGGAAATACGTAATGCCGGCGAATGCCGCATCAAACCTCTTAGGGAATGTTTTGAATGAGCCTGGAAGAAATACTAGGCCACCAGCACCTGGGCCAGCCTTCTCCGCCATCTCCTCGAAAACCTTATACGCTTTCTCCCTCTCCACACCGGATATCTCGGCTATCCTCTCCACAATCCACTTGTGGGCAAGCCCTATAGGCGGCGAATGTGATGTAATCTTTAAACCGTTAATTGGATAGGGAAATGTGAGAACATCTCTAGCCTCGTATGTTGCTGCTGACATTATTTCTGTGGCACCGCAGACGTCGGCCATGTCGCCGGCCCTAGCCACCCCCGAGCCTAAGGGACTTGCCAGACTATCGCCCAGAGCTATTATTACAGGAGTACCGGCCGGTATTCCCGTCTCCCTCTCCGCTTCAGCGGTAATATAGCCTACCACGTCTTTGAAGGAATGTTTTTCGCCGAACCAGTGCAACGGAATATCCAGCTCTCTACAGAGTCTCTCCAAATCTTCAATAAGATAGAGTATTTGGTCGCTTGTATTTTTCCCTGTCAGAAGGTATCCTGCATACTCTTTAACATCTGCCACCATCTCTATTCTCTTCCAGAGGTCAGGCCTACTCCTCCTCAGCCATACCAGATTAGCCACCAGCTTGGTCCCCACATATCCCAGCCGACCCACAGTTTCAGAAAGCTCATCGGCAACCAAGACCGACCTGGTGTCTAGATGGCTGATCACTGGATGGATTGGGTTACCTTCCTTATCCATGACCACAGGTGAGATACTCTGACCCGTAACGCCGACAGCTTCAATCCGCCATCCGCCAAGGCTGTGGGTAAGCATATTGAGGACTCGGTAAATTGACTCACGCATCTCATCTGCATACTGTATGTATAGGTCTCTTGATGGTGAGTGGATTGTTAGCTGGGCTTTTGAGGCCGCAACCTGCACACCCTCAAGATTTACGGCCAACGCCTTAACAGAAGACGTCCCTACATCGAGGCCGATTAAACATCTCTTATCGCCCGCCATATAACTATACTTGGGAGTTCTAGCTATATATGGCTAGCACTCATACCAGTATGTATTAGGGAGTTATCATAGTTAGATTAATGAGGTTCTGCAGGGGTTTTAATGTGGGGTTTCACCCCCTCCCTGATATTTTCTGCCCCCTCGGCCCTGTGTATATGGCTCTAGGCCTGAAAATCCTGTTGGCTGCCTGTTGTTCAATAACATGGGCGCACCAACCTGCTACTCTCGATGCTACAAATATCGGTGTGAAGAGTCCGGGAGATATCCCCAAGAGCTTGTAGACTGGGGCCACGTAGAAGTCTAGGTTGGGGTAGAGGTTCTTCTCGTTGGCCATCAGCTCCTCAACCCGAACGGCTACACGGTAAAGCCTATCATCACCTATGCGGTTACATAGTTCGGCCAGCACGTTTTTCATAACCTCAGCCCTAGGGTCTATACCGCGGCGGTATACACGATGGCCGAACCCCATCACCCTCTCTTTTCTCGCAAGCCTCTCCCTAACAAACTTCTCAGCACCTTCGACATCGTATTGAAAGATTTCAAGAGCCTTCTCATTTGCCCCGCCATGAAGCGGCCCTTTCAAAGCTGCGACGGCTCCAACAACCGCACCATATATGTCAGCCATTGTAGATGCAATAACCCTCGCAGCAAAGGTTGATGCGGCCAGCTCATGCTCTACGTAGAGTATGAAGGCTGTCTCGAAGGCTTTAAGCTCCCATGACTCAGCCCTTCTACCAATGATGGCGTAGAGTAGGTTTGCGGCATGTCCTAAATCAGATCTAAACAATCTAAAGCCTCCCTCACGTATATTCCCGAGATTCCCCACTAGGAAGCCTGTCTTGGCCAGAATCCTGACGGATTTCCTCCTGTTGGCCTCTATGTCTGAGTTTTCTAGTTCTGGGTCGAACCCTGAAAGGGCCGCTATTCCAGTCTTTAGAAGGTCCATAGGATGCATATCCTTGGGCAGCATTCCGAGAATATCGAGGACCTCCTTAGGCGCCAAACTTTCGTCAACGAGTTTTCTTCTGAATTCATTTAGTTCACGGGTGTCAGGGAGGTGGCCATAGATGAGTAGGTGGGCTACCTCCTCATACGTGCATTCCATGGCCAGCTCCTCCAGGCTATACCCCCTAATCCATATCTTGCCAGCCTCCAAGTCTATGGTGGATATGGATGACTCTGTCGCTGGAACGTTCTCGAGCCCGGGCGAGTAGCTCAATACCCCACACCTCCCAGCAGGCTCAATAGTTCATCCAGATTATCAAGTTTGTCAAGCCTCCATACCGTGTCCACTATGGACTTCCTGGCCTCATCATTCAATATCTTTGATGTGAGGCGGTGGAACTTGGCTTCCACCTCTTCATCGGTCATAGGGTTGAGGGCGTGGCCTCTAGGGACGCCAACCTCTCTGATCACTGTCCGCCCATCAACTGTTTTGACGGTAATGCGGTTGGGTATCTCCCTAGGATACCGCATGGTAAGTTCTCTATCCTCCACAATCTCCATCACCTGCATTATCCTTCTTATTCCATGGATTCTGAGATGTTCTGGTGAGAAGGTGTCCAGCCATACTTCGCCGTCATGTAGCGATGCCGCCACTATGTATGGGAGGCTATGATCTGCTGTCTCCCGTGTCTTTGGGTCCCATTTCTCCCTATCTTTAACGAGGATTGTGTATGCGGCTTCAAAGGTCTCAACCCTAACCCTCTCTATGTTATGAGGACCTCCCACCTCTGAAAAAACAGCTACGGCGGCGTCGACTGCGGATTGGGCGTGATATTCCACCGGATGATATTTGATGTAGGTTTTCAGAATGGCGTCACATCTGTAGGGGTCGGACCATTTTTCTGATGGGAAGATGGTTCCCGAGACCTGCTTGAAAAACCCCATCTCACCTTCGAAGGGCTGGTCTGGCCCGCTCATACCGTTTTTTGCCAGTAGGGTGGCGAAGACAGCGTTTCTGCATGCGTTAGCGGCAGCAGCCCCCTTCCACATGGACAGCTCTCCAGCCCTTGTCTGCCTCATGGCTACATGCGGTACTATGGATAGCGATATGGCGTTCCGGGCCTGCTCAGGAGTTAGTTTTAGAAGTCTTGAGAGGGCTGAGGCCGCTGCTATCATTGTGTAGTTGACATGGTCCCACCCTCTTTTCCGAAGCGTCGCCGAATCGCATAGTCTGCATCCAATCTCATAGCCTACCGCTACCGCCTCAAGAAACTCTCTCCCACCGGCCTTTAGATACTCAGCCACAGCCATCACAGAGGGTATTATATCGCTGGGGTGAAGGGGTTCGAGTGAGAGATAGGTGTCATTAAAATCCAGAGCTCTGACACCAACAGCGTTTGCAAATGAGGCCCAGTCGAGGGTGGCCTTGCATCCATGTCCCCACACCGTGGCACCATCTAAGCATCGGCCATATATACAGGCTGATTCACGAGCCGTAGAAGCCGACCTCTCCATCCAAGCCCCGAAAAAGCATCCCAAACTGTCCAATACCCTCCTCTTAACCTCGTGAAGCGATTTGGGATCGGGCTGACCCGAGAGGGCGAGTTCAGCTATCGCCTGTAACGTCTTATCGGTCAAAACACCTCAAGAAAGCCATCACATGCCTACTTTTTAGTTTCCTGCGGGATCTTCGGAAGAACACGGAGAAGGAGGGCCATCAACACAATACCTACGAAGATGAGAAACGAGCCCATGAAGGCTGCGAAGGTAAGCTCTGAATAACGTGTCTCTGTGAAGACCGTCGTAATTTGGGTGGTGTAGAGTATTTTCGTAGGCTCAACCCGTGTGGTAGTAGCCGTTACAGTTTCATAGACGGGATATGTTGTTGTGTATAAGCTTGTTGTGGCGATGGAGGTCAAGCGGGTGGTGGTAGCCGCCGATGTTATGAAACTCAGCTGGCTAGCCACTAGGGAGCTAACAAATACGCCAGGCTCCCGAGGATAGATGAGGACATGTATAGCCTCAGATGTGGAGGGCCTGTAAGTGATATTGCCCTGACTAGACGATTCAAAGGCACGCCATGTAAGGGGTCTGCCATCATTAGGCAGCTCATCCGATAACAGTAGATAAACATCGAGAAACCCACTCCCATTCCAGTAAAGTTCTAATGCTGTGTTAGGGTCCAGCGTATAAGGGCCAAATAGTATAGGGTTGGATGTCCCAAATGTTAGATCGGTGAAGGCTTCTAAACTCTTTTTCGAGGTAGTGGTTGATGTATATGTAACTGTCTCTGTCACCACCGAGTGGACAGCGGTCGTAATAGATGTGGAGTCGATATGGGTCTGGGTTGTCGTAACTACTTCTGTTAACGTAGCTAGGCTGGTGGTGGATGTCTGTATAAGTGCCTCCTCCTCATCCACTACGGTGTAGGGCAGCCTTACAAACCCTAATACCACTAGGCCGGCTCCGAAAACTATCAACGCGATTATTGCCAGCTGGGCCTTCACGATGGGGGGCTGGTTTAATCCGTTATTAAGGGTGAATAGAATACTTTTCTAGAATCTCTAGACTTCTACTTTTGTAATGGCTTGGAGTACCGCACGGCCAGCCCTCTCAACATAGGGTTTAAGATATTCAGCATCAACCATAGGCGTCATCTCGGCCAAGTTGTCGCTGATGAGTAGGATAGACCCAGTTTTCACACCCTTCATCATGCCGAGGCCGAAAAGCGTTGCGCACTCCATCTCCACAGCTATATATCCACGGGAGACCCATTTAGTGACGAATTGTGGGTCTTCAGCGTAGAAGGCGTCGCTGGAGAATACAGGACCTACATAGTATTTCAGCCCCTCGCTCTTTACGGCGTTGACAAGCTCCGTTGTTACATCAAAGCTAGGCACCGGTGTGATGTGGGCGTCGGGAATGTATTGTTGTAGCGTCCCGCCAATATATGCGGCGCCTGTGGGGATAACGGCCTCACCAATCTTCATACCCTTCAAGAAGGCGCCCGTTGAGCCCAACCTGACTATTACACGCGCCCCCAACATGGCCAGTTCCTCGAAAACAATACCGAGTGACGGCCCTCCCACACCATGGCAAGCAACTGTGACAGGCACCCCGCGGTATGAGCCATTGTATGTAATGAAGCCTCTGTTCTCATTTACCAGCTTGGCGTCCTCAAGCATTTTGGAGAGCTGTACAACACGTGCTGGGTCGCCTGCCACGATAGCCCTAGCAGCTACCTCCTTTGCCTTGAGATGCTGCGGCTGCTGCATGGGTTGAAGCTTTACTACCTACTCAAAAACATTTCTAGAGTGGTGTAATCCTTTCGATGTCACCCGGCGACAGGAATATCCTATCCTGCTCTAGTCTAACAGCTATCCTGCCCAGCTCATCTAAATCTTCGAGGACCGCTATTAATTGAGTTCCCTGGGAGAGGTGGATGCTTACCGGCTCACCCATCATCTCCATACCCTCTTTGATGTCCCGCAGGATTTCAAGCCTCCAGCCAGCCTTGAAAGATTCATAGAGGTCTCGCAGCTCGGCAAGTATGTTGGATAGCAGTTGCTGAAGGCTTATCTCCGACCCTAGCTCATGGCGTAAGGTCGTAGCCTCAGCTCTTACCTGTTCTGGTAGTTCATCCACCTCAAAATTGGCGTTGACACCTACGCCGAGTAAGGCGCGGGTGATGGTGTCTCCCACAACATCCATCTCAGCCAAGACCCCTCCCACCTTCCTCCCGTTTAGATAGATGTCGTTGGGCCATCTAATACTGGGCTGTAGCCCTGTTGTTTTGGATATTCCCCTGCATACTGCGAGGGAGGTGGATAATGTTAGGAGTGGTGAGGCTGTGGCGCTCTGGCGGGGATAGGTGATTACTGTGAACCATAGCCCACCCGGCGGCGAATACCACCTCCTACCAAATCTCCCTACACCGGCCGCCTGACTTCTAGCGACAACAACCGTCATCTCATCCACAGCCCCTAGATTCCTAGCCTCGTCCATTGTCGAGCCTACATCGCCCAGCTCCACAACCCTAATTTCGAGCCTCTGACCCAAAACAGACCAATATACATCATACATATGGACAATTATGCTTTACTTTTTCTCCCCTTAATGGCCCAATCCACCATATGGGCGCCCAAAATCATGAGGCCAAGCCAGAAAACAAGGTCAAACACAAGGCTTGTCATTTCAACCCTCCATATATCGGCGGCGCCTACAAACGTAACTACCGTGTGGGTCGCCCAGACAAGGGGGAATCCATAGTCTATGTGGACGTTATCAGGCCACTCATATAGCACCCCCCATGAAAGCCCCAAAACCGTCAGAACTACCCAGACAGCCATGAATACCGTCCTATACATGGTTTTCCTAAAAGAGCTCTGGCTGATAACGCTATTTTCTAGAACAGTGGTGTTCTACAACATTTAAATATATCCACTACAGAATGACAGAACGCAGAGGAGTGAGATTATTGCTCCATCCAGCCTAGGCTTCATATGTCTGGAAGGGCCCTCGACTAGGGCTATTCTTAGAGTATGTGGGTGATGGCGATGGCGTGGCAAAAACTTCTCCAAACCGAATACCACCTCCCCCATCGGGTCTATCTTTTTGACACGACACTGAGGGATGGTGAGCAGACACCGGGGGCGGCTCTGAAGCCACAGGACAAGATAAGGCTGGCCGAGGCGCTGGACCAGCTGGGCGTAGACATCATAGAGGCAGGCTTTCCACGTGTCTCAAAGGGGGAGATGGAAGCAATAAAGGAGATAGCGAGGATGGGGCTCGGCTCCAAAATATGCGTCCTAGCCAGATGCGACAAAGGGGATATCGATGCAGCAATAGACGTAGGTTCGGAGTGGATACATGTCTTCATAGCCACATCCGATATACATCTGAAGTATAAGCTGATGATGTCCAGGGAGCAGGTGTTGGAGAGGGCTGTCTCGATGGTTGAGTATGCTAAATCCCATGGATTCACAGTGCATTTCTCGGCTGAAGACGCGACAAGGACTGACCTCCCCTTCCTCATCAAAGTTTTTCAGGAGGTGGAGAAGGCGGGGGCTGACAGCCTAGACATACCGGATACCGTAGGAACCGCCATCCCACACATTATGAAACGGATAGTGGCAGAGGTTAAGAAGGCGGTTAAGATCCCCGTAGCGGTCCACTGCCACGATGACTTCGGATTAGCAGTAGCCAACTCCCTAGCAGGCGTGGAGGCAGGAGCCGAGATAGTACACGCTACAATCAACGGTATTGGAGAGCGGGCCGGCAACGCCAGCCTTGAAGAGATCGTGGCTGCTCTTAAATTCCTTTACGGCTTGGAGACCAATATACGATTCGAGAAGATATATGAGACATCAAGGCTTGTGGAGAAGCTTACAGGAATTACGGTCCCCAAAAATAAGGCAGTAGTTGGAGACAACGCATTCGCCCACGAGAGCGGCATCCATGTCCACGGGGTTCTAGGAAGTCCGCTGACATATGAGCCGGTGATGCCTGAAAACTTCGGCCGCAGAAGACGCATAGTCTATGGAAAGCACTCTGGAATACATGGGGTGGAGGCATTACTTAGGGAATACGGATTCAACATCGAAAGGGAGAAGATAGGCAGGGTTTTGTCTTTGATAAAGGAGATCGGAGACTCGGGTGGTAAAGTTTCAGAGGAGACAGTACTCAACATAGCTGACCAGGTCTACGGCTCTAAGAGTCCTGAGAGATCTAAAGTGTTAGGTCTTAGAATTGCGAAAGCCGACAGCGAGTATGAAGCCTTCTGTGACATCTCAATAGCGGGCGAGCAGGTGAAAGGCGGAGGGTCTGGGAAGACAGCCGTGCTTGCATCTCTCTCAGCAGTACTCGATGCTGTTAGGAAACTGGCCGATGTCGAGCTTTTGGATGTGAAAATTTACTCAACCCATGATGATAGACATCCAGCAGAGGCTGAGGTGGAGGTATTGGTGAAGGATGTGAAGGCTGTAGGACGTGGGCTGGACATAGACCCAGCCAAGGCGGTGGTCTCCGCGGTGACCAGTGCAGTCCACCAGATACTCGTCTCCCAATCATCAATAAGGGTGAGCTGAGATGAGAAGCGCAGACCATCTCGTAAAGCAGATGAGGGCCTCGGGGGTTGAGGTCATCTTCGGGATTCCTGGCGGCGCCAACATGCCCTTCTACGATGCAATCATCAACTCCGATATCACCAGCATCTTGGTGAGGCATGAGCAGGAGGCCGCCCACGCCGCAGAGGGTTATGCCAAGATAAAGGGAAGGCCGGGGATATGTAGCGGGACCTCAGGCCCTGGAGCCACCAACCTGATTACCGGGCTTGTTGATGCAGCAATGGACAGCGTTCCTGTGGTGGCGATAACAGGGCAGGTGGTTAGAGCATTCATGGGTACCGACGCCTTCCAGGAGGCCGATATTGTAGGGATGGTCCTACCCCATATAAAATACGCTGTGACTGTGAAAGATTCTCGTCGTCTATCCCAGGAGTTTGTCAACGCCTATTCCATAGCAGTCTGCAATAGGCCGGGCCCAACCCTCCTCGATATTCCTAGGGATGTACAACAGGAGGAGGTGGAGGACGATTTCAAGCCTCTGTCGCCAGAGCCCTATTTCTATTCAACCCCGCCGGAGCCACCCCTAGATGCGATAATGGAGTCGGTGAAGCTGATGGTTGAGGCGGAAAAACCAGTGATATTATGTGGTGGCGGGGTTATATACAGCGGCGCCTCCGCCGAGGTCCTGGAATTGGCTGAGCATCTAGCATGTCCCATAGTGACTACTACTATGGGCAAGTCCTCGGTGCCGGAGAACCATCCGCTGGTCTTCGGGGTTGTTGGGATGCATGGAAGGGTTGAGGCGGACCTGGCTGTTACGGAGTCAGACCTCATAATCTGTGTAGGGTCTAGACTCTCTGACAGGGCTGTCGGCCCGGCTAAAGAATTTGAGCGCAACCGTAAGATCATCCACATAGATATTGACCCAAGCGAATTCGGCAAGAACGCAAAACCCACCATCGCTCTACCCGGAGACGCCCGCCGCGTTCTGAGAGAGCTCGTAGAATACCTTAAACACGTCGCTGCGAAGAGGCCTGAATCGCCGTTTGTCCAGAGATTGAGGGAGATAGGGGCTGCATACGAGGAATATATGCTCTCCATGGACGACGGCAAGACATTACATAGCTGGAAAGTTGTGGATCTTCTAAGCCGTGGGCTTCCGCCTGAGACGATAGTAACAACGGGGGTGGGACAGCATCAGATGTGGGCTCAGCTCTTCTGGAAGTCAAGGATGGCTGGTACGTGGATAACGAGCGGCGGGCTGGGAACCATGGGTTTCGGCCTACCCGCAGCCCTGGGAGCCAAGGCAGCGGCCCCTGACAGGCCCGTTGTAGACCTAGACGGGGATGGAAGCTTTATCATGACCTGCCAAACCCTTGCATGCGTAGTCGATTACAACCTTCCAGTCATTACAGTTATCTTTGACAACAGGGCTCTGGGAATGGTGAGGCAGTGGCAGGATATGTTTTACAATAAAAGATACAAGGATGTGGATTATACGGATAGAACTGACCTGGTGAAGCTGTCCGAGTCCTTTGGGGTTGAGGCCATTAGAGCCGAGTCATATGATGAGCTCTTAAAGGCTGTTAAGCGTGCCTTGAGAAACAACCAAGCGCTCACTGTGGATGTTCCGGTGGACAGGGGTGAGCTAGTGTTTCCTATGGTGCCTCCTGGGAGATGGCTTACGGATGTCAAGCTACCGCCCGGCTTCGAGATAGGTGCCCGTGTTCTGAGTATGGAAAGGTTCTGATGATGAGGCTACTCCTATACGTGGAGCTTATGAACAGCCTAGACGCAGTCGCTAAATTAATGCTGACGGTGAAGCAGGGAGGTCTTTCATTGGAGAACATCAGCATCAACAGCATGGATGGAGGGCAGAGACTGTCTGCCACACTCACTCTAGTGGGCAGGGAGGAGAAGGGTGAATGGCTGGCGCGGAAGCTTCTCAACTTCCCATACTTTCACAAAACCCGTCTACTCAAGCTGAGCGAGCCGGAGGCCTAGTGAAGAGTTTTATCATGGCTTGAAGATGACCCGCGCATGAAGGTTTACTATGACCAGGATATTTCGATGAGCCCTCTCGAGGATAAGATAGTCGCTGTAATAGGTTATGGGAGCCAGGGTAGAGCCCAAGCTCTCAACATGCGTGACTCCGGGGTTAAGGTTGTGGTTGGACTCCGTGAGGGGGGCAGCTCGTGGAGGAGGGCTTTAGAGGACGGTTTCAAGCCCTTGACGATAGAAGAGGCAGCCGAGAAAGGGGACATAATCCACATCCTTATCCCAGACCCCGAGCAGCCATCCGTATACCAGAGACAGATAAAAAAGGCGCTGAAAACGGGAAAAACCCTAGGCTTCTCCCACGGCTACAACATCCACTATAAAACCATCGCTCCACCGCCAGACGTCGACGTAGTTCTGATGGCGCCTAAAGCTCCAGGCCCGAGGATGAGGGAGCTCTACATACAGGGCAAGGGTGTTCCCGCCCTAGTGGCCGTCGGCCAGAACGCAAGCGGCAGGGGTCTCGACACCGCACTGGCCATGGCTAAGGCCGTAGGATGCTCGAGGGCTGGCGTGATAGAGACAACATTCAAAGATGAGACGGAGACAGACCTCTTCGGCGAGCAGACAGTCCTAGTCGGAGGTGTCATGGAGCTGATAAGAAACGGATTCGAAGTTTTAGTGAACAACGGCTACCCGCCAGAGCTGGCATACTTCGAGGTATGCAATGAGATGAAACTGATAGTAGACCTGATATACGAGGGAGGGATGACTAAGATGCTGAAGTCAGTCTCCGACACAGCCAAGTATGGAGGGCTGACGGTCGGACCCAAGGTGATCGACTCCCATGTCAGAAGGAATATGGAGGAGGTCCTCCAGAAGATTCGTAGCGGAGAGTTTGTGGAGAGCTGGACAGGGAATCCCAAAGCCTATGAAACTTTAGAACAGCTCATGAAGAAGATGGCGGAACATCCACTAGAGAAGGTGGGAGAAAGGATTAGAAAAATGGCCAATATCTAGAGGTCGGAGTAGGAGCTGAATCAAATCCGACGGTGACTTAGCTATCAGGTCTTCTGTAAAGGTATATCGTGTGGCCGTTGAATCTCTCCCAGTGTATCGGTCGCCATCCGGGTATGGGGAAGTCGTGGCAGACGACTCTGGCTGAGGGCTTAAGCTCTGCCAGAAGTTTTGGCTTAAGCTTCTCCAGCATATCGGTGGTTAGGTAGAGGGTTATCACGTCCGCATCCTGCAACGGTGTGGAGAACATGTTTGCGTTTAAAGCTGCTACTCTATCATCGAGTCTGAGAATCCTAGCCCTGCTCTGGACGTGGTGGACCAGCGATGTCCTTATGTCTACGCCCACAGCTGTGGCCTTATACTTGCGGGCTGCTGTGAAGAGTATCCTCCCATCACCACATCCCAGATCATATACCTTCTCTCCCTCATCTAGCTCAGCTAGGCTTAACATCCTATCCACAACGTCTTGGGGTGAGGGCACGAATGGAACCGTCCTACACCGTACCCTCTGCATCAGATAGGTTTCCCCAGAACCTTTTTTAATATTTTTCTCAGGCTATATGAAGGCTATCCTTATCCAAATGGGTCCGTTAAGTTGCTTTTATGGTTTTGTTTATGGCCTGGTTCTCTTGTTCTTTGTTTATGGGTTTTCTTGATGGTCTTAGGACTCCGGTGCCTGTCGTCCTCTATGCATTATGCCTCAGGTATTTGGGTAACAGCCTTAGGAAGGTCGCTAAGGCTTTAGAGCCTTTCATCTTGGTGAGTCATGTTGCTGTCTGGCTCTGGGAGAAGAGGCTATGGGGCTTTAGAGACGTCTTCGCATCTAGATGTAGGGTATCACTATTCCTGATAGACGATACCGAGGTGAAGATAGGTGGTTCTAGTGCTTGGTTCTTTATAGCATATGAGCCATTCGAGAGGAGGATTCTAGGCATGTGGCTCTCATGGACCAAGAACCAGCTGGTAGTTGAGAAGTTCCTGAGGGAGCTTGTCAGGAGGTTTGGGAGGCACCCAGTATATACTGATGGTGGGAGTCATTACTTGGCTGCATGTAAGAGCCTAGGCCTAGAACATAGGGTATACAGATTCGGTAGCTGGATGCACGAGGTGATAGAGAGCGTAATCTGCACAAAAATAAAGGACATGACTAGAGTATTCGATAACTATTTTCCGTGTAGGAGGAAGAACTGCATGCTAGAACACATATGGAGCTGGATGAAGCTAAGAATACTATTCCAAGAAGAATGGGTGAAGGAGATGTTAAGAAGACTAGTAGGGGTGATCAAGATTGAGTAATACCAAGTTAACGGACCCATCCAAATAACCGTCTAGAAACTGCTGGGTCATATATAGAAACAGTTGAAAAAGCCGAATAAGACCAGATAAGGCCATAAAAAGAGGGGTTTTAAGCCTGTCCTCCATTCTGGGAATCCGAGCCGTCGAAATCCAAATCTATCCTCTTAACATCCTTCTTCCCTCTCCCCTTTCCTCGGGTTCTCAGCTTCTTACCGCAGAACGGGCAGTAGGCTCTTGGAAGGTGTTTGAGCTTATAACCCTCCCCGCAACGTGAGCAGAAACCATCCCTCCTCGCACAATTAGGCTGTTTAAACCTTTGAGGGTTTTCGGAGCGTGTCTAAAAATTCCATTATTGCCTTCTTTATCCTTATTAGTATTTTTTGCTGCGTGTGCTATGAGCCTGGCTATTATCCTGGTTGCTGTTGTATCGTATCTCCTGGTCTTCATCCTGTCGCCGAACTCGTTGACTTCCCCTAGGCCTATACCTGTAGTTATCGGCCAGTACTCCGAATACCTTCCTAGACTTCTTCCTAAAGTATCCCCTATCCCTCCTAGTGTTGGGTCTTACTAATGGAGCATACACCATCTCCATAGCTATCCCAATTGCTTTATTCGAGTCGTAGTAGCTGTCCATCATGAGGAGCCTCCCTAAGCCTAACCTCCTGATAATGTATAACACTATGATCAACCCCCTCCCCAAATATCTCATAGGACAACTCCTCCGCAAACCTAAGAGAACCTTTAACCCCCTCCTTAACCACGACGATAGCTATATACTTCCTCACCTCCCTAGAAGGCCTCCTACCCCTAAACCTAACCACCAGCCCAACATACCTAGAAGAAACCTCCAACACTATTTTGACATAAGCTCACATAGAGCCTCAACCTCGGCGGACCACCTAGGCAGTAACCCCATCCCATCATAACGAAAAACTGATTAGGCCAAGAATTTTTCGACACGTTTGTAACCTCCTAAAATTTTTATACGACTTAATAATAATCACAAACTATGGTCCTTATTCGTCTGCCTGCAGATGATGAGTTGAGTGACGAGGTTAAGCGTCTCTTCGAGACAAAGATAAAGTCTTACATTAAGGTTCCCGTCATAGGTTCGTACACCCGCAGCCTCAGCTACAAGCCACGCCTGCTTGAAAACATGGCTGACGAGCACCTGCACATAATGATGACACGTGAGCTTCCAAGAAAGACGAAGGAGATGATTGCTACTGCCGTCTCCATGACTAACTCATGCACATACTGCACAGTTTCACATGCTGGGGTGTTGAAGGCATATTTTAACTTCGGAGATGAGGAACTCGTCGAGCTCACTCAGCTAACAGCCCACTTCAGCGCCCTAGGCGTTCTTGAGAACGCCTACAGCTTGTTAAGTGATGAAGATATACCAAAAGCCACAGCAGATACACTTAAAGATATTGAGGGCAGCCTTGGGCGTGTTCCGAAGGTGTATCGCATAATGGTTGCAGACCCAGACTACTTGAAGATAACGTGGGAGCGTGAGAAGGCGATAATGAACGAGGGCAAAATAGACGCTACTACAAAGCGGATAATCGCACTAGCGATACTGGCTAAATACAGGGCTGGCGACCTCTTTAAAGCCCACTGGGCTGCCGCAAAGCGGGAAGGAGTAAACATGCCCCAGCTAATGGAGGCGTTGCACGTAGTCCACACATTTCAAAAGAATAACGTCCACACGACTGGACTAAACTTTAAGGAACCTCCAGATGATTGGTGGCAAGAGCTAAAACGAAGGTTTATTGCTTAAAAAATTAACATAATGCTTATATCCAAGTTATTTTCCTAAATTTTATCATCATACTTATGTTTGAATTTTTCTCCCCCTTAAGTTTATATTACTTCAAAGCGTAACCCTTAATGAATATCTATCTCAACCCCGAGTGATTTTTCCCGTGCCATTTTGTAGAGGCTTGTTGCGAAGAAGAGGTCCAGCGATGCGAAGCCCACCGACTTCATAAGAGTTATCTCCCGGCTGCCCCTTCTCCCCTCCCTCAATCCTTTAACAACTTCGTGAAGCTCTACTATCTCATCAATCTTTATTATATTCTTCGATAACGCGTCTATGATGTCTCCAGCCTCCCTGACCACAGACTCCTTGTAATCAGCCACAACCACCGAGCATCTATGGAAGGTTATCTCATCCAGCTCCCGGCGTGTCGCTAGAGCTCCTAGGCTGTTGATGTGGACGCCTTCACTTAGCCAACTACCTGAGAGAACAGGCTCAGCTGAGTTGGTGGCTGTTATCAGGATGTCAACGTTTTCCACAGCTTCCTTGGCGGAGTCGACGGCTTTAGCCTCTATTCCCAGCTCCGCCGAGGCTTTACGCGCCAGGTCTTCCCGATGTTTCTTATTAGGGCTGTAGACCTTGACACGTCTAACGGGGAGGACTGTTCCAACGGCTTCAAGCTGGGTCCACGCCTGGTTTCCGCTCCCCAGCAAACCAACCTCTTCACTATCCCTACTAGCCATGTATTTGGCGGCCACACCGCCTATCGCACCTGTCCTCATCGCCGTTGGATAGACCGAGTCCATCAAGCCTTCCAGCTGGCCGGTGGATAGGTTGAAGACAAGGATTAACCCGCTTGCCACGTTCAGACCATATAGGGATAGGTTTCTCCTATACTCGTTGATCAGCTTGAGTGTGAATGAGCCTACCGTATGGGAGTAGGAGGGCATGAAGACATATACAGCGTCGAGTTCGGGTATCTGCATCATCTCCCGGGGCGGCATGATATAGTCTTCAGAGCTGAAGGATTTGTAGAACCCTTCCACCAATTCGATGGATTTGGCCATAGTAAGCCATCCCCTCAGGTTTTTCCCCGACAGTACCAGAACCATTTTTTAGACACCTCTCTCGTCAATAACCCGCTTGGCCTTCCCAACCTCCTGACGGGGGAGGGACATAGGATCAACCACAGATACCTCGACACTGGTCATCAGCGCGTCCCGGAGATTTTTAGCCAGCTTAAGGGCCATGCGGTCGGCCTCGTGTTTCTCAAGCTTATGCCGGGACTCAACCACTATCTTGAGCCTATCCAACCCTTCCTGCCTAGTCACTATTATCTGGTACTCCTGGCCTACTTCCGGATGTTGGAGTAGGACCGACTCCACCTGGCTCGGCCAAACCGAGACACCGGAGACCTTTATCATATCATCTATCCTGCCGCTTATCCAACCCAGCCTCCTATGGGTTCTTCCACATTCGCATACGGCCGCATCATAGATGTATGAGATATCCCTACACCGGTATCTCAGTAGAGGCGCCGCCTCCTTGGTAAGAGTTGTGAAGACCAGCTCACCCCTCTCTTCAGGCTCTAAAACCTCACCTGTCCTGGGGTCTACAACCTCGACTAGGAAGTGGTCCTCCCAGACATGTAATCCATCATGTATATAGCAGTCGTTGGCCACTCCCGGGCCACAGAGCTCCGTAAAGCCGTAGATGTCGTAGACATCCATATCCCATATCTGGGATATTTTCTTCTTCATCTCCGTTGTCCACATCTCCGAGCCGAAGATGCCCTTCCTCACCTTCGTATCCCTAGCAGGGTCTATGCCCATCTCACGGGCGGTCTCGGTAAGCCTGAGGATATACGAGACTACGGCACAGACCGCCGTGGTTCCGAAATCAATCATATACTGTATCTGTCTCCTGCTGAATCCTGCACCAGTCGGAATTATCATAGCACCTATCTTCCTTGCCCCATGGTAGAAGCCGAAACCGCCTGTGAACATTCCGAAGCTGGGGGTTATCTGGAAGACATCATCCTTGGCTATGCCCGCCATGGTGAGGGAGCGGGCCGCTACCTCGGCCCAGGCCTCTATGTCGTTGGAGGTATAGAAGCCGAGGGTTGGAGTACCTGTTGTCCCTGATGTGGCGTGGATCTCCACAATCTCCGAGGTTGGTACGGCTAGAGCGCCGTATGGATAGAGTGTCCTCAACTCATCCTTTGTGGTGAACGGCAGGCGTTGGAGGTCGTCCAGACCCCTAATATCTTCCGGTGTAAGCCCCCTCTCCTCGAGTTTTCTCCTGTAAAAAGGGACCCTCTCATAGGCCCATGCAACAGTCTGGCGGAGCCTTTTCTCCTGGATTCTCCTGATCTCCGACCTATCCATAGTCTCCGCCACCCTGTTATAAAATCTATCCACCTTCATGATGGAGCCGAATCCGTGGCCAGACCTCAAATCTTATAAGCTTTCCCGTAGCCGCATAACACAGCCATGGAGCCCTATACTGCAGTCGGTATATCATCCACGGTTTGGGGTGTTAGGAAGAGAAGGGAAATCCTGAAAAACATAGAGCATCTCCATGAGGTGGTAGCTGCTGCATCGTGGCTTAGCAGCCTCGACCTTCCTGTTAGGCTAATAGCAATACCTGAGGGAGCCCTCCAAGGCTTCACAGATGAGGTCTTTGACATGGATCATGTGGAATATGCGTTGAATATCGCCATAGAAATCCCCGGTGAGGAGACGGACCGTCTCGCCGAGATTGCTAAACAGTATAAGGCGTATCTTATTGCGCAGGCTAAGGCTGTAGACGAGAGGTTTCCCAACAGATTCTTCAATAACGCCTTCATCATAGACCCCCAAGGCCGAATAATTCTCAGGCATTACAAGAATTCGCCCCTCTTCCCCGTGGAGCACTCCGTCTGTCCACACGATATATATGATGAATGGGTCCGTATACATGGCCGGAACCTCAACGCCTTCTTCCCGGTGGTTGAGACGGAGATAGGTGTGTTGGGATGTGCGTTGGCTAATGAGGGGTCCTACCCGGAGTATATAAGGGGGTTGGCTATGAACGGCGCCGAAGTAGTCTACAGGCCCAGCTACCCCCACCCCCATACACAGAACGAGTTCTGGGAGATACAGAACAGGGCCAGGGCTCTGGACAACAACATATACCTAGTGGCTCCGAATACAGGCACCTACTACCTCACCACCGAGTCGCCTGTACCCATAGACACCTTCGGAGGCAAATCGATGATAGTCGACTACAAGGGAAGGATAATCGGCAAGCATGAATACGGTGCAGGCTCATCATATTGCGCTGGTGTAATAGATATAGACGCCTTGAGGGATTTTCGTTCCAGGTCGCTATGGGCTAACTGGATGAAGGATTTGAGAACCGAGATAATCCAGATAATATATGATAGGGAGCTCTACCCTAAGAATCTCTGGATGAATAGGATGCCTATGAAGCATAAGGAATATGAGGAGAAGGTTATACGGTCAAATATCAAGAGGATGTTTGATATGGGGATTTGGAGGAGGCCTGAAAAATAGTCTATGTTGGACACGGCGGCTATAGAGGTTGAGAATGTATCTATCACCTTCGACGGTGTCAGAGCTTTAGATAGGTGTACGCTGAGAGTTGAAAAAGGTGAATCCCTGGGTATAATAGGGCCCAACGGCTCAGGGAAGACAACACTACTAAACGTGATTAACGGATACTACAGGCCTGAAGACGGGAGGGTGATGATATTCGGGAGGAGGATAGATGGGCTGCCTCCCCATCGGATAAGCCGCATGGGTGTTGGCAGGGTATTCCAGGTCACCAACGTATTCAAGAACATGACCGTGTTGGAGAATATCATGGCACAGGGTGTCTGGATGAAGGAGAGGAAAAATCTGAGGTCTAGAGCGTTGGAGATTATGGACTTGGTGGGGCTTCCACGAAATTTGAAGGATGAGCTGGCCGGCAATGTCTCTGGAGGGCAGCAGAAACTCGTTGACATAGCTAGAGCCCTTCTTCCACAACCTGAGATATTGATGTTGGATGAGCCTGTAGCAGGTATCCACCCCATCATCAAGGAGAAGATTATTGAGGTAGTGGATAGGCTGCGCCGTGATGGCAAGACCTTGATGGTGGTGAGCCATGACATTCCCTCTATACTTAGGATGGTGGACCGGCTGGCTTTCATGAATGCGGGCTCTATCCTCATGGTGGGAGACCCTGATGAGGTTAGGCGGTCAAGCAAGGTTGTGGAGGCATATCTGGGTGTGTAGCCTATGTCTCTGCAGGTGCGTAATCTAACAGTGGAATATCATCGTGACATCGAGATATTAAGAAATGTCTCTCTGAATGTTGAGAAGGGCCTTGTTACAGCGTTGATAGGGCCGAACGGCGCGGGAAAATCAACACTTATGAAGACGTTATCCGGGCTTTTGAAGCCTAAGCACGGCGACATTTATCTAGACGGTGTTAGACTAAACGATTTACCGCCCGATGAAAGGGTTAAGCATGGGCTGGCAGTTGTTCTGCAGCGGCGCAGTGTCTTCCCACAGCTTACCGTTAGGGAAAATTTGCAACTGGGCGGGTGGAGGATTAGGAGGGACCAGAGGCTTTTCGAAGATACATTCTCCGAAGTCATAAACCTGTTCCCAGACCTCAAGCCAAGGCTAGACGACAAAGCCAGCTCCCTCAGCGGAGGTCAGCAGAGGATGCTGGAGATAGCTAGGTCTCTCATGACACGGCCCAAGGTCCTTTTACTTGACGAGCCTTCAGCAGGGTTGTCGCCTCTAATGGTGAAGCTGGTTTATAGACATATAAAAGAGCTGAAAGACCTTTCAATAACCATATTTCTTGTAGACCAGAATATCCAGCAGTGTTTCTCGGTGGCCGACTATCTGTATGTTCTGGAGCTGGGCGAGGTGAAAGGTGGGGGGAGTAAGATGGAGCTATCCGCGTCGCTCTCCGACCTCATCAGGGGCTGGCTCTATCTAGAGCAGGGCGGCAAGGTTGGTGGAGGATGATTTTCCCGTTAGAGGTATTGTTTGGGCAGCTCCTTGTGGGCGCGATACTACTGGGCGGGCTCTACTCGCTGGTCACTATAGGACTGGCCCTCATATTCGGTGTGATGAGAATCCTCAACATAGCCCACGGCGAGTTCATCATATTCGGCGCCTACACAGCCTACTGGATAACCTCTCTCATGGGTGTAGACCCCCTGCTGGCGATAGTGTTGGCCATACCCGTCTCCGCCTTCCTCGGATACATTGTCAACAGACTCCTGATAAGGGGAGTGACCAAAAGCTTCGACGCACCAATTGTCTCCAGCTTTGGCCTTCTCCTCATTATGCAGGCCAGCATGCTGATAGCTTGGACCGGAGACCCTAGAAGCATAGTAACACCATTCACAGCCGAGAGCATACATGTTGGCCCCGTTCTGTTGCCAATAATCCGTCTGATCGCCTTCGCAGTCTCTATAACAATCCTAACCCTTCTATACATATTTCTTAGCAAGACGTATTTGGGGAGGGCGATAAGAGCTATCTCACAGGATAGCGAGTCAGCAGCCACCCTGGGTATACCGGTGCAGAAGATACAGACCTTCACATTCGTCCTAAGCACCGTCTTGGCCGGGATCTCGGGAGGTCTAGTAGCCCTGCTTCTAAGCTTTCAGCCAACCTTCGGACCTGAGTTCCTGCTTAAATCATTCGTGGTTCTGGCTCTTGCGGGAGTGGGCAACATACCCGGGGTTATTGCCGGCGGCCTCATCCTCGGAATAGGGGAATCATACGGCTCCTTCTTCCTAGGCTCAGGGCTAAGAAATGTTGTCGCCTACGCCATGCTTATAATTTTACTTCTCGCAAGGCCCAGAGGGCTGTTTGGGGGCAGGGCGGTGAGGGAGGTATGAAGGCTGGAGCCATACTCGCCGCCGTAGCGGTGGCCATACTTCTCAGCATCCCTATCATCGCAGCTGGGAACAACTTTGTAATAACTCTGGGCTTCATCTTCTCCGTCTACATAATACTCGCCCTCGCATGGAACATTGTGGGAGGATATACAGGCATGCTGAATCTAGGGCATGCAGCCTTCTTCGGTGTTGGAGCTTACACTCTGGCCCTATCAACCGGTGCAGGCATACACCCCTACATAGGGGTGATGGCAGGCGGACTGGCCGCTGTCGGGTTAGGTCTCCTGATGTCTCCTCTGTTAAGGCTTAGGGGGGACTACTTCGCCATCGGCACTCTAAGTCTCGCAGAGGCGATAAAAGTGGCTGTCCTGAACATCCATGCATACGGTATAAGGGTCACCTCCTACGAGGGATTGGGCAGAGTGGAGAATTACTATTTTGTATCTGCTGTCCTAGTTGCGGTTGGGGCCACCACCTACCTCCTACAGAGGTCGAGGCTCAAGCTCGCCCTCGTCTCAATAAGGGAGAATGAGGTTCTAGCCAACGCCAGCGGCATAAACCCGTTAAAATACAGAGTCATAGCCCTGCTGTTGAGCGGCGTCTTCACAGGAATCGCCGGCGGAATATACGGATACAACCTCCTCTATATCCCGGCCGAGCATGTCTTCTCCATCGAATGGACCATAATACCGCTTTTCATGGTCCTGATAGGTGGTAGGGGAACCTTGACAGGGCCTTTGATAGGCTCTTTCATATACCTCGGGATATACTACGTCCTACAGTTCACGTTGACGGAGATAAGCCTGCTGGCTTTCGGGCTTGTGGTGGTCCTGATAATAAAGTTCATGCCTCAGGGGGTGATAGAGACGCTGTTCATCAGAACTTTACGTATCAAGAGGGTGAGCATAATATGAATAAAAAGGGTTTGGTGGCTGGGGTCACCGGGATTCCCATGAGGGGAATGGGTAGACCGGCTCTGCCGTAGCCTTGGCCCGTGGCCATATTATTTCAAGCTTTCCACTACGCCACTGCATCAGCAGTATGAACTTGTCGGTGTTGTTCATCTTACCGCCTTCTCCAAAGCTTATCTTGCCCATCACAGTATCGAACTGTAGACTCGCCAGAGCATTCCTAATTCTCTCCCTGTCGAGTAGGCCAGCCCACTCGACCGCCTGTATGGCTATCTGGCCTGTTGAATAGTATATCCCCAGCAGTGTAGGCGGCCTGTTCGTCTCCTGCCTATACTTCTGGACGATCTCTGCGGCTCCCGGTAGGGATTCATGCCATACGAAAGAGGCTGTCACAAACTCGGCGTCGGCTCCGAGGTTAGCCCCAAATGTCCCTGTCGCAGTCCCCCTAGTGAAAGCCCATATCTTGGGAGAGAACCTCAGCTCCTTGCTTATCTTAATCATGTTGATGGCATCCGGCGGTGAAGGTATGCCCCCCACCACGTCCGGGTTGAGAGCCTTCGTCTTGGTGACCAGAGCTGTCAAATCTGAGCCGGGCGTATACTTCTCCCTCAGCAGAACCTCGTAGCCATACTGTCTCGCATATGTCTCGAACCAGTTGGCGTTGTCAGCGCCTAGGTCTGAAGCCTCCTCCCATATGACTATGGTTCTAGGCCGTACGCCGGCGGGCAGGTTATTCATGTAGTCGTAGTATATCCAGACCTCGTCACGGGCTAGATGGAAGTTGGAGAATAGGTAGTGGTAGGTGGGCGGTATGAAAATCTTCTCGGTAGTAGCCAGCACGCCTACGATAGGGGTTTTAGCCTGCTCCACCACAGGGGCTATCGCCAGTCCTATATGGCTTCCTGTCTCACCCACTAGTAAATCCACCTTGTCCACGTTTATGAGCTTCTCGAGGTTGGCGAGGACTGTGGGAATATCGCTTTTGGAGTCGTATATGATGAGCTCTACTGGGAGACGACGGTCGTATCCTAGAAGATATACGCCGCCCTGCTCGTTGACCCGCCGCGCAACCTCCTCTAGGGCCCATTTCTCCTCTGTACCGAAGCCTGCCAGCCCGCCTGTCAAGCTTATCGACCCACCTATCAGTATCTTGTCCCTCGGCGGTGTCCTGCCCCCTGTAACGGTCTGGGTCTGTGTCTGGGTTATGGTTGTGGGCTGTGTAACTGTTACTGTCTGACCGCCCACAGTCACCGTCTGCCCTCCCACCGTAACGGTCTCCCTCTGGGTTATGGTTTCAACCCGTCCACCACCCATACCGCCGGCAAAGTAGCCGCCCAGACCAGCCACAACACCGACACCGACTATAGCCCCAGCCGCCGCCACGTTGCTGATGGCCTGCCTTCGAGTATACCTTCTAACCTCTTTTTCCTCTTCCATGACCTAAAACAACTTATCGAAAGCTTTTAAGCTTTGCCGGAATCCGCCTCATCGGGTATGGCTATTCTCCTCAGACCTACATATACGGATACTAGCAATACAGGAATGGTGGCTAGGCCCACCACCGGGTATATCGGGTTTATGGATATTGTGCCGGCCGGCGTCAAGGTTTCCAAGTATGCGATGTATTGGGTCAGCCAGCCGTCTGGTGTCGGCCCAGCCATCAAACTCTGAACTGTTCTAGGAGTCGAGAGCTCCGGGATGGGGTATAGGGGCTGGGATGGGAACAGTAGGAAGAGAATTGTGAGGGGTATAAGTATAGCTGGGAAGACTCTGCTGATCTTCCACAGCCTTACGATGGTGTAGGCCGCTAAGATGGCCAGCGGAGGAAGGGCCTGGGCTAGAAACCTATATTCGAGATGTGTAAACAGTATCACATATAGGAGGGATAGGAAGCCCCATAAAATGAGAGGCCTAGCCATCCTCACACCCCTCCACAACAGCGTCACAGCTCCCAAAACCGAGAGCATAAGCAAGGGTATGGTCAGTAGCTTGATCGATTCCCACACCCATGTGGAAACCCTAATGGCTAACGGTAGCTCTGAGCCGATTCCCAGCTCTCTAGCCACCATTATTGCATGGGCTACAGGCCTTGAAAGTATTCCCTTCCCAGCAATCTGGAATGTATCTCCGAGCCTGATGTTGTCAATGAAGAACGGATGTAGGATGAGGAGTGCAAGCCCTAAAGCAAACCCTACGTCAAAGATTCTCTCACCTACGTTGGACCTCCTTGATATCAGGTTCCTCTGAATAGCCACCTTATACACCACAGCCCCCATAAAACTTACGTAGATGATTAGTATGAGGAGATATGAGGGGTCTCTGAAGATGGGAGTGACAATATCAGAAACTATCTGAAGTATCCTATCCTGTGGGAGGGTTAAGGCTGGTGCAAGAGCCACTCCCAGCAATGCGAGTATTGCTATCTTCCTCCCTAACCCCAGCCTCGACATCCATACAAGGGATAGAATGATGACCGGGACGATGAGCAGGTTCTGGTCCCTTGCAATGATTGAGAGGGCTACGAGGGGGCCTGCGAGCCACATAAAGACGCCGTCTCTCAATCCGAGCGAGAAGCAGAGTATGGCCAGCACAGCGATAACAGAGCCCATGCTATCGGTGAGGATATAGGATGTAGTCAGGACGAAGAAATCGGAGAGGGATATGAATACTGCGGAGAGTAATCCAACACGGAAGTCGTTGAATAGTCTGCTGGCCAGAAAATAGATGCCGACAACGCCTATTGATGTGATGAGGGGGGAGACCCATCTAACCGATTCAACTGGAGCGCCTAGGATGAGAATCCCGGTGATAAGCCACCAGAAGAGCGGCTGCCTCTCCTCAGCGTAAGGCCCCCTTACCAGCTCAGCCGTAACCCTGCCGCTGGCTATCAACGCGTTGTTGATGTAGGCTTTGTCGTCATGGAATGGGGCCTCATTAACAAGGGCCGGAGGAAAGTAGAGAAAAGCCGCCATCAACCCCACCAGAAGGCCGGCCAACACCCAGGCGGCCGATATCCTCATACTCCTGTCTCGAGGGATGCCAACATCATGAAATGCGGTCTCCTCCTGCCGATACATGTCTAGTTGACCTCATACCCTGTATAAATGCATGTACAGGTATGGTGTAAACGTCTTCAAGCCAAAGCCACTCCTATCCATTAACGCTCATATTCACCTTATTAGCTCTTCCACACGTGTTTTTCGGTGTATGCCTACCCAATTTTGGGAAGAACTCTTCACCAAGCGCCATAAGGCTGGTGGCTGAAAACGCAGAGAGGCTAGGATACCACTCCATATGGGCTACAGACCATTTGGCACTGCCGCCTAAATACAGCTATCCCTATGGCAGGATATTCGAGCCCTTAACGGTAATGGCCTACACCGCCCCCTTGACTGAGCGGGTCATGATTGGCTCCTCAGTCATCATACTGCCCATGCGTAACCCTGTGATAACTGCGAAGACGCTGTCAACACTCGACAGCCTATGCGGGGGACGTGTGATTGCGGGCTTTGGAGCTGGATGGGCTCAAGAAGAGTTTGAAAACCTCGGTGCCAGCTTCCATGATAGAGGCAGGAGGTTTGATGAGGCGTTAGAGCTCGTCAAGACTATGTGGCGGGAGGACAGATTTTCTTTTGCTGGCCGCTACTACAAGGTGTCGGAGGCTCTGTCGGACCCTAGGCCTGCCCAGAAGGATGGGCCGCCGATATGGGTTGGGGGCAACTCGTTAAGGGCCTACAGACGGGCGCTACATTATGGTGTTGGATGGCATTTCACAGGGCTTCCCCCCGAAGATGTTAGGACCCGTCTCTCGACTGAGCGGCCGCCAAACGGCTTTACGATTTCAGGCCGTTTCACGGTGGACCTGACAGGGAGGACGCCCAAGGTTACACGTTCACCACTGGGCGAAGTAAGACAGATGCTATCAGGAAAACACGGCGAGGTCGTGGACATGATTAAACAATATGCCTCCACAGGCGTCTCCTACTTCGTATGCTATTTCGGAGACAGACAGGTTGAGGAGTATCTGGCCCATATGCGGGCCTTCATATCCGATGTAATCCCATCACTATGAAATCCGCCTCAGGTTGTAAAATGTGAGGATCATGAACGAGGCTACAGATGCCGTTGTGAGAATCCCCGAGATCTTCCAGAGATCTAATAACCCTGGCGCCCTCAGAATGGTTGAGCCCTGGAGTAGCCCGAGGGGGATGTATAGGTTCTTGGCGTAAAGATGTTTGGTCTTCATAATTACTGGGAAGATAACAGGTGCGTGAGTCATTATCATAGTGCCTGCGAACCCCAAGAATATGGCGTGTAGGGCGGAGTCGTGATACCCCCTCAGGAGCATGAGTAGGCCTCCTAATCCAAGCCAGATGTATCCGCACACTAGGCCGCTGGCAAGATATCTCTGAAATCCATGGCCTCGTATGAATCTCAATCCTAGGTCGAATCTGGCCACGGCGAAGGGGAGGATTAACGCAGCGGATGAAGCGAGTTCAACGGCTACCGGGGTGTATACGCCTGCAGCCAGTAGGAGGAATGCTGCAATATATGCGGGGGCTGAGAACGGATATCTAAAACCTCTAAGCCTTGCCATCTCCATCCTTTCACCCATTATAAAGAGAATGAGGAAACCTATCCATGAGAGAGCAGCCTCGAATATGGGAAGGCCGAAAAATAGCTTCAGATTCCCTATAAAGAGGAGGAGGCATGAGACAGACATCAATACTAGGTAGCCCTGCCGATGTCTCAACAGAATCCATAGATGTAGAGCCAAAAAGGCTGCTGAACCCAAAACCAGTAGGAAAACACCCGGAGACGGGTAGCCGGCAGCAACAAAAACCCCTCCCACAGCTAGGAGGAGATAGCTTGGTAGGCTCCACCAACTCCTTAGGGCTACAAACCTTTCAAGAGCTATGAGGGATGCTATAAAACCCAACATCATCAACACACCATGCCCCAGGAGAATGTGTGACGGAGCAGGACCCACTAAACCCATTCTGGCAAGCCCTCCAAAAAGCCCCATCAAGAGGGATGCCAGAGCCGGTGCGAGGAGAAAGACCCGCCACACAAGTCTCCGATGACATGCCAAAATATTAAACCATCCCCGCATCTCATAATGCAACACCTCTACAAATCCTCGGCCTCCATGCCGGATGTCCTAACCGCCGGGCGGAGATGAACCCACTTTCTCAGGCGAAGGGGAGAGAGGAAAGAAAAAGGGGTATCGTATCTTTGGTAAGGAGTGTGACGTGTCTGGGCCAGCGTGGCTTACGCCCTTCTTTCACTCCCCACTTGACCTCAAAACCGTAGTATTCACCATCCTCGTCCACCAGACAGTCAACCTCCGTGGAGTTCCGCCAGTAGTATATCCTATAATTCCGGGAGAGGTGTGATGCGACAACGCCCTCAACTAATGCGTCCTCATCAACTCTGGCTTGGCAGTATTCTGCGAGCGTTCTATATATGAAGGGGTCCGTGAAATGGATTTTCTTATTCTTCCTATACACAACCCTACCTCCGGGCTCGAGGAAGTTGAGGGTGGTGACTATCATAAGGTTCTCAAGAACCTCGACATAACTTCGTGCTGTATGCGGGGAGGATAGGGATGTGTTCTTGGAGATGGAGAGCCAGCTTATGGGAGCTGCCCTGGCCCTAATCAAGTAGGCTATCACCTCCTTCATAGCTGACTCACTCTTACCAATTCTTAACCAATCACTCCGAAAGCCATCTAGGAGAGTCTTCTTAGCCCCTTCACTAACTCTCCCAACTTCCTTCATCTCCCTTATGGCTAGCGGGAATCCGCCCGTCTCGAGATAAGCATTAAAATGCTTGGATAGGCTTTCGCCATAAATTCTATTACCGGCCATAACTTTATCAATTTCATCTAGGTGGTGCACCGTCATAAGCTCAAGCCCGTGAATCTTTTTCATGTATGAATGAAACCCCAACGGCATCATGGTTATGTCCCTTCCTCTCCCCCGCCTTCCTGGAAAATACTCTCTCTGTCTCAAAAGTTCCATGCTTGCTGAGCCGGTCACCGTTACCACCGAGCCACGTAGCGAGCCGTCGTCTATTCTCGCCTTAATGGCACGCCACCATTCCTTAACAAAAGTAACCTCGTCGAGGAAGATGTATGTGTGGGAAATACCCCAAGCCAGCCTCGCCCTTAGATAGTCATCCAACACCTCTCCCAGCTCCTCATAGTCGGAGAATTCGTCACATGACAGGTAGAGTATAGCTCTCGGCTCCACCCTATTCAAGAGTTTATTGATGAGGAGTTTCAACATGGTGGTCTTGCCCACCTGCCTGGGTCCGTGAACAAAATTTAGGGCGAACGGCTCCAACGGAAGCATGTCAACCTCATCCGGCACCCACTTAACAGGAAGACTAGCCCAAGCTAGATAGGTGGGGTCTGGCTCCCCTCTCCACCAAGGGTTCCACCGCTCCATTTGCAACATCATTGCAAATAAATATATATAACTATTTGTAATCACGCTGCAAACCCTTTTTAAAAACCGACAGAAAGACTACCCATTCATCAGAGCCTTTATAAAGGGTTTTTCAAGGGCGAGTGCTGGCCGGATAGGGAGAGATACATCACTGCCTCGGTTTTCCAGCCCTCTCTTGCGGCTAGGTGGGCGGATGGTATGTGTTCAGCCTGAAAGCTTTGGTGTGCGTTATCAACACACTAGACGTTAGGTCTGGTCGGGGGTTTGCTGGTGTGTCACCTGGATACCGCTACACCATCCATAAACTTATTAAATCATAGGATAGTAGTATTATGCATGCCATTCAAGAGGAAGAGCAGGGGCAGGGCAAAGGGAGCCAAGGGTAAGGAGTCCACCATCCAATGCGATAACTGCGGTGCATACGTTCCGAGAAGCAAGGTTCAACGGGTTACCCGACGTGTATCCCTTGTGAAGGGTGACTTGGCTAGGGAGCTGAAGCAGGCCGGTGCCTATCTTGCCGAGAATGTGGTGGTGAAAAACCTATGCATAAGCTGTGCAATCCACTACGGAGTCCTCAAGGTGAGGGCTAGGGAGGAGAGGAAACCGGAACAGTTCTTTTAAGGGTTCTTGGAATTGGTTTATTAGGGAGAGGCACCTGCCGAAGATTAGGGTGATACCTATGTCGGAGAGGGGCCGTGTATCACTAATCAAGCTTAGGCTGGCGATGCTGGGGACATGGGCGGCCGTTACAGCATTAGCCTCCCTCATATTCGCCGCCGTACTATCCTATATCGGGTCTTCCTTCCTCAGCGTCTACAGCATCATCGGTTTTGTGGTCTTCTTCCACATCATCCAGTGGCTGCTCGGACCCTATATCGTGGGGGCCATATACAGGGTTAGGCCGGTGGAGGGGCAGATGGGCTGGCTGGCCGAGTCCGTGGCTAGGATATCAGCGGCCAGCGGCATAGACCGGCCTCCGAAGACTATGATCGCCGAGATAGACATACCCAACGCCTTCGCCTATGGAAGCCCTCTGACAGGCCCTATAGTCGCTGTAACCAGAAAGCTTGTCAACAGCCTCCCGAGAGAGGAGATAGAGGCCGTCATAGGGCATGAGATAGGCCACATCAAGCATAAGGACGTAGCCTTGATGATGATGATCAGCATCATCCCAGCTATAGTCTACTATCTGGGCTACTCGCTCCTATTTTCCAGCAGCAGGGATAGGGGTGGCGGCGCCGCCTTGATAGGCATAGCATTAATAGCTGCAAGCTTTGTCTTCAACCTATTCGTCTTCTATATGAGCAGGCTCCGGGAATACTTCGCAGACTATCACGCCGCCAAGGTGGTTCCGGATGGTGCTAGACATCTACAGAGGGGCCTTGTCAGGATTATGACGCTTACGGGCAGGTTACCCAAGAGTGAAGTGGCCCACTTCGACCAGTTCAAGGCCTTCTTCATAGTGGACCCTGACACATCGATAAGGGCATACGGCGACATAGACAGACTGGTGGAAGAGGTTAAGAATAGCAAGCCCAGCCTGGCCATGGAGATTTTCAGCACTCATCCCCACCCGGCTAAGCGTCTAAGACACCTGGACAACTACATCCCATCCTATAGTGTTGGCTAGACCTAGTAGGCTCTCGCCACGTAGACTACCTCTCTGGCTTGCTGCTGGCATACAATACATGAGCCTGTAGGTATCTCTGTAATATCGTAAAGTGTGCCCCGAATCTCGCCTCCCACAGCCTCCTTCAGCTTTTCAGCGCAGTCAGTCTTTCCACACCATTCAACCCTCAAAATCTTCCTTGCTGAAATCTCCTCCCGGCCCTTCTGAAGGTCTGTTATATCCGTTATCATCTGCTCCATGATTCTCTTGCTTCTCTGCGACAGGTTGCTATCTATTTTGCGGAGGAGTTCTTTCACGTAGCTGTTCAGTGTTTCGAAATCAACCTGCTCCTTCTCCAGGGTGTCCCTTCGGAATACAGTGGCTTTGTTCTCGGAAACCTCCCTAGGACCCACCTCAACCCTAACCGGGGCCCCCAACATCTCCCAGCGGTAAAACTTTTCACCAGGAGTCATGTCATCCCTCTCATCCACAAAAACTCTCAGAGGCTTGAGATTTTCAGCCACCCGCCTAGCATAATCCAGGATGGTCTGCTCCTGCCCCTTGAAGTATATGGGGATGATCACCACCTGTGTTGGAGCTACCTCCGATGGAAGGACGAGTCCTCTATCATCTCCGTGCTGGGCTATTATGGCCGCCAACACCCTGCTGTACCCAAATCCATAGCATAGCTGGTATGGGTTCTCCCTCTTCCCATCCTTTGATTCGAATTCTATCTCGAAGACCTTTGAGAAATTCTTACCCAGGTTGTGAACTGTGCCGACCTGGTTTACCCTACCGTCCGGTGTCCATGCGTCGAAGGCGATGGAGTATTTGGCTCCCGCAAATTTGTCGAAGTCAGGCCGTCTCAGTATGAGATACCCTATGCACACCTTATCCAAAACCTTCCTATAGATTTCCACGGCCTTCTTCACCTGGTCCTCGGCCTCCGATGCCGTGGCGTGGACCGTATGCGCCTCATTCCAAGGTATCTCCCGGACCCTGAATAAGGGTCTGGTAGCCTTGGTCTCATATCTGTAGACGTTGTTACTTTGGTAAACCATGAGGGGGAGGTCTGCATGGCTCCTAATCCAGAGCTTAAACATCGGATACATTATCGTCTCGGATGTCGGTCTTATTATCAGCTTCCTTTCGAGCTTGGTGTTACCAGCACTCTCTATCGTAAAGACCTCAGCCATAAAGCCTTTAATGTGCTGGGCCTCCCTTCCGAATAACTCATCGGTAGTAACTAGGGGGAACTGCATCTCCTTATGCCCCGTGGCCTCCAGCTCCTCCTCCAGAAGGTTCCTCAACCTTCTAAGGATGAAGGAGCCGTTCTCAAGATATACGGCGAAGCCCTTAACCGGAAACCTGTCATCCACAATCCTCGCATCTAAAACCAGCTTGTCAAACCATTCACTGAAGTTCCTAAACTTGTTGAGCGCCGTAACCGCCGCCATATCTCTTAAACACTTAACAGCCGTATATAAAAAGACTTAAGGGCGGCACCCAATCTGATAGTGGCGATGTATAGTTTATTTAGGTATAATCCAGCACAGAATTGATGGTAAAGGTCCAGCTGCCAAGGAGGGAGATGGAGCTTCTCCTATTGATGGCCAGGGAGCTCCATCCTAGGGAGGTTATCGCCCTCCTCCACGGTGGCAAGTCTGGAGATGTTCTGCGAATCTCCGAGATATTGCTGGCTCCCCAATCGGTTTATGGTGAAGGCTTCGCCTCCTTCAACCCCTATCAGCTACCGATAGACCTGACTTTCCTCGGTACGGCCCACTCCCATCCATCGGGGGTGGGTGAGCCATCAGTCGAAGACCTGAACCATGCCATGGGGCGTATCATGTTGATAGTGGCCGCACCCTACAGGGATGAGAATGACATATACGCATACACAGCGGACGGAGAGCCTGTAGAGCTTGAGATTGTTTAGACAGCCTCCGCCATATCCCTCAAAAGCTTTTCAGGGTTCTTACTCTTTACATAGGCGCTGGAGAGCAGGACCCCCTCGGCCCCAAGCCTTAATGCTGCGGCTACATCCTCCGGCCCGGATATCCCTGCCCCACATAATACATGCACCTTATCGTTTACTTTCTTAACCTTCTCCACCGCTTCCTTAACGATTTCAGGCTTCGCCTTTGACACAGCTATGCCTGTGCCTATGAGCTCTGGAGGCTCGACCGCTATCATGTCTGGTTGGAGAGCCGCCCCCGCCATGCTGGTGATTTGGTCACCTGTGCATAAGATGGAGAGTAGGCTGTTATCCCTGAGCCTGGCAACGGCTGCGGATATGTCTTGGAGGAGAAGCCTTTTCTCAGAGTGATTTAGAAGCGAGCCGGCTAATCCTTTAAGTTTTAGGGATTCGGCGGGTATGGAGCCTGTGTATGGGCCGGGCGGTGCCGGGTCAAC
Organism: archaeon HR01; assembly: GCA_002898355.1. Classification (GTDB taxonomy): domain Archaea; phylum Thermoproteota; class Nitrososphaeria_A; order Caldarchaeales; family Caldarchaeaceae; genus HRBIN01. Next base: position 124,826 of record BEHD01000001.1, on the reverse strand, counting down.
ATGCTGGGCGAATACCGGAACCCTCACCTTCGAGGCAACCATCTCCAGGTCTAGGGTGGATGGGCAGACCACTATCTCTACACCTGTCTCGCCGGCCACTCTCTCAGCCATCTGGGAGAGACGTAATGCGTTCTCGCCGAGGGCTTCAAGATAGCATTTAAAGTTAAGGACTATCACAGGATATTTCATGGCATTCCCTACGGTAGGGGTTTCTATTAACCGTTGGAGGCTATTCAGACATAAGTAGTGGGCCTGTTGCAGCTATTGTGAGCCTATGTCCCACCGCTACATCCCAAACACCGATCAATCAATCTCTGAAATGCTCCGCGAGATTGGGGTCTCCGATATCTGGGAGCTATACTCGGATATAGATGGAAGATACATTCTACCGAGGCCTCCTGATTTGGAGGGGCCGATGACGGAGATGGAGCTTTACGAGCATGTGAAGAATATACTGTCGAAGAATCGTTCAGGGTTGAAGGTTTTCGTGGGTGGCGGGGTATGGCCCCACTATATCCCAGCGGCTGTGACGGAGATTGTCTCGAGGAGCGAATATGTAACCAGCTATACGCCATATCAGCCCGAGGCATCTCAGGGTGTCTTGACAGCCCTCTTCGAGTTTCAGAGTATGGTGGCAGACCTCTACGGTGTGGATGTGGTCAACAGCTCGATGTATGACTGGGCCACAGCAGTAGCTGAGGCGTTTCTTATGGCCCATAGATATCGTGGGGGTCATAGAGTGCTATGCGCCAGATATGTCTCGCCAGTTAGGTTGGGTGTGGCGAGGACATACCTCGCACCCGCAGGGCTGAAGCTGGAGGAGATACCGCATAATAGTGATGGGGAGCTGGATGTGGAGGCCTTGAAAGAGAGGTTGGGAAGGGATGTGGCCGCAGTATATGTTGAGAACCCGACCTTCCTAGGTAATATAATGTCAGGTCTTAGGGCTGTCTCGGAGGTTGTTCACGATGCCGGCAGTCTTCTTGTGGTTGGCGCAGAGCCGACCAGTCTAGGTCTTTTACGGCCGCCCGGAGAATATGGGGCTGACATCGTTGTGGGTGAGGGCCAGCCGCTGGGGCTGCCCATGAGCTTCGGCGGCCCGCTCATGGGTATTCTAGGGTGTAAGATGGATAGACGCCTCCTCCAAGTCATGCCTGGAAGGCTGGTAGGGCTCACAGAGACGTTGAATAGGGATAGAAGGGCCTTCACCATGATACTGAGGACTAGGGAGCAGGATATACGGCGCCACAAGGCGACATCCAACATATGCACGAATCAAGCCCTCTGCGCCATAGCGGCCGCCGCCTATCTATCCATCCTCGGAAAGAGGGGGATGCAGGAGTTGGCCCGCCACATATTCGCCAAGACTGCGTATATGATCGAGGTCCTCTCGAAAAATGGTGTCGAAGTGCCTCTGGTGGATGCGCCCCACTACATGGAGTTCACCTACAGGATGGAGGGTTGGAGAAACGGGGAAATCCTTGAGAAACTTCTGGCGTCAGGGATTGTGGGTGGGATACCGCTCCGCCGTGCTTTCCCAGAGTTGGGCGATGCCATACTTACATGTGTCACCGAGGTCCACTCCAAAGAGGATATCTTGAAATACGCTGGGGTGTTGGCCGGTGGGAGGGTATAGGCAGGCCTCATGGAATGAAGGGCTGATATACGAGTTCTCCAGGCCGGGGCTTGTAGGCTTCACACCTCCACCCATCGATGACGATATACGGTCTGTCTCTGAGAGATACTTCAAGCATCTCCCTGAAGAAGCTGTCAGAGATAGTCTAGACCTTCCGGAGGTCTCTGAGCCTCAGGTGGTCAGACACTTTACGAGGCTTAGCCAGATGAACTATAGCATATCAACGGGATTTTATCCGCTGGGTAGCTGTACGATGAAGTATAACCCAGTAGTGAATAATAGGCTGGCTGGGCTTGAGCTGGCATCGAACATACACCCCCTCCAGCCGGAGGAGACGGTTCAGGGCTGTCTAGAAATCCTTTACAGGCTTGAGAGGAATCTTATCGCCCTGACTGGGATGGCCCGCTTCTCCCTAGCGCCTTCGGCTGGTGCCCACGGTGAGTTGGTGGGCTGTCTGATTATGAGGGCATACCATCGTGAGAAGGAAGGGCGTGAGAGGAGGAGGATACTGGTGCCTGACTCTGCCCATGGAACAAATCCTGCGAGCGCAGCTATGGCTGGCTTCGTGGTGGAGGAGGTTGCCACCGGTAGGGATGGATGTGTGGATTTGGACTCTCTGGAGAAGGCTATGGATAATGATGTGGCTGGGCTGATGCTTACGAACCCCAACACCCTAGGCCTATTCGAGAGGAACATCGGCAGGATAGTGGAGATTGTCCACAGCTACGACGCCCTACTCTACTATGACGGCGCCAACATGAACGCCATAGCCGGTGTTGTGAGGCCTGGAGACCTCGGGTTCGACATCATCCACCTAAACCTGCATAAAACGTTCTCCACCCCCCATGGAGGTGGTGGGCCAGGCTCAGGACCTGTTGGAGTTGTGGAGAGGCTGGTGAAGTATCTGCCGCCGCCGCTTATAGAGTATGATGAAGAGAAAAAAATCTTCAGGCTTGTTCTTGATAGGCCCGGCTCCATAGGCCCTGTCAAGATGTTCTATGGAAACTTCGGCGTCCTCCTGCGGGCATATGCCTATATTGTCTCTATGGGTGGCGAGGGGCTGCGGCGGGCTGCGATGGCGGCGGTTACAGCTTCCAACTACATGCTTTCGAAGATGTCGATGGTTAGAGGTGTATCAGTGCCCTACGGACGTGGACAGCATCGAAAACATGAGTTTGTCCTCAGCCTGTCCAGGCTTAGGAGGGAGACTGGTCTGGGGGCCCTAGAGGTGGGGAAGAGACTCCTAGATTACGGCTTCCACACTCCAACCATCTATTTCCCACTGATTGTGGATGAGGCGTTTATGGTGGAGCCGACAGAGACCGAGTCCAAGGAGGAGCTGGATAGATATGTGAAGGCCTTCGAGGCTGTTATCGAGGAATGCTATAACACGCCGGAGCTGGTTAGGTCAGCCCCCCATAATACATCGGTCTCAAGGATTGACGAGGCGAGGGCTTCCCATCCAAGAACCTTAACACCCAGCTGGCGAGTATATAGGATGAGGAGACTTGAGGCGGACACCACTACTCAGCCTCCATGAAAGTCTGGGTGCTGAGATAGGAGATTTCGCCGGATGGGCCAGCCCACTCTGGTTTGAGGGGGTTAGACAGGAGCATGGGGCTGTCAGAGACGGCGCCGGCATATTTGACATAAGCCACATGACTAGGACGGTGGTGAGGGGTGGGGATGCTGGAAAACTCCTCACAAGGATAACCTCATACAACGTATCCACCCTTAAAGAGATGCGGATGAAATACTGCCTCATCTTGAATGAGGATGCGGGAATCATCGATGATGTGACCGTTTTAAGGGTGGCGGGCGACAGCTTCCTAGTGGTATCCAACGCTGCAACTAGGGAGAGGGTGGTCTCGTGGATGTTGGAGCATGCCGTAGGTGATGTGATGGTGGAGGATGTTACCGAGTCCACAGCACTACTAGCCGTACAAGGCCCCGCATCTTCTAAACATGTCTCCGAATGGCTGGGTGAAGATGTGTCAGGGATGAAATGGTTTAGCGGACGCATCACAAACTTCGGGGGCTGCACTGTACTGGTCACTAGGAGCGGCTACACAGGGGAGGACGGATTCGAGATATGCATCCTCTGCGGTGTCAAAGAAAACTACGTGAAAATATTTGAGCGTTTCACAGGGGCTGGTGTGAAGCCGTGCGGGCTTGCCTGCAGGGATATACTGAGGCTTGAGGCCGGCTATCCTCTCTACGGGCAGGACATGGATGAGAGAACAACACCTCTGGAGGCTAGGCTGGAATGGGCGGTTAGGCTTGATAACGAGTTTTTCATAGGCCGGGATAGGTATCTTGAGCTGGAGAGGGTGGGGCCTTCTAAACTCTTGGTTGGGCTGGAGATGGAGGAGCAGGGCATACCACGGCACGGCTACAGGGTTCTCAGCCGAAACGATGACACGATAGGATATGTGACCAGTGGAGGATACTCCTACTCCCTCGGGAAAGGGATAGCCCTAGGCTACATACAGAGACAGCATGTCGGTGAAGATGTGGATGTCACCGTAGACATTAGGGGAAGGAAGCGTAGGGCTAAGATCAGGCTTGGGCCATTTGTCAAGCCTAGAATTCCAAAGCTCTAGCCAACGCTGAAATCTGCTCAGGACTCAGCAGTGCTGGATAGCCGACCACAATATTCACCCCGCTGCTCCAAAGCCTTCTAACCTTTTCACGTATCTCTTCTATACCACCTGCGAGTGTTAGTCTCTCAAGCCCTAAAGCCATCCCGTCTCCTTGATATCCCCTTCTTGAGACATAGCCCCGGAGAACATCCAACGCCTCCCTTGGAAGGTATGGCCCTATAAAGTAGGGTGTGTAGACTGCGACGGAGTTATCTGAAAGCTCTACCAGCCGGTTCAACTCGCACCCCATATCTACACCATATAAGGTGAAGGGTATGGCTCCATATCTTCTCGAAGCCTCCAACGCCGGCCTCACCATCTTCTCAGTCCCCACCAGCAGAAGGGTTTTGGGCGCCTTCAACCTCAACATCTCTGCAGCAGCCAAGATCTGATGGCCAGCCTTCACCCTCCTCTCATCTTCATCCAGATATGCGGGGTTGCCGGCCACAAGGCAGACACCTCCCCCACCACATGCAACCACATCCAACACCTCCGTGAGACGGTCGTGAAAATCTGACCTTCTCACAGGCAAGGTGAGGACCGGTGTAAAGTTTAGATGTGCGGTCTTCTCTAACAACAGGTTGTATGTGGATGGTGTTATATCATCCATTTCTCTCTCCGAATCTATGACTAGAAACTTCATCTTCTCCCGGAATAGATGATTTGCCAGCTTTACTAGGTTGTCCAGCTTCTCCTTCTGGCCAGCTCCCAAGTGGGAGGGTTTAACAGCTAGGCCGGACTGGAAGACATCCACCCTTCTGGAAGGCCATCACCAGCCAATATCCACACCTCACCGGAAAGGCGGCGGATATTCCTATTTGAGTGTTATCTTTTTTAAAGGCATCTCCTGTATAAAGCTGTGGACAGGAGCAGGCTAGCACCCACCGTCCTCATGCTGAGCATCCAGTCTTCAGGATGGGATGCGGTCACCTGCAGGATAGCTGCCTTGGGCGTCATGGAGTACGATGGAGAACCCAAAGTTTTCAAGGTCAAGAATGTGAAGGATGAGAAGAAGGTTTTGAAGACAGCCCTTCACACCATCCATTATGCGGATATTTTGGTCACTTGGGCTGGCATGAGGCTGGGCATCCCATTCATCACCGCCCGATCACTCTATCATAAGCTCGACCCGTCACCCCTATACGAGGCAATCCATCTAGACCTTCAGAGATATGCCCGTGAAAAAATGGGGTTCGAAGAACACGACATCACAACAGTGTCTAGGTTTCTAGGCGTTCACAGGGCCGTGAAAGACGATAAAGCGAGGTCTTCCGATACACAACTCTGCCTACAGGAGCTAGCCCAGATAAACGCTTTGTTTCGGAGGCTTTTACCCCTCCTGAGAAGGACAAACCCTGAGCTGGCCCTTTAGAAATGCGGGGCAGGCCATCCTAATACCATCTGTCCTTGAGCCTTACGAGGTATGCGAAGAGGTTTGTTCCGATATGCATGGCGAAGGTGAAGACCATTAGGAGGATTATCGTGGTGGCGTCTATCCATGGTGGGAGGGTGAAGATGATGTGAACCAAGAGAAGCCCGATGATTAGAAATCCCAGCTGGTCGAGGAGTGGGGCTGGCGAGCCTGTGGGTAGGCCGACCCTCCTCTTGATGAAGGCTCCTAGGATGTCGCCTAGCAGCGCACCAGCAGAAAGCGTAAACACTTCGGCCATCGACCTGAACAGGTAAGGTATGAAGAGGCTCATGACAAAACCCGTGAAGGTCCCGAATCCTACACCCGCTATAAGCCCCTCCCAAGTCTTACCGTCACCTAGAACCCTCCTCCCATCGATCATCACTGTCCTGCAATCTATCGGATGGGCTCTTCCCAGAATCTTTACTGCTACCACAGGTGTGGCGTTGGCCACGTAGGCTGGGAAGATATAGGCCAGTCCCAGGAGAAAAGACTCCAAAACCATCCATACATGTGGGTGCCGGCTTAAATTTAGGGTATGAGCTATCTAGAGCAAGGCTTTGGCACATGTTTAGGGTCAAGTTCTACGGATACGGGCCAAGGGCTAGCATAGCGGTTGACGGAAAGAATGTAGATGTGGGGCCCGATGAATTCCTAGCGGCTGAAGGTCTGGGAACCTTTGGAGGGCTAGACGTGGAGGCTAAGATAGGCGCTCTGCTCTCCTCCGGCAAGGACTTGAGAAAGACGACTCTGCGGATGCATTCCGAATCCACCCGTAGAGGACATGCATCAATCACCACATCCCTCCACCTAGAGCTGGAGGTGCTAAAATGTAGCCGGGCCCTATCCCTTGTTCTGGTGGCACCCATCTTCGGCTCCTATCTCCAAGAATCCCAGAGACGTAGCAGGGTGACATTAGATGACGCTGTCGAGCCGCTAGACTTGGGCGATGGTAGGCAGCTATATTGGAAGATGTTCCAGAAGCTTCTCAAAACCTATGACCAGCTTTTGGAGGCGGGTGTTGAGCTGGAGGATGCTAGATATCTTCTCCCCCTAGGCACTGCCACATCCCTCTTCATAAGCTCCAGCTTCGAAAACTATGTGGGGCTGCTTCAGCTATGCTCTGAGAAGTCGGGCTATCTACCTGCAGAAGTTCACGCGTTCGCAGAGGTCTATGGCGGCAAAATAGCTGAGATAGCGCCGCAGCTATATCGTGCCCGCATGTCGTTTAGGAATAGGCTGACCTCCTACCCATACCCGCTGTTGTTCAAACCACACGACATATTGTTGGAGAAGATCGTGAGGAATGCGGGGATGCCGCAGGAGCCCGTCATCCTCAACCATGTCAACCTCATAGGTGATTTACCGCCGTTCTCCGAGGACTTGAAGGAGGTATTGGATTCGGTGAACCCGCTTATATCGGCCACAACCCTTGAACCCATGTCACTGGTGGCCTATCATCAAGCTGTCAGACATAGGACAGTGCCTACAGCTGTGGAATCCATCTATACAGCGGCTGAGAGGGCTTTAAAATCCCCCCAGGAGAACATCGTCACACCACCCACCATCAAGAAGGATGAGAGGCTGAAAACCCACTATATCGACGCAGTCCTAGATGCGTTGAATACGTATGAGGAGCTGGTGTCGATGGGTGTCAAGCCGTCGGCAGCATGCTACATACTCCCTCAGGCCCTGAGATTATACGTTGTCAGGTGTTATAACGGCTACAACCTTCTCTACCCCCAGGGCTTCATAGGCACAAGGACATGCAGCTACACCCAGTGGGAGGAGAGGGGTATAGCCTATAAGATATGGAGGGAGCTGGAGAAGACCTATCCAGATACCGCTAGACACATGGGTGAGAAATGCCGCTACCTGGGCTACTGTCCTGAGAAGGATTGGTGCCCGATAATACTCAAATATCATAGGTACAGCGATGAAATCCACAAGCTCCAGCAGGGAAACCTCTAATAGCGGGAGCCATCGTATGATGGCTGTGGTAACATCCCCTAAGGCCGATGGAAGATCTCTTGCGAGGAGGGTGGTTGAGGTCGGCGGCAGCTCACTTAACTTTGACTACGCCCACTTTCTCCCCAGCTCCCCCAAATGCGGTGTCCTCCACGGACATACAGCCAGCGTGAGGGTGGGGCTTACGGGCCGTCTTGTCGACGATATGGTTGTAGAGTTTGGTGAGCTGAAAGATATATTGAGGTCCATCATTAATATGATGGATCACAAGCTAATCGTCTCAAGAAAATATGTGAAGATTCAGGACGGCCGGGCCTCTATCAGTTTTAGGGGTATAGGCGGCGAATATATGATAGAGACACCTGTCGCCTCGATATATGTGATAGACTCCGAGTCCACCTCCGAGAATATTTCAGCCCATATAGCAGCCCTCATAAGGGAGAGGATGCCGGAGAATGTTAGCGGGATATACGTGAGGCTTTCTGAGGGGTTGAACAAGTGGTCCATCTCAACAGTGGACGCTGAACCTTATGGGTAGGGTTGTGGCCCTCTTCTCAGGTGGAATGGACTCAACAACCCTCGCCTGGAAACTTAGGGCCGAGGGTTGGGAGCTCATACTTCTAAGCTTCAACACCTACAGGCGGAATCCTAGGGAGAGGGAGGCCGCAGAGAGAATTGCTAGTAGGCTTGGCAAGGCCACTCTCATGGTTTTCAACCTTGAGTTTCTGAGGGAGCTCTTCGACTTTACAGAGGATGCCAAAAAAAGCATATACAACGCAATACCTGACGCCCCCAACATCATCATACCCTACAAGAACATCATCTATTACTCGCTTGCAGCCCATATAGCAGCCCAGACAGACGCCGAGGCCCTAGCCGGCGGCCATACCTTAGAGGATCAGACAGGTTTACCAGATGCCAGCCGCCCATATCTGGATGAGCTGGAGGCGTTGATTGGGAGGTCTCTACCATATCCTAGGCTGCGGATACTGACCCCTCTGATAGGTTTGAGGAAGGCTGATGTGGTCGGGCTGGGCCATAGTCTGGGGGCTCCGCTAGAACTTTCTTGGAGCTGCTGGAGAGTTGGGGAGCTCCACTGTGGTTTATGCGGGGGATGTCAGGCCCGTATGAAGGCTTTTAGAGAGGCTGGGGTGGAAGACCGCACGCTATACTCGGAGAGTAGTTTAAATTATTGAGTCACAGCGTGGACGGAGGAGAAGATGAAGTTATACGAGTATCAGGCACGCCAGCTCTTCCAAGCCTACGGTATTCCCGTGACGCCGTTTAAGGTGGCTAGAAGTGTGGAGGAGGCCGTTAGAGCGGCTGAGGAGCTGGGTGGAAGGGTTGTGGTGAAGGCTCAGGTTCTCGTTGCTGGTCGGGGGAAGGCTGGAGGGGTGAAGGTTGCGGAGACATCCGAGGCGGCGGGCCGGCTGGCTGGCGAGATGCTGGCTGGGACTGTGAAAGGTGAGAAGGTCCGCTCCGTGATAGTAACTCCGTATCAGACGATAGAGAAGGAGCTATACCTAGCCATCACTGTGGAGAGGAGCAGGAGGTCCGCCGTGATGATTTTGTCTGCTGAGGGCGGTGTGGAGATTGAGGAGCTGGCCAGAATATCCCCTGAGAAGCTGTTGAAGATAGGTATAGACCCTCTGATAGGGCTGAGCCAATACCAGGTACGGAAAGCCCTCCTATTCACATCTCTTTCAGGGCAGCCAGTTAAGACCTTGGAGGAGATCATCAAAAATCTCTACCGTCTTTTCAGGGATATGGACTGTGAACTGGCCGAGATAAACCCTCTGGCTTTAACGCCTGAGGGTGGGCTGGTGGCCCTGGATGCCAAGATAATCCTCGATGATAACGCCTTGTTTAGGCATGCTGAGTTCATGAGGATGGATGAGGGGGAGGGGTTCGAGGCTGAGGCACGCCGTCTCGGATTCAGCGCTGTGGAGCTGGATGGTGATATTGGGATTATAGGCAATGGTGCAGGTCTGACGATGGCAACAATGGATATGGTGAAGTTGAAGGGTGGTAGGCCGGCCAACTTCCTAGACGTAGGCGGTGGGGCCAGCGAGGAGGTTGTCGAGAAGGCCGCATATCTAATCCTCAGCCATCCAAGGGTGAAGGTCTTGTTCGTAAACATTCTCGCCGGCATTACTAGATGCGACGAGGTGGCGAGGGGCCTGGTTAAGGCGAGCCGTGAAGTGGGGGGTGGTAAGAAGATAGTGGTCAGGATGATGGGGACTAATGAGGAGGAGGGGAGGAAGATTTTGGTGGATAGCGGCCTCTACCCGTTGGACTCGATGGAGGAGGCGGCTGAGAAGGCTGTGCAGCTGGCCAGGAGCGTGTGAAGGGGTATGGCCATACTTGTTGGGAGTGGCACAGCCGTAGTTGTCCAGGGAGCTACAGGGAGGCAGGGTGCCTTCCACACCCGCTCCATGCTCCAGTATGGAACAAAGGTTTTAGCAGGAGTTACACCCATGAAAGGCGGCCAGCGGCTCGACGGCATACCGATATATAACACGGTGGAGGAGGCGGTGCGGAGCCATCCCGAGATAAACACCTCGCTCATCATGGTGCCTGCTCCAAATGTAGCCGACGCCGTCTACGAGGCTGTAGATGCTGGGTTAAGGCTTTTGGTGATAATAACCGAACATGTCCCCATCCACGACACCATCTCATTTCTAAGATACGCCAGATTGCACGGGGTTGAAGTTGTGGGGCCCAACTGTCCAGGCGTCATCACGCCTGGGGAGGCGAAGGTGGGTATCATGCCGGGGCACATATTCAGGAGAGGGGTGGTGGGGATGGTTTCGAGGAGCGGAACACTCACCTACGAGATAGCCTACGGCATCTCTAAACTTGGGCTGGGACAGACCACGGCGGTAGGCATAGGCGGCGACCCTATCACAGGACTGGATTTCATAGAGGTTTTAACCATGTTCGAGAAGGATAATGATACTAAGGCGGTCGTCCTGATCGGTGAAATAGGCGGCGACATGGAGGAGAGGGCTGCGGAATACATTAGGGTTAGAGGGTTCAAGAAGCCCGTGGTAGCATACGTTGCGGGTGTTACTGCACCACCTGAAAAGAGGATGGGGCACGCAGGCGCCATCATCTCCATGGGGATGGGGGACTATGAAAGCAAGGTTAAAGCGCTGAGAAGCGCTGGTGTGCATGTAGCCAGCACACCCTCAGAAGTCTCCACCCTGCTTTCGAAGCTGCTGGCAGGCGTCAAAGCTTGAGACCCGGCATCAGCCAGCTGAGAAGACTACTCAGCGAGGCCACATCGTTAATTGCCGGTGAGCCGTCTATGCTCCGGATTGAGGCGGAGAAGGTCTTGGTTGTGGGTGACACCCATGGAGACCTAGAATCCACCCTCAAAGGATTTCAGATGGCTGAGAGGTATGGCTCCAACATCCTCTTCCTCGGCGACTACGTAGACAGAGGGCCCCAGCAAATCGAGAATATATGCGAGATTCTTGAGAGAAAACTGGAGAATCCTAGGAGGGTCCACCTACTCAGGGGTAATCATGAAACGGTCTCAATGAATGAGGTTTACGGCTTCTACGATGTTGTGTCACGCTATTATGGGGGTGAGGTCTACCGGCTTTTCGCCGGCCTCTTCGCAGAGCTCCCGTACACGGCCATAATAGGCGGTGACGTACTATGTCTTCACGGCGGCCTGCCGGAAGGGGTTACGGATGTGGGCCAGCTCTCCAGCCTAGGCAAGGGTGCTTTGGAGCCTGAAGACCGTGTGGTTGTCCAGCTCTTATGGAACGACCCCGACGAGGATGTTGAAGGCTTCCAGCCCAGCCCCAGAGGAGGCATGGCGAGGCTCTTCGGAGGGGATGTTCTTACTAGATTCATGGAGAGGAACCGGCTTCGACTCCTCATCAGGGCCCACCAGCCCGTAGCAGATGGATACGCCTACCTCTTCGGCAAAAGACTTCTCACAGTCTTCTCCTGCCGATATTACGGCCTCCGCCCGAGGGCCGCCCTAATATCTGGGAAAGAGATCTCGATAGAGGTGCTGGACTATGTTTGAAAAGCTGGACTCTGTATATCTGTTGGATACGGCTGCACTAGGTTTCAGGAGGGCGGTGGCCTGCTATCTAGTTAAGGATGTGAAGACGGCAATCCTCGACACCGGCTATGCCTCAAGCCTTGATAACGTCTACTCGAAGCTGCAGGAATTGGGGGTTCAGCGCCTTGACTACATAATCCCAACCCACGTCCATCTAGACCACTGCGGAGGGGTGGCCGGGCTTGCAAAACTCTATCCAGAGGCGGAGGTCCTCGCCCACCCCCAGGCCGTAAAACATCTGGTCAGCCCAGATAAGCTCATAGAAAGTGTTAAGAGAATCTACGGACCCGAGATAATGAAGCTTTTCGGAGACGTTGAACCTGTACAGGAAGACAGGGTCCGCGCCGTTGCTGACGGTGAAGTATTGGGGCTGGGCAGATGTGAACTCACCTTCATATACACACCGGGACATGCGCCACACCAAATCTCCATATTCGAGTCCTCCAGCCAGTCGGTAGTAACCGCCGACGCAGTCCCCGCCCAGTACCCTGACTTCCCAGCCATCATACCCACCACGCCGCCACCAAGCTTCGACCTAGACCAGTACATCAATAGCATGCGGAAGCTCGGTGGTTTGGGGGCTAGATTTTTTCTAACACCCCACTATGGGCCTACTGACCCCTCCGGGGAGCGGGTGAGAAGGATGGTGGAGAGAACAGTGATGTGGGTTGAGGCCTTCAGAGATGAGATGGATGCGGGTAAGGTTATTCAGAGGTTAAGGAAAACCTTGGAGGAGGAGGCTGGCCGGCCCATACCCGCCTACGCAGACAACCTCATCCGCATATCTGCGTTAGGTATTTTAAGATATCTCGGAAGACGGCAACTATTTTAGACGGCCAACCAGCTTTTATACTATGACCCTTATCACTGTTGTTGGTTCTGGCCGTGTCGGTACATCCGCTGCCCTGCAGATGGCTCTTAGGGAGCTGGGGGATATCCTACTCCTAGACGTTATCGAGGGGCTGCCTCAGGGAGAGGCCCTCGACCTGAACCATGCATGCTCCATCCTCGACCTAGACGTCGCCATTACAGGCTCCAACAACTTCAAGGACATGGAAGGCTCAGACCTAGTGGTAGTTACAGCCGGTCTAACTAGAAAACCAGACATGACAAGGTTGGACCTCCTCCTAAAAAACAGCGAGATAATCAAGGATGTATCATCCAAGATAAGGGAGTACGCGCCCAGCTCCAAAGTCATCGTAGTCACCAACCCCTTAGATGTAATGAGCTACGTAGCCTACAAGACCACAGGCTTTAGGAGGGAGAGGGTTATGGGCTTCAGCGGCCTCCTAGACATAGGGCGGTTTAGATACATCATTAAAAAACGCCTCGGGGTTAGCTACAAATCCATCAGAAGCATGATATTGGGGGAGCATGGGGATAGTATGGTCCTGCTCCCGAGATACACCTACGTAGGGTCCTCAGAGCTTTCCTCATATCTGGACGGCGAATCCATCAAGGCAATTGTGGAGGAGACTAGGAGGGCTGGGGCGGAGATAATCAGGTTGAAGGGCTGGTCAGCCCACCACGCACCCGGGGCAGGTGTATCCGTCATGGCTGCGGCTATTCTCAGGGACTGGAAGATGGTTATCCCTGCATCAGCCTATCTAGACGGCGAATATGGGGAGAGAGACATCTACACCGTGGTTCCATGCGTGCTGGGAAGGGGTGGTGTGGAGAAGATTCTGGAGATAAAGCTCAATCAGGAGGAGGACAGGCTCTTCAGAGAAAGCGTAAAAGTCCTCAGAAACGCCTTATCACAGTTGAAGCTTTAGCCTTATATGGGAAGGGAGATATACTATATACGAGGGAAATTGGCCGAAAAGAAAGAAGAGCTGAAATGCCCCTACTGTGACTCGACCTTCAAGACTAGGAGCGAGCTCTCCAAGCATATTGACAGGATACATATCGGAAGCGGTTTACTCGAGGGGGATAGGACCAAGTGGTAAGACATAAACCGTGGAGTAAAGCATCCAATCCGGATGGAGCGGGGCCTACTCTTTAACCAGATCAGGCAGAACGGGGATAGATATCTAAAACTGGTTGAGACCCTCATATCCCAGCCCAGCGTCTCGGCTACGGGCGAGGGGTTGAGGGATTGTGCCAGACTGGTGGAGGGCCTCTTGGAGGATGTGGGGCTGAGGGTTACCTCATATGAGGTCGGGGGTGGAGGGCCTATAATATTGGGGGAGCTTAATGTCGAAGCCCATGCCACCCTCATGTTTTACAATCACTACGATGTCCAGCCGGCAGACCCCCTCGACAGGTGGAGCTCCAACCCCTTCCAGCCTACGATAAAGGATGGGAAGATTTTCGGCAGGGGGGCGGCGGATAACAAGGGAAACATAGCAGCCCGCATCGCAGCAATAGACACCCTCCTATCCCTTCTGGGAGAGCTCCCCGTCAACATAAAGTTCTTGGTGGAGGGGGGTGAGGAGATTGGGAGTCCGGGCTTGGAGAGATTTGTCAACGAGCATAGCGACATCCTCTTCGCCGACGGATGCATCTGGGAATATGGCCATGTCAGCAGGCGTGGTCCGCCGGTCATCAATCTAGGGGTGAAGGGCATGCTCTATGTAGAGGTTGAGGCCACAGGCGTGGAATACCATTCATCTCTAGGCGGCATAGTCGAAAACCCTGGATGGAGGCTTGTAGAGTTCCTGAAGATGGTTCACGGGGTTGATGGAAGGGTTCTGGTGGACGGATTCTACGAAGATGTAGAGGAAGTCTCCGATGAGCTCCTTGAGATGCTGGACGTTGTGAGGCTGTCCGACGTAACACCGGAAGGCATCAGCACAGGTCCGGGAAATGTTGACGAGAAGAAATTGCTCAAGAGGCTTTTGCTGGAGCCTGCCTGTAATATATGCGGGCTTTCAGCTGGTTATACCGGTGAGGGGGCGAAAACATCCATACCGTCCAGGGCCGTGGCAAAGTTGGACTTCCGACTAGTGCCAAAGCAGGACCCCGACAAAATCTTCCAGAGAATTGAGAGTTTAGCGGCCGGGGCCGGTGTTAGAATCCGGAAAATCCATGGATATCCTGCGGCAAGGACCCAACCAGACAGCTATCTTGTACATTTGGTGGCGGACACCGCCAGAGAAGCATACGGCTCGGAGCCTGTGGTGCTGCCGTCGGGCGCTGCATCGGGGCCGATGTATCTCTTCACAGATGTTCTCGGCATGCCCTGCGTCTCCACCGGTGTGGGGTACGCCGGCTCAAATGTTCACGGTCCGAATGAGAATATACGGATTGAAGATTTCTATAAGGGTATAGCCCACATAGCCCTGATTATGAGATACTTTCACAGCTATCTAAGATGAGGTGAGGATATCTTCGACGATGAGGGCGTAGGCCCGGGCGGCTAGGATAAGCTCCTTAACTGGGACCTCCTCTTTAAATGTGTGGGCCAGCGAGAGGTCTCCAGGACCTAGGATCAGCCCCTCAGCCCTATGATATTTGAGGAGCCTGCTGAAGTCGGTCGTAGCCTTCAAAGCCGACGGCCTCCGAACAATACCTAGGGACCTCAACGCCTTCACGGCCGATTTGACGAGCCTGGAATTCTCGTCTGTCCACGCCGGGGGTAGATAGGACTTCACAGATAAACTGGCCTTGGCGGACCCCGCATATCTAGATACTGTCTTCCCGACGGACTTCACAGCGTCCTCCAAATCGGTTTCTGGGACTGTTCTCACGTCGACCGTGATGCTACACCTGTCGGGGACCACGTTGGATTTCAGTCCGCCGGAGATCATAGTCACTGCGGCGGTGTTTCTCCCCATCAGCCTATGCCTTCTCCCAAACCCCTTCTCAAGTCTTGACAGCCCGGCCACAATTCTTGAAGCCGCCGATATTGCGTTCACACCCTTGGAGGGTGTTGAGGCGTGGGCAGGCCTTCCTCTAACCTCGATTTCTATCTCGCATCTCCCCCTGTTGCCTATAAGGGGTGTTAGGTCTGTGGGCTCCCCGAAGACGGAGTAATCCACCCTATCCAAGAGTTTAGCGACTTTGGCTGTCCCCAGCCCGCCCACCTCCTCATCGGCCACGCCGGCAAAGACTAGCCTCCCCCTCCCAAGCGGGCCCAATATCTTTAGGGCGGCCAACATAGCCGTAAGACAGCCTTTCGCATCCACAGAGCCCCTACCCCTCAGAACACCGTCCACCACTCCCGACTCGAAAGGATGGAAGGGCCAGTCGTCGACAGCACCCGCTGGAACGGTGTCTAGATGGCTGTTGAGCATGAGAACCGGCCCGGAGACACCTGAGTCAAGAACCCCTAGAACCGAGCCCCTACCCCCACCATGGTCCAGAACCCTGGCCCGGAGACCCAGCTCGGCCAGCCTATCGGCCAGATAGCTGGCAGCCTCCAACTCCCTGCCTGGAGGGTTCTCAGTATTTATCCTGACCAGGGTGGAGCCTATCCGGGATATAAACCCCTCTAGCTCATGCTCCGCCATACGGCAGGATTAAGGTGGAAGCCTGAATAAAGCTAATCCACCTTAACATATCTGCTCGTGCTGCTGGGCTTCTTCTTCCTGGGAGAGTTCCTCAGGAGGATGCCGCAGTAGGGGCATCTCACACCGTCGGTCAGGTGGTAGACCCTGCAGCGCGAGCAGTATTTGTAGCCGTTGGCGTAACTACGCCTTGCCGACACCTTCTGTATGGTTACAGCTTTCTGCTCCATTTCCGTGTTAACGGAGCTGTTGTGGCTAATCTAAAATGTTTTGTATTTAAAGTATATACAGTTAATTAATGGGGACTGCATTATTTAGGTATATATATTAAATATATTACATAGATGACGTGCAGTATGCGAGAAAACTCCAGAAAGTCGGCGCCGGAACCCTCACAGTCTCACTTCCGTCCCGATGGGTTAAATCAAGGGGTCTTACAGCCGGCCAGATTGTGGAGCTCTCTGAGATGGCGGATGGAAGCCTCCGCATATCCACGGAGGCTGTTAAGGCGCCCAAGCATACAGCCATAACCTTTGACGCGGCCAAATTCCAAGACAGAAACCTGTTGGGCAGGCTCATAGTGGGAGCCTACCTACAGGGTGCTGAGGAGATAAAGATATTCAGCGGTGAAGGGTTGACAGCAGACCTCCAGAATGTGATAAATGAGACTCTTGATATGTTGCCCGGTGTTGAGGTTGTTGAACAGACCTACCGCCGTATCATCGCCCAGTCCTTCATCGACCCCAACAGGTTTCCAATCGAGGCATTGCTGAAGAGGATACAGGTGATGCTCACATCAATCCTCAACAACCTGTCTGAGGCTGTCAGGACGGGTAAGAAAAGCATAATCGAGGATATCAGGAGGATAGAGAACAAGATCGACGAGCTATACTTCCTCTGCGTGAGGCAGATCTTCATAGATGTGAAGACCAAGTCTCAGGTCGAGAGGGCGCCCGAGCATTTTCTTACTGCTATTGGTGACAGGCTTGTGGTGAGGGCTTTGGAGGAGATGGCTGACTCTGTAAGGATGGCGGCTGACGAGACAGCTATGTTGGATGAGAATACCCCCGCGCATGTGCGGCAGCGGCTCTCCAAACTCATTGAATATGTCCAAGTTCTCCTGGGGAAGACCATGAAGGCCTTCTTCTCCCTCGACATCACGCTAGCCAATGAGATAATTGAGACGTCTAGGAGAGAGTTCGGAGAACATATAAGCTTCTCAGATTTCTTCACCTCGGAAAGAAACGATGCCGGCCTCGCAGTTGTTCTACGGAACATCATATGGGACATGATTAACTTGGTGAGGAATTGTAAGATAATCGCAGAAGTGACCATCAACAGGTTTGTGAGGACGCCGTCTAGGCTTGTGGAGATGGAGATATACTAGCGCCTCATCAATGTTCCAGCCATGCCCGATACAAGGCTTAACGCCGCCAAACCTAGGAAGAGGCTTGGCACCCCGAAGGCGTCAGCCCCTGCTCCGGCGATGGGTGGCCCTACTAGGAATGCGATACCTATAATCATCTCGTAGACCCCGATAGCGGTGGGCTGGATATGGCTTGAGCCGGTGGAGGTCATGTAGAGGGTTAGGATGTAAACCACAGAGATTACAGAGCCTGTAACAAGGAGTAACGCTGCCATCGTGGCTCTTCCGGGTAGGTAGGCTGACAACGCCAAGAAGACAGATAGTGCCAGGCCTGATGCGAGAAAATATCTGCGGGAGGCCTCGGTTGAACGTCTCCCCATGGATAGGGATGTTAATATCCTCGTGGTCCACATGCCTAGGAACATCAGCCCTATCTCCAGCTCTGACACACCTGTCAACGCGGCGTATCCTGGTAAGATGTTCTGGACTATGCCGAATACTGTGTAGAAGGGTAGTGTGACGAAGAGGGCTGGCATGAGCTGTTGGAAGAATTCTCTAAAATCGAGTTTCTCCACCCCTGTGTTGAGCTTGCCAGTCTTGAACCTTATCATGGCTGGAATCGTAAGGGCCACCAAAACAGCCACCAACGAGAACATGGCTGGGAGCCCTAAGTAGTGGGCTAGCCCCCCGCTCGCCACCGAGCCTATCAGGAAGCCGATGGATGAGAAGGCTCCGAACATGCTGTAGGCTTTCATCCGCTCAACACCTTTAAACTCTGACGCTAGCAGTATTTCGAAGACGGGGAAGTAGAAGACCATGGAGACTCCGACGGCTACCTGGGCTGCTGTAAGCCAGGTTAGGTCTGTCGCAAGGGCTGAAAGGGTGAGGGCGGCTAGGGTTGAGACGGATGACAATAGAACAGCCCTACCTCCAAGAATCCTGGAAAGCATAAGGCCTGCGAGGGGTGAGATGGCGACATAGGGGGCGAGGCGGGCGGCTCCCATGAGAAGCCCTATCTCGGTGTAGTTGGCCCCAAGCCTGGCCGCCAGAACAGGCGACATCTGCAGGAGAGATGAGAGGGAGACGCCCAGCACAACGACCGACAGCAGAAATATCTTTAACGAATACATATCTACTCAGTCTTGTCGGCTGTCTTCAGCCCCGTCCCCGTGGCCAGCGTCAAAACCCTCACATCGGAGGCGATTATCTCATCCAGCTCTCTCCTTATGGCCGCGTATCCGACGGCCGCTGAAGGCTCCACATATATGCCGGAGAATGCCAGCTCCCTCTGGGCCCTTCTTATCTCCTCGTCCGAGACTACAACCACATCTCCGCCCACAATCTTGAGCTCTCTAACCATCTGCTCCAGCCTAGGGGGGTTTGTATGGGATAGCGCGTCGGCTATGCTCGCAGTATAGGATGTCTCCCCCACATTCTTGTATCTGTTGTATAGCGGGGAGATGGCTTTTGGCTGGACCGCGATAATCTCCGGAAATTTATCCAGCAGGCCTGAGCTCCGGAGTGTCTTTAGCCCTAGTATGATTCCTAGGAGCAGTGTACCGGCTGATGTGGGGATGTATATCCTGTCGGGCAGGCTCCAGCTAAACTGCTCCCCAATCTCATAGGCTATCGTCCTCACACCCTCTATAAAGTAGGGGCTCCACGCATGCCCCGCATAGTGGTATCCCATCCCATCCGAGGCCTGGACAGCTTCGCTCATGGCCTGCTCCCTCCCACCCTCCACGATTTTAAGGCTTGAACCGTAGGCAGCTATCTGCGCCATCTTATTCCTGGCCCCCGATGATGTAGAGTAGATTACGCATCCGAGTCCTGCGTAGGCCGAATATGCGGCTATAGATGCGCCGGCATTACCTGATGAATCACACACCACGCCCCCTACAAGTCCACGGAGACGGCTGATGAGTGTGGATGAGCCTCTATCTTTGAACGAGCCCGTCGGGTTCATGTATTCATGCTTGACGTAGATTTGCCGGTCGTATATCTTTGTGATGGGTGTGAGCCCCTCCCCAAGGCTTACAGGTTTTGAGAGGCTCGGCGGTAGAAAGTTGATGTAGCGCCACATCGAGTGGAGAGACCATCTGATCTTTGACACGTCAAAATAGGTGTCGTAGGAGACTATGAGGGGGCCGCCGCAGAGGCTGCATCTATAGGCGGTGGCCTTCTCGGCCTGACTTCCACACCTGTAGCAGATAACTTCCTCCCTCAACCCTCTCCTCTCATGGGATAATACAGTAAATAAAGATGTGTCGGATTGTTTTTCCATAAATATAGGTGGGGGATGCGATGGTTTAGGACTGTATAGCGGGTGGTGGATGCTCTGAAAAAGTATTGGGCGGTCATGGCGATAGCGTTGGCCAGCTGGGGGGTGAGCCTTATACTCCACTATCCTGATATGCCGTGGACCGTTTACAGTGACGTAGTGAGCCTGTGGTATAGGGAGATGGAGGGGGGCGGGGGGATACCCTGTATAGATTTCTTCCTCGAGTATCCGCCGGCCTCATGCTTTCTCTTGGCTGCTTCGAGCTTCCTAGGTGGGAGCAGCCTCGCCAGCTACTACCTAGTTTTTGGCCTGTTAAGCCTACCGGCCTATATCGTATTCGGCCTCGTAATCCACCGCCTTTACATCGGTAATACTCCGGGAAAGTTTATGGCGCTCGCCTCACCAAGCCTCATAGTATACGGCATATACAACTTCGACCACTTCGTCGCTGCGGCGGTCGCCCTCTCCATCTACCTCCACATCAGGGGTAGAAATTTTCTCTCGGCCCTATCCCTAGGCCTGGCCGTCTCCCTGAAGCTAATACCTGTAATACTCCTACCCCTATACCTGTCCAAGAATCCTAAACATGTAGTGTCCGGCTTTCTAACAGGTATCACACCCTATCTCCCTGTGGCTTTCCTCAACCCGGAATATTTCCCCGAGTTTTACCGTTTCCACAGCGGCTGGGGGCTGGAGAATGCCTGGTTTCTATGGCTGTCCGGCGACCCGTTCTCAACCTCAGCTAAGCTCTTCGGCTTCTGGCTGATGATAATACTCTTACTCAGGTCCTACTTCTCCGGTGCAGGGTTTGAAGTCAAATCCTTCCAGATACTTTCGGCTTGGTTCCTCACCAGCTATGTCTTTACACCTCAGATGGCTTTATGGCTGCTGCCCACGGTCCCCGCAATAGGTAGTGTAGCCGATTTATGGCCTGCTGTGGAAATCTCCAACGTCCTCATAATCTATACATGGTTCACCACACCCACGCCAACCCTCCCATGGACTCTACCCCAGACCGCAGCCCTCGTAAGGGCCGCAGCCCTAGCATCCATCTTCTTTCTCTCATACAGGCAAGGCCTCCACACCCCAGGGGTTAGAAATCGTATATGGGTATCAAAGCCCGGAGAACATCACATCCAGCAGAGCCTTGATTCAGGATAGTCTGGCTCTAAACGGAGATGCATATGAAAAGATATTACACCCCATGGATGCCCTCTAGAGTGTAGGATGCGTTCTCTAATCATCCATCAACCCCATGTATTCAGGCACTACAAAGCAGAGCTGATGGCCGCTTTCACGTCTGGGGCTGGAAGGGTTTTGGAGGTAGGCTGTGGAAAGAGACATTACGCCGTCTACTGTAGGGCGGACGAATATGTGGGCGTGGATATAGACCTGTATCCAGATGTTTATGCATCAGCCACATCCCTACCCTTCCGAGGAGGATGCTTCGACAGAGTGGTGATGATGGATGTCCTCGAACATGTGAATGACGTCAACTCAGCCATCAGAGAGTCTTGGAGGGTGCTTAAAGGGAGCGGCCTACTGCTAATCCTAACACCCAACACATTCGGGTTCGGACTATACGACAGCTTCGCCGACAAGACACACAGACACCATTTCAGCTGGTGGGGCCTCTCCAAGATTCTGCGGAAGAACCGTTTCAGAATAGGGGAGAGGATAGCCCTTCTACTACATATCTATCTCCCGTTGAGGATTAGGATACTCCGTATTCTACAGCAGTCTGTATGTGTTGCTGCGGTGAAGGATGGTGAGTCGTAAATATCTGAGAAATGCCCTCGCAGGCGCCGTAATCAGTCTGGCCATCACCCTCATAGTCTTCAACATATTCAAGGTCTCCCCCCAGGACATCCTATCCCTAAAGCCTTCAATACTCGCCTTAGCCATAGCTTTAAACCTAGTCAGGTTCGGAGCTCAGGGGCTGAGGCTCCATCTACTTCTCAGGAAATTCTCAAGCATGCCTAGTGGTTATCTGGACTCGTTCATTATTAGGGGTGCCAGCGAGTTTTTCGCCCTCACAACCATCCCCTTCATGGCTGACGAGGCTGCGAGGACGTGGCTGCTGACGGAGCGTGGCGAGCAGCCTGCCAAAGCTTTCTGGGTCTCATTCACCGAGATGCTCCTAGATATTCTCGTAGGAGCTTCCATAGCCTTGGCAGCGGGTTTACAGGCTCTAACAGCCAATATACACTACCTAGGCCTGGTGATACTGGCCATATCTTCCACTCAGCTGCTTATCGTTGCTATTTTCCTGTGGATGGCGTTAAAATCCTCCAGCCTAGCTGAGAGGATAGCCGGCGTTATGCCTCTGCCTCGCAGGGTGCGGAGATGGCTGATAGACAGCTTGGATGATATGGGCCGTGTTTTTGCCCCACTATTGTCCAGGCCGGCGACATGGACCTTCACATGGCTGATGCTTTCAACCCTCATCGTATTGTCAGCCCCAGCCCTCACCCTATACCTGATGCTCGGCCAGGGCGGGTTCTACGGTTTCACAGCCTCACTATTTACATTTCAGTCAGGCAACGCTTTAGGGGTTCTCCCCGTGACAGTTGGCGGTTCAGGACTGACGGAGGCCGGCGTATACCTCTACCTTAAAGAGGTCTACGGAAATGATGCGGCCCCCGTCGTCATTCAATGGCGTCTCGCCACCTACCACCTATCCCTCATAATATCCGGACTGATGTTCGCCATAGAGGTGGTGGGGATGAGGAGGACTAGGCAATAACATGTATGCTCGTGTGAAAAATGGTTGCCAGCACGTGGCTTTCGCGAGGGGTCTCCCACCTCACTATTGCCACGCTGGCGGGGGCTTAGCTTCCAGGTTCGGATGGGTCTGGGCGTTTCCCCCCACCATGTGACCGGCAACCATCCTATATTTTTGTTCCCGTACAATTTAAGGTGTTAGGCTAACCCCATAAGGGATGGCTGCATCATCACGAATAGGGCCAGCCCCACAACAGCCATCAGGGAGATGATTATCACTAGAAAGTATGCGATTGTGGAGAAGAAGTCCCAGAACCGGGTCTTCAGCAGTTTGACCATGCCTGAAATATCTTTATTCCGCATATTAAACTCTATCTGTGGCCTGCTCTCTAGCAAATCTAAATAGGGATGGCGAGGGTGTCGTGGGGCCTTGAAGGATGAGGGCTTGAGAGTTGTGGGTTATGTGTCTTCGATGGAGGCGGGGGTGGATAAGGCGGGAATCTTCTACAGGTTCTTAATCGTCACAGTCACAGGCGCAGAGTACTCTGTGAGGATGAGGATTCCTCCAGAGTGGATGGCAGTAGGTAAACCTATCACAGGTGTATTGGTTAAGGTCTCGGACAGCGAGCGGGACTATCAGATACAGGACCTCAGCCCATACACCGGATTACCTGAGGCCAAGCCGCAGGGTTTTGAACGTCTCACCGTGGAGGCTGGACCCGGCGTGAAGGCAATATTGACCGGTACATCTCCTGACGCCATGGCCTCCGCACCTGTCCTCTCGGAATCCCTCCTTAAGAAGGCTAGGGCTCTCTCCGGGAGGCCCTGCTACCTATACTTCGCCGACTCACCCTATGGAAAGGTTGTTGTGGCCCTCCAGTCAGCCCGAGAGTATTCGGTTATGCAGAATATGAGGCGCTTCCTCGCAGGATTGGGAGACTGATGAGATGGCTCTGGAAAATATCCTCATAGTAGCGGAGAAGGCTAGCGTGGCGAGAGCGATAAGGACGGCCCTCAGCCACATCATCCCCAACATACATGTAACGAATGTCAGGGGACATCTGATGGATGCAGACCTCCCCGAAGGATATGAGTGGGGTAGGGTGAACCCCCTCGAGATCATGAAGCTTAGGCAGGTCAGGAACGTTGTAACCGACCGCACAACCTATGAAAGGCTCTCCAAGCTCTTCAGGGATGGCTACAGGCTGGTTATAGCCACCGACAACGACTCGGAGGGCGAGCTCATAGGCTTTGAGATATTGAGCCTCTACCGAGCTATCAGAGGCGGCGCCGCACCATACCAACGTATGAGGTTCAACTCTGTGGAGAGGAAGGAGCTTATGAGAAGCTGGCAGTCTCTGGAGGGCGAGCTCCGCTGGCCTTGGGTGGCCAAGGCGAGGTTTCGCCAGACCTTCGACCTCCTGACAGGCGCCGCCTTCACACGGCTTCTTACAGAGGGTACGAGGAGGAGGGCGCGGGTGAGGCTTATCAGCTGGGGTTCATGCCAGACACCATGCCTCAACTTCGTAGTGGAGAGGGAGAAGGAGATTGAGGCTTTCACACCCAAACCCTACTGGTTTGTGGAGGCGGTCCTAGAAAGGATGGATGGCGAATCCTTCACGGCCAGGAGCAAGCCCTTCTGGGAACAGGGTGAGGCGGAGAAGATATGGGCTCAGGTTGAGGGGGTAAGCGAGGCCGAGGTGAAGGACTTCAAGGAGGATGTAAAGGTCTCACCCAGACCCCTCCCCATAAGAACCGACGACATGCTCCGGGACCTCACCCGCATCACAAGGCTAAGCGCCAGCAAACTTCTCCAGATAATGGAGGAGCTCTACGCAGAGGGATACCTCAGCTATCCTAGGACAGATACCAACCGCTACAGGCCTGGCTTCGACTTCTCCACACCACGTAAAATATTGGAGGATGCGGGGATAAAGGATGAAGATGCTTCAAAGGGCCCGAGGCCTAGAAACGGCCGGCTTGACGACGGCGCACACCCGCCCATCTACCCGATATCAGCCTACAGTGGAGCAGGCGTGGCCCGTGATGTTTGGGAATATGCTGCGAGAAGGTTTTACGCCAACGCCTTCATGGATGACGCCCAGATAGTCCAGCGGCAGGCGGAGATATCAATGAACGGCCTACCCCTCCACGCCTCCGGCAACCACATAGTCCATGAAGGGTTCTACAAGGTTTTTCCATATTTTAGGCCGAGGGAGTCGCCCCTGCCAGCCCTAAGGGTTGGTGAGAGGGTTAAAGTGGTTTCCGCACGTCTGGTCAGTGAGAAGACGAAGCCGCCGCCTAGGCTTACAGAGGCGGAGCTACTCAGGGCAATGGAGAGGGCTGGGATAGGGACCGACGCCACGAGGGCCTCCTACCCCCAGCTTATCATAGATAGGGGATACGCCAGAAAACATTCCAACACCTTCCAGCCAACCCCCCTAGGCCGGACGCTCATCGAATGCCTGGCCGGCACAGACATGAGGCTTGTAACCCCCGAAACGAGGCGGATGGTGGATGAGCAGATGGAGAGGATTGATCGGGGCGAGGAGACAGAGGGGGAGAGCTTGGAGAAGACCATCAGGATATATGAGGAGCTGCTCAGGAAGTGCTACGCCAACATAGACGAGATTAGCTCCAAGCTTGCCAAAGCGGTCTCGGAGACCTTCAAAACCCTAGCCGGCAAGGCTGGCGGGCGTAGAAAAAGGGTTTAAGGTCAAGATATAAAAGTCAGTAGAAGGGCTAACAATTGGAAAAAGGATTGAGTAATGTCTTCACGGCTTTCCTCAGCCCATCAGCCGCAGGAGGCGAGAACATACTATCGATAATCATCTCATTCGTATGGCTTCTCATGTTCATGGTATTCTTCCTCTACCCATCATTTGGCCAGAGGATGCAGCTCTCATATATGTTGCGGGACCTTGAGAGGAAGCTTAACAAGCTGAAATCTATCAAGGACGAGATAAGGCAGACAGCGATTGATACGATTAAGAAGGTGGGCAAGCCCGACTTCGACCCCACCCCTGAAGTGGACAGGCTTAGCGAGTTTTTCGTCATACCCCCCGAGTCGATGGACCCCTACGGCATCGTCTACAAGCTGGAGCATATTCTAGAGATCGGCGAGCTCTCCTACGAGAACGAGGTTAAGAAGCTAGCTCCCATCGCAGAGGAGCACCAGGTCAAAACCCTTACAAATCTTGTGGAGATTGCAAGGGGCATCAACACACTCTATAGGGTAGTGCGCCACTACTACCTCCTCGGGAAGAAGACATCCAACATATATCTCGTCCTACAGATACAGATGATAATGCCACAGCTGGTGGAGATAGCTGAGGCATACAGGATGGCCTCCGTGGCCTTTAGCCAGGGACAGCCGATCGGCGACAGCATAGGTGTGCTGGTGGCTGCGAAGCTTTCAGATGTTGAGAATAAGAAGCGATACACTGTGGCGAGGGATACTATGGTGGAGGAGCTGGAGCTGGAGAATAGGAAGGTCTATGTTGTGAGGGCCATAGGTCCCGGAGGCACCGTGGGTAGGCCTGGAGAGGCGGTCAAGAACCTTGTGGAGAGCCTCCCTGAGAACCCCAAGATGATTATCACCATAGATGCGGGCCTTAAGCTGGAGGGGGAGGAGTCCGGTAAGGTTGTGGAGGGTGTTGGGGTGGCTATAGGCGGGCCAGGTGTTGACAAGTATAAGATTGAAGAGGTGGCTAAACAGCGTAACATACCGTTATACGCCTTCGTCATCTTCGAGTCGATACAGGAGGCTATAACACCTATGAGGGAGTCCATCGCCAAGGCCGCTGACGTGGTCCTGCAGAAGGTTAGGAAGCTGCTGACGGAGAAGGTGGAGGAAGGAGGCGTCGTAGTTGTGGCAGGTATAGGCAACACGGTGGGTGTCGGATGAGATATACAGAGGGTGGGTTCATGACCTGGGGCCCGAGGCCGAGGGAGAAAATGTTACAGACCATCACATTCTTGAAATGTCTCGAATGCGGCGCGGAGAACTCACGCCCCTTCATGGAGTGGGATTTCATTTTCAAGGTTGTCGGGAATGAGAAATGCCCGAGATGCGGAGGGTCTAGAAGCAGGATAGTCAATATCTACGTTCCAGAGAAGAAAGAGTCTAAGTAACCGTCACGCATCCGTCCTCAGTAACAATCACCGTATGCTCCGCCTGGGCCACTGGTTTACCTGTCTTCTCCACCAATACAGGGTATCCGCGCAGCCTCCCCATCCTCCACAGCCTTCCGTGGATTCTGAGAAGTTCTGCGTCGCACTCCTTTAGCCATCTGAGTGTGTAGGGTAGGCCGTTAAACCTTTCCGCCAGCATCGTCAGGACCTTAAGCTCCGCCTCCGAGAGCTTGCCGGCCCCCGTCTTCTCTATCTTGAATATGTTGGGCTTCCCCCCGTCTACAACTTCCCCTGCAGCATCTCCGAGGGTTACGAAGGGCTCTATCGCGTACACGTGTCCGCTGGATAGTTTTGTGTTGTCGGCTGTGGGTATGTTGGGTATTGAGACGCCTGCGTGGAGATTATACCTCTTAATCTCATGCCCTGTGAGGTTGCGTATGGGCTTGAACCCGAAACGGCTCACCACGGAGTGAATCACCGAGCCTATGCTGGATACCTTCACACCGTCCCGCACCATCTTAATGGCTGACTTCAACGCCTCCTCGGCTGCGTAGCGGAGGGATACGCCGACGGGGTTGTCAGTAACCGTTATGGCTGTGTCTGCGATATATCCATCAATCTCCACACCTATGTCCACCTTAACCACCGCATCCGGTGGGATGACTGTGTCTTCTCCCGGGCCTGGGGTGAAGTGGGCCGCCACGCTGTCTATGGATATGTTGCAGGGGAATGCGGGCCTTCCGCCGTGGTCCCTAATCATCGCCTCCACCTGCTCAGCCAGCTCTACCAACGGCATCTCAGCCCTCACCATGTTGGGGATGCTTTCCCTGACTAGGCGTGCTATGCGGCCCGCCTCCAGAAGGCTGTCCAACCCACTCATCCAACAGCCATAGGGCGATATCCAATATAGCTTTACCGTTTTAGCCGGCCAGCCGAAAAGATTATCTTCCAAGGCTTTTGGGTGTGGGTATGGCGGAGTTATGGGCTGAGGCGGTCGGATGGGTTGGAGCAATATTGATTCTGGTGGCTTACTATCTCATCTCGTCTAGAAAGCTTCATGGAAGGTCCAAGGCCTACCACGTGATGAACCTTGCGGGAGGCGTCTCGGTGGCCCTGAACGCATACGTCAACGCCGCCTACCCCTCCACCGGCCTCAACACTGTCTGGAGCGCCATAGCGGTATATGGCCTCATCAAGTCACTTAAGGGCCGTGAGCCCAGCCACGGCTAGAGAGATTGCTGCAAGTGCCAGCAGCATCTTTGTGTAGTTTTTATGGCTTGAGAGATGTATGAGGATATGAATTGTCAGCAGGCCTGTAACCGCCGCTGAGAGGGTAGCCAGGGCCAGAGATGGTGTGAAATCGGGTGGGGTGAGGAGTAGGGGTAGGGCCAGCTGGGCTCCAGCAGTCACCGGTATGCTCATCAGGAAGCTGAGAGTGAAGGCCCTTCGCAGCCCCACACCCTGGGCTAGGAGAGCTAACACCGTAACGCCGGACCTGCTGACACCCGGTATAATAGCCAATCCCTGGGCCAGACCTGTGACCAGGGCTGTGCGCAGCCTCAACCCATCGCCGCCGCCGGCTCTGCTCTTTCCAGCCACTTTGGCCATAGTGATGAGCATGATTCCTATCAACGCTGTGGTGATGCTTGCGGGTATCGGTATCCTGAGTTGGAGGAGTAGGAGGGGGATGGCTGTGACAGCTGTTGAGAGGGTGGAGATGATGAGGAACTGTAGAAGCCTCCTACCTTCACCTCCACCCCTAAACCCTTTAAGGGCTTTTACCAGTTCTTCCCGGAGGTATATGATGGCCGCAGCCAACGTGCCTATGTGAAGCCATATGGCCAGCTCCAGAGAGTGGGTATAGTCCATTCCGAAAACATTATTCGCGATTAGGGTCACTATCCCCTGGCTGCTGATGGGGAGCCATTCCGCCACACCCTGTATCAAACCCAGGGATAGGTTTTCTAGTGCAGGCAACATTATGTGGGTGGGCTGTCAGCCTATAAATCTATGTCTCCCGCCATCCGTTAGTCTAGTGGGCTGCGGTAGTGGTTGGGTATCCTAAGCCTTAGGAGCTTGACAGGCTCCACATCAGCGACCTATACCTCGTAGCCCTGAGGAAGGCGGTGTTGTTACTATTCTACGCAGCAGCTCATTTTTTTGATGGGTCTTAGGAAGGCTTGGGCTGCTAGTTTGATGGCTTCGGCGTATGTTGGGAAGACGTGTACTGTGTCGATGATATCTACTAGTGTTTTTCCGTCTTTGATGTAGAGGGCTGCCTCTGTGATGTATTCTGCTGCGTTGGGTGAGAGGGTGTGGAAGCCTACGACGCCTCCGTCGTCGGGTCTTACAACTAGCTTGGCCAACCCCATCCCACCGGCTATCCTCGCCTTGGCTACGTTCTCAAGCTCCACAACCCTGCATGAGCATGCGCCATATCTCTCCACAGCCTGCCTCTCGGTCAACCCAACAGAGCCTACCTGCGGCTCCGTGAAGACTACCAGGGGGACCGCAAGGTAATCCATGGATGCGGAGCCCTCCTCTACTATGTTGGATGCGGCTACTACGCCCTCTCGGGCTGAGAGCGTCTCCAGCATGAGCGGCTTGGCCACGCAGTCACCTGCCGCGTAGATTCTCGGGTTGCTGGTCCTCATCGTCTTATCCACCTTTATCGAGCCACGCACATCCACATCCACACCTGCCTTCTCAAGCCCTAGGCCGGAGGTGTTGGCTATCCTCCCGGTTCCTAGGAGGAGTGTGTCAAACTCTACGGTCTGCCTGCCCTCGTTGGTGGCTACCACTGCGTGGCCGTGTTCCCCATGTCTTGAGAGCTCCACAACCCTGGCCTTGGTGAGTATCCTCATACCCTCTCCGGCAAGCATCTCCGACAGAGCCGTCGATATCTCCGGCTCCATAGCCGGGAGCACCCTATCCAAAACCTCCACCAGAGTCACGTTGCAGCCCAGCCTCTGGAGGGCCTGCCCTATCTCGAGACCCACCGCACCGCCTCCCAGCAGGAGAATATTTTCCGGAGCCTTCTCCAGGCTCCAGATGGTTTCGGTTGTATGGTATTCCACCTCTTCCAGGCCGGGTATCTTGGGGATGGATGGGCTGGAGCCTGTGGCTATCAGGGCTTTCTGGAACTCAACCGTACGCTTTACCTCATCCGTCTCAACCGTGATGGTAGTGGACGAGGTGAATGCCGCCCGCCCCCTGACCAGCTCCACATTATCGTAGTGCTTCAGCACCTCCTCATACTTCTCACCCCTCATAGCATCGACGAAGCTCCGTAGAGAGTCCATCAGCAGGCCAAAGTCGAGGCCCGCACCACGTGGGGCAACCCCCTTGAAGAGGGTTTTATGGCTGAGGTGGTAGTGTTTCGCAGCCTCTATCAGATATTTTGATGGGACGCATCCCACGTTAACACATGTCCCGCCAAGCCTGCCGGCTGAGACCATCAGGATACGCATCCTACCCCCGGACAGCTCGCTGGCCTTTATCGCGGCTGAGAACCCCGCTGCGCCGGCTCCGATTATGGCTAGGTCATATTTTTCCATGGGTGGATGTGAGATGGATGCATGTTAAAGGTTTCCCATAAAAATTCGACGGTAAACTGTTGGAATTGTTTAAATGGTGGATATTCTGTCGGAGATGGGTTAAGATTTTGAGGTTGGATTGGGGTGTGGCTTACTTTTTTAACAGCTGGCCTGGTTTACGTCTGAAAGAGAGATATATCACGGCTGGTTTATCTAATGTGTGGAGAAGCTAAGGCTGGATTCTAAGGATGTGGAGATTATCAGGATACTCCAGACCGATGGGAGGGCTAGCTGGAAGGAGATAGCTTCAAAGGTCCATCTCAGCATACCGGCTGTGAGGTCTAGGGTGAGGAGGCTTGAAGAGCTGGGTGTTATAAGGGGCTACACAGCCATCGTCGACCCATCCAGAATATTGGACAGGGTGAGGGCCGTACTACTATTAAGGCTTCCACCCGATAAGCTGGCCCAAACCCTAGAGAGCTTATCCAAGTCGGAGGAGGTCAGGGAGCTGCATAGGGTGGCTGGGGGATACAACGTCGTCGCCAAGCTGGAGGTACGTAGCGTGGAGGAGCTGGAGTCCTGGCCGGCAAAATATCTCCAATCCACCACCTCATACGAACAACTCATCATCACATCAACATCCAAGGAGAAGTACGGAAGCAATCTGGCCCCAGAAGACGCCCTAAGGATACGATGCGACTTCTGCAAAGCCCCAATAGTCGAGAGACCTATCATAGAATACATAGAAGGGGGCCGCTACTACTTCTCCAGCAGAGAATGTGCAGAAGCCTTCAAGGAGAGAATAGGGCAGAAAAAATGAAGATGTGAAATATCTGCACCACTAGAGCAGAACCCTCAAAACATCAACAGCGCTACTATAGCGGCCTTCAGGAAGAGTTTTGGCCAGCCACTCTCTTTAGGCTCCGAGAGCTCAAACCCTATCAGCGTCCCCAGATGCGGCACCGTATCTATGGGGAATACGCACAGCAGACAACCCACCAACCTAGAGCAAATCACCCAAAAACAACAACCCCCGATTAAACTCACCCCTTCCCTGTTCCTACTCCGGATTTTCAGCCCTGATGTATCTAAAGCACACGTAATTAGTTTTCATCCATTGGTCTATACATAAGCCGTGCTACTTTCAACATGTTGCTCTCTTAGGAGGATAATTTTCTCTTCTTACCATCATGTTCACCCGCACAGGTCTCACAAAGAATCCTCTTAAAGAATAGTAAGCGACGCATCCAGAAAGCGCAGTTCCGACAAATCGTCTTACCACATTTTTTGCATATAAATCCGTGAGACCTGAATATCCGAGGAGTATGAGTAACATTACCGCAATTGTTGCACAACAATGCTTGAGTCAAGATCTCCTTTCCGCAAACACGGCAATTGAAAATGTCGGTAGAGGTTATGATGATTCCATGATCATTTTCTACAATAAAGCAATTATATTTCTGCCTAAAAGCGTAAAATGTCGAAAACCACGAAGGCATTAACACGAGTTTAACGTCTCTGATGTGAATATGGCGTTCGTTGGGTCTGCAAGTTTTAACATACCTGACTTTGTTTCGGCCGTAATATGCGACTGTTGTAGTATGTTTCTGGATGATGTGCTGTTTCGCAATTTTTATAATAGTGTCTAACCTGTAATTAAGATTTTCGCGGGTAATTGGACATGGAAGAACGGACTCTTGTTCGAATCTACTCAGATTAGATTTGATGAGGAAAGACGAAATTTCTTTATTTAAAATTTGACCATCAGACCCGTCGATAAATAATACTTTGTCAGTTTCGTGAATTGTGTGCACGATTCCTACAGTGGTTTGAAAGTTTGCATGTATATCGTACTTAACATAAACTAGAGGTTTTAAATCCAGTTTTATAGGTTTGATTTTAAGGATTTCTATGGCTTGGAATGGATGGCTTAAAAAACGATCATAGATTATGTTCAGTTTTTTGATTAGATGTTCGATATTTTTTGAATAGCCATAGGTGAAAATGTATGGGGTTGTTGCACTAGTGGTAATAATTTTAATTCCGGCCCGGTCTGCTAAGTCTATGAGTTTAAGCATGTCAATCAATTCAATTTTGGCCTTGTTTGAAATTTTCCGTGCATACTCTATTGCTGCTTGAGAAAAACCCCCAGTTGTAATAAGAATACCCATCTGAGCATTTGATGAAATCACCGCCGAATGCAGCTTTTGGACTATTGGCCGTCCAATCGAATTACCCGGCTGATGCTTACATTCAACTACCCACAGTTCGCCATGAGGAGTTTTTATCAACAAGTCGCGTCCTTCATCCCATACATCTTGGACATCTTCGACTTCTCCCCAGCCAAGCTTTGTAAATATTTGAGCACATAGCTTCTCAAACTCGTACCCGTTAAGAGTGTCAAGATAAACTATCTCTTCACGGGTCAAGCGCTGTCGCTACCGTATTATAAAATCTCCCGTATAAATTTTACCGATTTGTCTGTCTAGGAGGGCCGAGTACATTCCCGCCGACCTGGCTCCCAGCACATCATTCACGGGGTCTTCTCCCACCATTACACATTCGCTGGGCTTTACGCTAAGATGCCTGGCGGCGTGTCTGTGAATAAAACATAAAACGAACCATTGTCATGAGGGGCTGGACACAGTATTAGGCTTGGAGAATAGTCTAACCATGCTACGCCGCTGAAGACTTTCGGAACATCTCACCCCCCATTCATGCTCGCGGCTGAAGCAATAGGGGGAAAGACGTTCAGCAAAATTTAGAACCCGCTCGGTATGGGGCCCCAGAACAGCTTAAGAGAATAAAGAAGGTATTTGTTTTGGATTGGCGGTGTTTAGGGCGCTGTTATCTTTATCGCTTTCGTTGGACATGAGGCCTCGCATGCCATGCAGAAGATGCAGTCTGCCTCCCTGACGGGGTCCGACTTGTCGGTGCGGTATTTCTCATAGAGCTCTCCCTCCAGGGGGTTTAGGTCGTTGCCTGTTCCCGACCTCCCAGGGTTGAGAAGCCATTCAAAGACGTTAACCGGGCAGACATCCATACATATCCCGTCAGCTATGCAGGCTTCAAAGTCCACCGCCACGATCTTTCCATGTATGCCCAGCTTGGTGGGATATGGTTTTCCGTCGTTATCATATCGCTGGACCCCCTCAGCCCTCACCTCATGCTGGTGATGCGTCCCTGTTACCGGATACTCGTCGGGCTTGTTGAGAAAGTCTGGGTCGATGGGTTTGGGTGAATAGTCTACCTGTCTTACCAACTCCTCTCGACATGTCGGTACGTGTCCATAATATAAACCCGATTTAACCACAATCTACAGGCCCCAAGAGACTTTCCTTATGGGCTTGACCACTATGAAGGCTGCCTCACCCTCCTCCCATGGACTTCTCCTCACCCATGAAAATCTCTGGAAGAACCGCCTGTATATCCTCCTGTATTCAGGACCCCTCTCCAGGATGGAGGCCTCGCCCAGAACTAGGACAGCCTTGTTGGGCCTGTAACGGTCCACCACAAGCGAGACCCGGTTGTTCCTCCGGATGTTAGCCAACTTTCTCGTCCCATAATCTGTGGCGATATAGAATTTTCCACCTATGTACAGGTAAGCCACAGGGACCACGTGGGGCTGCCCCTTCTCATCCACCGTGGCTAGCCTGCACAGCTCATTACCCTCTATGAATTTAAGCTCCTCAGGCCTAAACCGTACCATGGCTTTGAAGTCCATGCCCCATAAATAAATCTGTATCATAGCCACACCCCATTCATGACATACCTGCGCCCGGCCTGCCAGCCATAGAGCTTATGAGAGGCGTTGGAGATGTTTCAGGCTAGGCTGGCTGTCTTAAGACTATATATCTCTCCAAGCTTTACTGAATATGCTTTGCTGGAGGATTTCATACTTCTCTCACTGGTCTTCGGCTTCTCCGTTGTAGCCATCCTCCTCTACACCAACAGACTGATGAAGAGGTCTTACAGGCCGCCGGCGCCGCAGCCTATACATGTAACGGTTGACAGACTGCCCAGGCCAGTGGATACGGCCAACTCCGTGAAGGCCTTGAAAATCTTGGAGAGGGTGGCGGAGGAGGAGAGGGAGATATCTAGGCTTCTAAAGGAGATTGAGGACCTTGACCGGCGTCGAGAAGGCTAGAGAAAACGCTGTCAGACAAGCCCTCAGATATGTTGGCGACGGCTCCATCGTGGGTTTGGGCAGCGGCTCCACGGTCCTCCTCATCATACGCATGCTGGCTGAGTTGGGTTTTAGGGTGAGGGTTATACCTGCCTCGTATCAGAGCTACCTCGAAGCGGTCAGACACCGCCTTGAGACAACATCCCTTCACGCCTATCCCAGGCCCGACATCTATCTCGACAGCTTCGACCAAGTGGACCGTCTCGGCAACATGGTGAAAGGCGGAGGAGGAGCCCATCTGAGGGAGAAGATACTCTGCCAAGCCTCTGAATACACCGTCTTCATAGGCGACTACAGCAAGAAAGCAGATCATCTCAACAAGCCTATCCCCCTCGAGATACTGCCATTCGCACTCCCGAATGTTCTGGAGAGGGTCCGCCTACTAGGCGGGGTTACAAGGATAAGGGAGTCCACAGGGAAAAACGGGCCGCTGATCAGCGACAACGGCAACATACTGGCCGACGCAGACTTTGGAACCATCCAAGACCCCCAAGAGCTGGAGAGCCGGCTCAGCCAGATAGCAGGCCTCCTGGCCAGCGGCCTCTTCGTCAAATCCGCCGACAAAATAATAATAGGCGAAGAAAACGGCCAGGTAACCACACAGACATTCATCAGAAAAACATAACGAACAGGAGAGGTATCAGCGACAGCCGGAGACCTCCACACCGCCCAGCATCCCCGGTCAACGTAAGATTTATGAGCTCCTTCCAAGAAAAACAGACGTTGGAACGCCCTGGTCGTCTAGCCCGGTCAAGGATCGCGGCCTCTCGCTCCACGTAGGAGGGGAAAGCCGTGGACGCGGGTTCAAATCCCGCCCAGGGCACTGAAAGATATACAATGTGAATTTTGGGGAGAAGGGGAAAATAGGGGGGTGGTTGACTGGTAGGCGTCTTAGTGTAGGCGGAGCTCGGACTAGATGGGTTTCAGCAGGTGTCGTGGAGCTGGAAAATCTGTCATCCATGGCTGGTATTTAGAGAACAAGCTTAAAAGTGGCTTCTCGAACTTGGCAATCTGGTGTCTCACCCAAAAATTTCTGCTGTGTGGAAGCATACAGAAGGGAAAACATTTAACTGGGGTGAGATGAGGCCGGATGTAACAGGTGTTTGCGTCACATGTTTACGCTTCGATGTCTAAGATGCAATTTTCTAGCAGGTGTTGAGGAGCGAGGGCTTACGTGTCCGTTATGCCACGGCCAGCTTGTCATCGAATATGATTATGACGCTATAGCGGAGAAGGCTCGCGAGGTTTTTGACGGGCATGTTACAGGGATGTGGAAATACCTCCCTCTTCTGCCACTAGCTGATATGCGCAATATAGTCACTATGGGTGAGGGTGGGACGAGAGTAGTTAGGGCTGCGAATCTCGGCCGCTACCTAGGTCTCTCGCAGCTCTTACTGAAGATTGAGGCGTGGAACCCCACGGGCTCTCACAAAGACCGTCAAATATCCCTAGCCACATCAAGAGCTCTAGAACTCAGGTATCAGCTTGCCTTGACATCGTCATCCGGTAATGTGGGAGCTGCAGTGGCTGCTTACACATCTAGGGCAGGGATCAAAAGTGTAATCATGGTGCCTAACGTGATTCCGGAGGAGAAGATGATTCAGATAAGTGCTTACGGAGGGTTTGTAGTTGTTGTAGACACACCTGACAACGTCGAAGTAGCAAATCTGGTTGAAAAACTCGTGAAGGAGTTTGGAGCTTACGACATGGTAACGGCCGCCCCACACAATCCATACACGTTAGAGGCTGGCAGGACAATAGCTTTTGAAATATTCGAGCAGATTAAACCCCTCCCAGATATTATTGTCACACCCGTCGGAGGAGGAGGGTTGCTTGGCTCGTTGTGGAAGGGCTTCACAGACCTAGTGAAGTTGGGTTTCGTTGACGAAAAAGAGATTCCAAGACTTGTCGGCGTTCAAGCTGAGGGTTGCCAACCCTTCGTTAGGGCTGTTAGGGAGAGGTGGCCTCTTGAAAAGGTTCTCAACACACCTTGGGAACAGATCCGAACAATATGTACAGCGTTAGCCGACACAATCCCCCTCGACGCCATGGCAGCCATCCCAGCTGTCAAGGAAACAGGTGGGACAGCTATCGCAGTTTCAGATGCTGAAACATTGGAGGCTGGTAAGCTACTATCATCTATGGAGGGGATCTTTGCAGAGCCCTCAAGCAACGTATGCATCGCTGCGATAAGAAGGCTTGTGGAGGCCGGTTGGATAAAATCAAGTGATAGAGTGCTTTCCCTAGTTACCGGCACCGGCTTGAAGGATCTAAGAAGTATTAGAGCCGTCATCAGCCCACCGACCAAGATAAGACCCTCTCTTGGGGAAGCTGTTAGTATAATAAGGCAGTTTATTTAGGGTGGCTGGGACACAGCCTATCCCATTCGGCTTCGCATCCTCCACAAAGCCGCCAGCCCTCCCAGAATGGGTATGAGGGCTGTTGGGAGGCCGAGCATATACATAGGGGCTAGTGCCGTGGAAAAGTTCCACCTACTCATAATCAATAGCCAAAGCAGCAGTGTTGATAATCCTGCGGCCATTAGAATGACAGGGGGAAGAGAAATCTTCCGGTAACGCGCACTTGCTAGAAGTAATATGGCTAAAATGTTCAGCGAAAACCCCGATGCCCAGAGAATCATATACGGATGTGGGTAAAGAAATGTCTGGAGGAGCGTTATCCTGCCATATAGGATGGCCTGCCTCCCCGAGACGCCAAATGCTGAGAGAGGCATGTTGATCCACAACCAGTTGATTATCAGAGAAGCGGCCGACATGGCAGCTATTACGAGATGCATTTTAGACATGACGGGTGAGGTTTTACCTCTACCTAAAAAGCGGCAACACATTGTTACCTAACTCTTTGATAATTTCGGGGTTTGCCCCCGTTCCAAAAACTATATGGCCTGCACCGACATCTAGATACGCTCTAACCACGCTTTCCAGCTCTGATACTTTCCGAACTAGGACAAAGCCATCAAAAATCATCTCATCGCTCACGGTGGCCGCCAAACTCTCAACCATCCTAGGGTCAGCTGTCTCAAAGGCGTCTCTTCTCAAAGTTCCCGCCATACCAGACTTAAGTTTCCTCAACGAATCTTCAATCGGGCCAACACATATGTTGACTAATACCATTTTCTCGGCTTCCGCCGGGATGCGTCCGCTCTTTTTCACACCCTCCTCAAAATTGGGGAATATCTGGCTCCGGCACTGGTCAGGTGTTCCGATAGTTACTAGATGGTCGCCATACATACCGGCATAGACGGCGGCTCTCTTACCTAGGGCTGAGAAATATATGGGGATAGCGGTTTTGGGCTTGGTGTACAGGAACAAGTCACGCATCTTGAAGAACTCCCCTTGAAACGAAAAGTAGTCGGTGCTTGTCCACAGCTTCCGCATCAAAGCGACTCCCTCCACGGTTCTCCTAATTCTTTCACTCCATGGAGGCCATTTGCCCCATCTATCCATGAAGAAAGGGGCTTCGTTCACTGCCTCACCGGAGCCGACCCCTATAGCCACCCTTCCCGGATACATGTTGTCGAGTGTAGCCGCCGCCTGAGCTATAAGGGCCGGATGATATCTACCGTCTATAACGCATGTGACATCCGGGCCCATGATTATTCTCTCAGTTCTTTCAAGAGCAGCGGCCATAACAGACCAGACAAACGCAGCTTTCCCACCAGTATGTATCCATGGCATGAAGTGATCTCCGAACCACACCGAATCGAACCCAAGTTTTTCAGCCAGTACCGCGCATTCGACGAACTTCCTAGGCTCAGCCTCGTTCTCCCCGAGGTCTATACCTATTTTGAGGCCCTTCATCTCAAGGCACCGAGCTATGCGGTTATTATGGCTATCTTGTCGACGGCTATCTTCACATTCTTATCCTTCAGCCCTAGACACATGTATCTATCCTCTCCGTAAACATCAGCTTTAATCAGAAGCCCGTTAACATTTACGTTTAGCCTAACAGTGTTTCCGATGAATATAGCCTCCTCCACTCTACCGTCAAGCACGTTAAGGTGTGCTCCAACATCACTTGGCTGAATTATTTTGATGTCCTCTGGCCTAATCAACGCCATCGCATCACCTTCTTTTATCGTCGGATCAAAACCCCTTACCTTGATGTCGCCGGCCTCAGTCTCTAGCACAGCGTTTTCTTGATCGATTTTCCGCAGCTTACCTTTCACAAAGTTGCTTGAGCCGATGAACGATGCGACAAACGGTGTAGCCGGCCTATTGTAGAGGTCCAATGGGGTGCCAACCTGCTCGATGCGACCGTTATTCATCACATATATCCTATCTGACATTGTAAAAGCCTCAGACTGGTCATGGGTAACATATATCATCGTCTTTTTGGTTTCTTTCTGTATTCTTCTGATCTCGTACTTGAGTTCATCCCTGAGTTTAGCGTCTATGTTGCTAAGCGGCTCGTCAAAGAGGAGGATATCGGGCTCTGGGGCTAGAACTCTAGCGATTTCAACCCTTTGGGCTTGGCCGCCGCTTAGCTGGGAGGGGAGCCTGTCCTCAAAGCCCTCCATGTGCACTAGTTGTAGCACTTCCTTTATCCGTCGTCTATGCTCGCTCTTTGGAATGCCTCTAGCTCTTAGCCCAAAAGCTATGTTCTTAGAAACACTCATATGGGGAAAGAGAGCTACCCTCTGAAAGACAAACCCGACGTTCCTCTTATTGGGAGGGAGGTTTGTAACATCTTTTCCGTCGAAGAAGATCTTCCCCTCGTCAGGGGTCAGTAGGCCTGCTATCAGCCTTAATGTGGTAGACTTGCCGCAGCCGCTTGGACCCAGGATTGTTATGAACTCGCCGTCCTTAGCGAGTAGGTTTACTCCATCTACAGCCTTCGTGTCTTCAAATAGCTTTACAAGATTGATGGCCTCTACGGCTGTCATTCCGTTTTTTAGATGAGGACCGTCCCTCTTAAATACCTTGATCCGAAGAGCTTTAGATAGATGACGACGGACAAGAGTGAGACCAGCTGTAAGACTGTGGCCTCCGCGGCTACGAATGGACGTATGCCCGCATGTCTGATGTCCGCAAATACATGAAGCGGCGCGGTGCTTATCCTGGTGGGTCCGGTGAGAAGTAGTGCTGTTATAAACTCGTTAAGCGATAGAACTAGGACGAGGAGCACGCCAGCCGTTATGCCAGGGCCAACTAGAGGTAGAGTTACCCGTGCAAAAGTTGTCCACCTGCCTGCTCCAAGACATCTAGCCGCCTCTTCGTAGACAGGGTCGAGACTTCTGAAGGCTACAATAGAGGTCATTAATGTTAGAAGCATGAAGCCGGTGGAGTAAGCTGCCACAAAACCCCAGAAACCAAGTAGGAACTTGAATACGAAGAAGTACGCTAAGACTAGAGATAAACCATACGAAATGCCCGGGACGTACCAGACGCCGTTCAAGTACGTAAGTATGGCCCTTTTTCCTCGGAGTCTGTACCTTACCATGGCATAGGCCGCCGGTATGGAGATGGCTACGTCGATGACGACTGTGATGATAGCTATTGATAGGGAGACGCCGACCTTCTCCCAGAAAGCCTCTGAAATCATCATGTAGGAGTTAAGGCTTATGGTTAACCCTCCACTATCAGTCTCCACCACTACAGCCCTGTATAATGTGATTGATAGAGGAAGCAAAATGAGAGCTGAGATAAAAATCAGGTAGAGGTAGGATACGCTGTCAACCAACCTAGCCTGAGACAGGCGTTTCATCATACCAGAACACCTCTAGTTAGTTTAAGGACCGCGAAGAAAATAGCCGTTGTTGCCAACACGACCACTACCCCCAACGCGGCCCCCATGCCGAAATCTGAAGTGACCAAACTCGTTGTCCATATCTGGACGGAGAGAACCCTTGAGCCGAGGATGGGGCCGCCTAGTAGCACTGGTATAGCGAAGGCTCCGAGGTTCCATCCGAAGCTGATTAGCCATCCGCTTAAGAGGCCGGGCATGCTCAGTGGAAGAATAATTCTAAAGAACGTCCCCAACCTACTCTCACCTAAGCAGAGGGCTGCTTCTTCAAGTGACTTGTCGATGCCCTGGAGCGAGATACCTATGTTGTAGACTACGAATGGGAAGGTATAGATGGTCAAGCCCAAGATGGTCATAGGGAAAGAATATAGGGCCGCCAAAGGAGGTATGCCAAGCGCTTCAAAAATGTAGGAAAGGGGGCCGCCGGGGAGTGTAAGATAAAATAATCCATATGCTATGTATAGCTCTCCGAACAGCGGAATAATCAATATCGCCCTGAAAACATCGGCAAACCTTCTCACCTTTCTTAACAGAATGTAGGCAAAAGGATAGGCTAGAACGACGTCTATAAGTCCTGCAATCCCAGCTAACAAGAGCGTATTCTGGAAGTCTATCCTGTATACCCTGAACATCCGGATAAAATTATCAAGGACGTATTTTGGCTCGAAAAAGAATGAATCTTTGGCTGTGAAGCTTACGATAAAAATCATCGAAACAGGGATGAGGAAAAAAAGGGTTTGGAGCATTAGGGCGGGCATGAGCGATAGTACTGCCTTGCCCCGGTCGTCGGGCGGCATAGCTTTGTCTTCGCCTAAGCCCCTATCAATTCCTTATACGTGTTGATCCATTCGTTTGCGTTTTCATTCACGTATACCCAGTCAATCTTGGGAAACTGCCTCGCCTGCTCGATGGTGGGGTAAACCTCGTGTATTCCTTTAGGTCCTAAGTTGTTCACCCAGTCGGGAACGTATTGGGCATAGTCAGGTCCTAGCAGACCCTCCTCGGTTCTAAGCCAGAGCTCTTTAGTGTACTGGGTATATTTGTTTATGTCGGGTAGCTGATGTAACGGGCTGATGTAGAAGTCAGCGAGAACCTGAGCCATGAGTGGATGTTCGACGTTCTTAGGAATCCAGAATATTCCTGGAAGGTTCACATGGGAGCTGTTGAATTGCCATGGAAGAACCTGACTCCCCTTTAGCTCTGGCCTTGTTACAGAATACCCCTCCGCTAGAGCGCACCAGTATGCAGAGGCCCAGCTTATATCCCTCCCCAGCAGCTCATCCAGCTCCGCCTCATCACTGGTGTATTTTATGACGTTGGGGTGGACGTTCTCCGCCAACCACCTCAAAACTTCTTTCATATCGTCTGGGTTCTTGTAGTTTTTCCCGAGCTCCTCCGCGAGCACCACCAAGAACCCCCAGAACCCATTGTCCTCGAAAACCCATAGCGTTATTTTTTCTTTAAGCCGCGAATCGGCAAGAGACTTCCATGAGTTGAACCAGCTGCCCACCTGCTTGGTGTTTACGGTGAAGTTGGCCAAAGCGTGGTTCTGGAACTGGATACCGTATGGCAGATTTAGGAAGTAGTAGTCCACAAGCTGCATATTGGGTACAAGCGGTGATGGTAGGAAGGGTTCAGCCACATTCTTTGCTATAGCCTCTTCAAAGAAGTTGGATTCTAGATGCATTAGGTCGTATGGTGCCTTGAGCCCTGCCGCGTAAGCCGAGTAGAGCTGGAACATGAAGCCGCCTTTTGCCTCCTGTGTTCCAAGTATGCGGAGCTTAACATCAACATCATACATTGCAGCCACATAGTCCTTGAACTCTTGGGCGAAAGCGGTGTCCGTGAGGCCCCAATATGTCCAGTTGGCGACGATACCTGTGCCTTCGCTCGCCAGCGTATCCTGCACCTCTTTAAACGTCATGAATTTGTTGACTATCGGAATCCACTTCCTTCCTTCCCACCCTTTCTTCGCAACAGGAACCTCGACCTCCTTCGTTACTTCCTTTGTCACCTCTCTCGTTATAGTGCCCGTCACGGTGACCGTCTCAGCCCCACGCGGAAAAGCTAGCGCACCTATAACACCCCCCACAACTAACCCACCAGCAATACCGCCCGCCATCCTCAATAAACCACGTCTATCTGTAGTGGTTTTTTCGCTCACATTAATCAATAATCTCTCGCTGCGATATAAGGCTTTCCGGAAGGCAATATTTTTATCTAATGGTGGGTGGAGCGTTTTTGATGGAGATTTCTGATGGCGTGCATAGGATTGAGGTTCGATTGGGTAGACGAAAGCTCTACCTGTACTTGTATACAGGTGACGTGAACGTCTTACTAGACACCGGTATAGCCAACACCCCCGCAGCGGAGCTGGCTAGATACATGTCCGAGATAGGGATGCAACTCAATGAGATAACATTAGCTCTAAACACCCACTGCGACGCCGACCATTTTGGAGGAAATTCTGAGTTGAAGAAGCTGTCGCCGAGAACGGTCTTAACGGCACACCAATTTGACAGGTCTCAGATTGAGAGCCCTGAAAACACGATGAACTTAAGGTATTTACAGTTCGAGCGAGAGCATGGCATAGCTCTCCCCGATAATGTAAAAGCTGAGTTGCGGTCCATGATGGGAGAACCCACCCCCCTCGATTTGCTCGTCAACGGCGGCGAAGAGATCAGAATAGACGATAAGAGACGCCTCAAGGTTTTGCACACACCCGGACATAGCAAGGGACACATTTCGCTGTACGACCGGCGAGACAGGGCGATATACATAGGTGACGCCGTGCTCTGGAAGTATATTCCAGCCAGCGATGGAAGGCCTGCTCTCCCACCATCCTACCTCTACCCTGACGAATATGTTTCAAGCATTAGAATGCTTATGGAGATGCGTCCCAACCGCATTTACACAGCGCATTTTGATGAGAT
This sequence comes from archaeon HR01, assembly GCA_002898355.1. Classification (GTDB taxonomy): domain Archaea; phylum Thermoproteota; class Nitrososphaeria_A; order Caldarchaeales; family Caldarchaeaceae; genus HRBIN01. The sequence goes on along the minus strand of BEHD01000001.1, from coordinate 81,708 downwards.
GTTGGGTGATGAAGCTGACCGCTTCCTACAGGAGAGTCTACAATTTGTCTCGGAACTGGAGAATGTTATTGTAGAGGTGCACAAAGAAGCAGGAGAGCCGCTAACTCTGAAGCGGATCATTGAAGAAGTTTACGCTAGGTATAGGCTTTGGCCCGAGGAGGCTAAATGGGACCTCGCATACCCGGTTAGTGGGCATGTTGACCTCATGGTTTCCAAGGGGCTTTTGAAGGCTGTCATGAGAGACGGTGTGCCCGCATGGGTGCTTAATTGAGGGGGGAGCATGGGAGGGAGATTCGCTGGCAAGGTTGCTCTTGTAACCGGAGCCGCCAGAGGTATGGGTAGGTCTCACGCGCTTGGTTTTGCACGTGAGGGCGCCGACGTTGTAATCAATGATGTCTGCAGGGAAATCCCTTCAGCGCCTATACCAATGGGTAGACGAGATGAACTAGAAAATCTAGCCGATGAGATAAGGCAGATGGGTGTAAGAGCCTTGCCCATCATAGCCGATGTGAGCAAGGGTTCTGAGGTTAAAGATATGGTAGAGAAGGCCGTAAACACTTTTGGAAGGATTGATATCTTAGTTAACAATGCTGGTATAGCTTCAGTGGCTAAGGTTGTGGACATGAGCGAGGAGATGTGGGATATGGTCATAAACGTAAATTTGAAGGGGGCTTTCCTCTGTTCAAAATATGTGGCTCCCTTCATGATAAAAAACAGGTACGGCAGGATAATCAACATATCTTCCACTGAAGGCCTCGTCGGTACGCCTGGCATGGCGCATTACGTGGCCTCCAAACATGGTTTGATCGGTTTGACCAAGGTCTTGGCACAGGAGCTGGCGCCCTACTGGATAACGGTTAATGCTGTCTGCCCCGGAGACGTGGGAACAGCCGCCTTCCATATGTATTCCAAGGCTTACCCAGGTTTCGCCGAAGAGATTAGCCGGCTACAAGGAGCTTATTCACTCTTTCCGGGGTACGAAGATTTTGAAAAGCCTTTACTCGAGCCGCAAGATATAACCAATGTGGTACTGTGGCTGGCCTCCGATGAGGCGAGGTACATCACAGGCACCGCCATAGTGGTGGATGGAGGGTTTACCAGCAAATAGAAACCTATCCACCAACTTCATATTGTGACTGGTGTCTTGTCGAGCCGCTACCTTTACATACAAGTGTAGCTTTCATGGCTGCGTGAAGATAAGAGACCTGCGATTCACGCCTGTGTCTGTCCCTTACAGAGAGCCGGAACATTGGGCATGGGGCGTAAGGGAGGGTGTAACGGCTTTACTCATAGAAGTCGACGCTGACGATGGATTAACGGGTTTGGGGGAGAGCGTGCCCTTCGTGGATTTAGGATACGCCGTTGAAACGTTGAAAGTATTCAAATCGCTTCTAGTTGGTGAGGACCCATCCAATATAGAGAAAATTTATCACAAGCTTGGGGCATTAGGGTATCAACACGTTGTTGACCTAGTATTCGCGGGAGTCGAAACAGCTCTCTGGGACCTGGTTGCGAAGGAGCTGGACAAGCCTCTATACAGAATTCTCGGCGGAGCTGTCAGAGAAGATATCGAGTTCGCTCCATGGCTCTGGATAAGACGTCCAGAAGAGATGGTGAAAGAGGCAGAACGATTTGCCGAAGAAGGCTTCAACACATTCTACATCAAGGTAGCACTCAACCCTAAAGACGATATCGAACGTGTGAAGGTGCTCAGAGAGGGGTTGGGGGACGACATTAGAATCAGAGTTGATGCTAACCGGGGATGGACGCCGGGGGAGGCTGTGAGAATGATTAACAAACTCGAGAAATACGACTTGGAGTTCGTGGAGGAGCCTACTGCTGCTTATGGACTCAAGATGGTTAAACAATCGGTGCGGACGCCGATAGCATCAGGAGACAGTGCCTCAACACCGCATGAGATACTTCAGCTAGTGATGGAACGGTCGATTGACATCTTCTCACACATAGACCCCGACCTGCAGGGAGGACTGCTTAACTCGAAAAAGGCCTGCGCCATCTGCGAAATGGCCGGCCTCCCAGTCGTTGCCCACACAGGAGTAGATCTCGGCTTAGGTGTTGCAGCTATACTACATCTGGTGGCATCAACACCGAATTTTCTCTATCCAAACCAGACACTATACATGCGTCTGGAAGATGACGTAATAAAGGAGCCTTTCGTCTTCGAAAGAGGTGCCATTAAAGTTCCGGAGAGCCCTGGCCTAGGAGTCGAGCTTGATCCGAGAAAGGTGGAACGATATCATAACGTCTTTAGGGAGAGGGGGGCCTTTCCCGCATACGGCATTAGACCGCCGGCAAAAATTGAAAGGATACTACCTCCAAGGCTCTGGCTTTAAACCGCTTCATTTACGTCAACGATTTCATGATAAATGACTTGATGTCCCTTAGGTTAGGATATTTCACGTTTGGCTCGGATATGTAGATGGCTGCGGCTGCGTTGGCTAACAGGAGGCGGTGCCTGTCTGACAACCTCATAGACTCTCCAACTATGTTTGCCGCCGTCCACACGTCTCCCGCACCTGTAACCCTCAACACCCTAACCTTGAAGCTCGGAGCCATAGCCAGCAACTTCCCATCTTTGAAGGAGAGAGAATAATCGGGCGTGTGAAGGTCGACCCTTGAACGAATGTGCTTGCTGATTTTTTCAGCCATCACCGTAGGGATGGCCGACGGCTCCGCATCAGGCGGCCTAATACCCGATTTTTCATCTATTTGCGAGGCGAGTATATAGGCCTCGTTTTCGTTCAAACAAAGGATGTCGACAAGGTTTGGCTCGAGCACCTGCTCGATTAGCTCTGGTATCTCAGACAGCCTAGGTGTGGGGTCGGAGATGTCGAGAAGTGTCTTTCCCACGCCATAGCTCTTAACATATCTGAAGACCTCGGCGGCTAGAGCTGTTCCAGACCTGTTATACACCCAGTTGAACACGCATACATAATCGGCCCCTCTCAACACCGCAAGTTCTTTATCACGCATGCTTCCGAAATCTAGGTCTAATCCTTTAGAATCACCGAACATAACGTTCACACCCTCAACCTCTATATTAAAGGCAAGGGATAATTCACCGTCAACATGCACGAGAGATAGATCAACACGGGGAGGAGCCATATGCTCGAGTAGCTTTAGACCTAAGGGGCTTGTTTTTACGATCGCCACAACCATAGCACCCAGAGATGCCAGAGCAACAGCTGTGTTCACAGCGTTCCCGCCAATCGCTATCCTCTGCCGATAACCAGCTATCTCCCCTCCCTTTCTATTGTAAACACTAGTGACTTCATCTTTAAACTGCTCCAGAGATTTGGGATAGTATAGGAAGTGGTCTAGGAAAAAATCTGGCATCACGACTACCTTTAGCGGTGCGATGCTGTCTGGAATCATGTTGGCCAAATCTCTCAGCTCATCGGCATATTCCCCGCTCATCGTCGTCCGATTATTGTAACAGAAGGCGGGAATATAGGTTAAATGCGGCGAGGCCAGAGTTGCTGTGAAAAGGGTGGTGTGCAGGTGGGAAAAGAAAAGGGAGAAATACTGATGAGGGAGATCCTCGAACAACCTTCAGCAATAAAGGAGAGCCTGTCTGCCGTTGACCTCTCAGAACTAGCTCACTTATTCCGTAAGCCCCTCAGTCGGGTGATACTGATGGGTATGGGTGCCTCCTTCAACGCAGCGCTGTATGGACAGTTTCTGTTCAGCCAGCTGACCCACGTACGTGCTCAGGCCTACCTATCCTCGGATCTCCTATATTACCCACCCCCGATCTCCAAAGAAGACCTCGTGATATTTGTCTCACAATCTGGTCATACAGTGGAAACTGTTAGGGCTGCTACCCTACTTAAAGAGAGCGGTTTTGGTAGGACGCTAGCCCTGACAAACACAGCTGATAGCCCCCTAACCAAGGCCACAGGTTTGAGCATTGTTACAAGGGCTGGAGTCGAAAGAGCAAGCTCCACGAAAACATATGTTTCAGCTCTTGCAGTTCTCAATCTGATCGCTAAAGCTGCAGCTAACATGTTGACAGACTCAAAGGCATACGACTATGACCCTAAGCAAAGATTGATGCTGATATCGGACCTCCTGGCGGATAAGATGGGTGGCTGGAGTGAGAAAATACGGTCAGTAGTGGACGTATTTAAGCAAGCCAGCGTACGTTTTCTACTTGCAAGAGGATTTAATCTAGCAACAGCTAAAACAGGCTCCCTTCTCTTCAAGGAAGCTGCCAAGATCTGGGTGGAGGCATACGATGCTGCAGAGTTCAGACATGAGGCGCTAGAACTCATTAATGAGAGGGCTGCAGCCATAATAATTGCTGCGGGACCAACTGAGCAGGTGTCACGCAAGCTTGCTGTTAACATGGAAAAACTCGGTGGAACAGCCTTGGTATTCACACCCATGGACCTAGGGTTTGACGAGCGAATTGATGAGGACCTTACGGTGTTCCCGTTCACTACATTTTTGGAGCTGGCCGCACATGCTATGGCTCTGAGCCGTGGTGTGGACCCGGATATCTTTACGGCGATGTCTAAGGTGACTCTTGAGGAGTAGCTGTCACAAAATGGGGATGTTATGGTTTTGAGATTCTTGACATGTTTGTATGTGTCTCAGACCAACGCCTTTGGGGGAGGGAAGCGGGTGGCTCATGGAGCTTAAGGACAGGGTCAAAAGGTTCCACAACAACGTGCGTATAGAGGAGATAGCTACTGCACACACAACCCATTTCTAGGAATGAGGCAGGAAGTTGACAGTGGCAAAGTCATCCTGCTAAATATTGTTTATCACATCGGGGCTAATGCGTCTTATCCAAAAGAATTTATGTTGGGGTAAAATGGAGCTGGTGTGAAGCTTAAGGGTAAAGTCGCAGCGGTCACCGGAGCTGGCTCGGGTATAGGAAGAGCCATTGCCCGCCTATTCGCAAAGGAGGGGGCGTCGGTTGGTGTTATCGACTGCGTCAAAGAAGCTGGGGGGAAGGTCGTAGATGAGATTAGGGCGGAGGGCGGTGAAGCAATATTCGTGGAGGCGGATGTCTCAAGAGTGCCGCATACCGAGAGGATGATAAGAACAATCGTGGATAATTTTGGCTCCTTGAATATTCTTGTCAACAATGCAGGGGTAGAGCTTGTCAGACATACGTGGGAGACCACGGAAGACGAATGGAATAGGGTCATCGACGTTAACCTTAAAGGGGTTTTCTTCTCTTCCAAGGCAGCGATCCCGGAGATCACTAGGTCTGGAGGCGGCTCTATAATCAACATATCATCGGTTAACGCTGTTAACGGCTTGCCGGACCTAGTAGCCTATTCAGCGTCCAAGGGCGGCGTATTGGCTATGACTATAGCCATGGCCAAGGAGCTTGCTCCAAGAAACATAAGGGTGAATGCTATCCTTCCCGGTGCGGTGGATACACCGATGTTACGTGTTTATCTAGATGCTCAGCCAGACCCGGCTAAGGCTCTGGAGGAGATGATAGATAGGCATCTTATAAGGAGGGTTGGAAGGCCTGAAGACATCGCAAAGGCAGCGCTATATCTTGCGTCGGATGATGCTGAGTGGGTTACGGGTATTGCGTTGGTGGTCGATGGGGGTTATCTGATAAGGTTCTAGCCCCTAGAAATCAGAAGGAGCTTCCTCAAAAGCAGAGATGTGTGACACCGGGTTCGTTGTTAATTAATTTTATAAACAGCTCGGCTGTGGTTACGGTGGGAGTTGTTGCGGACTGTGGTGTTGTGCGGTGGTGAGGGGAGTCGTCTGAGACCCCTCACCTACTACTTCCAGAAGACTATGATACCGGTGGGCCGGCAGCAGAAGCCCCTGCTGGAGTATATACTCCGCCATCTCAAGTTTCACGGGTTCGACGAGGCCGTGCTGCTGGTTGGCTATAAGGGCGAGCAGGTGGTCAACTACTTCGGAGACGGTGAAAAGCTGGGTGTTAGGATAAGCTATGTCTGGGACGATGAAAACGTGAAGGGGACCTGCGCATCCCTTCTCAACGCGCTGGGGAAGAAGGCCTTCAGCATGGACGACACCCTCCTCATCTACTATGGCGACATTCTGACAAACCTCAACCTCCGGGAGCTGGTGGATAGGCATGTCAGCGAAGGTGCTGCGGCTACGCTGGCCCTCTCGCCGAGATATCAGCTTCCGGTGGGCGTGGCTGAGGTGTCCGGAGGACGTGTTACTGAGATGCGTGAGAAGCCCTTCATACCCATAAATGTTACGATCGGTATTCTGGTTCTTGAGGCTGGCCTGCTTAGGTATGGGATGGGCCTGTCAGACATTATGTCGGACCTTATCCCAGCAGTCATCAGAAGTGGCGAAAAGGTCTCGGCCCACATCTCAGAGTGTTTCTGGTATGATGTCGGCTCCACCGAGAAGTATGAGAAGCTCTCCAACGAGGTGGTGGATAGGTATCTGAGCGAGATAATGGAGGGTTGAGCGCCGGCCGTAGGCCGTGCGGCGTATGCAGGGGCTGGAAAAAGCCAAATTGTTGTCTGCAGAGAGGCAGGGTATGACTCTGGAGAAGGATGTGAGGGAGATACTGAATTCTAGGAGTTTCGGTTTTCTAGCCACTGTGAACCCTGACGGCTCGCCGCATGTTACGCCCGTGTGGCTGGATGAGAAGAATGGGTTTATCCGCGTCAACACAGCGGTGGGCCGTGTGAAGGAGAGGAATACCCGCCGGGACCCGAGGGTCTGCCTTTCCATCCCCGACCCATCCAACCCCTACAGATACGTCTTTGTGAGGGGTAGGGTTGTGGAGTGGGTGACTGGTGAGGAGGCCGATAGACACATCGATGAGCTGGCCATAAAATACACGGGTGAGAAGTTCCGGTGGTGGGGTAGCTCGCCGAGGGTTATTTTGGTGGTTAAGCCTGAGAGGGTTGGGGTTTTTTAGCTGGGTAAAAATTAAATATTGATATATTTCACGATATATCGTGATATTAGGTGGCAGGATAGGGTACTTCTCAAGACTCCGAAAAGGAGACTCACGCCTCCTAGTCCTCGAGGCGTTAAAGAAGCGGCCTATGCACGGATACGAGGTGGCCAAGGAGATAAGCCAGATGTTCAAAGGGCTCTACCAGCCAAGCCCGGGAGCCATCTACCCAACCCTCCAGTGGCTGGAGGATGAGGGATATGTCAGGACCGAGGCCGTGGATGGTCGAAGGGTTTACACCATCACAGGTGAGGGGTTGGACTTTCTTGAGGAGAGGCGGGAGAAGCTGGCGAGGCTGATGGAGATGTGCAACCAGATGATGGATGATGAGAGGGCGAGGCTCTTGATAGCCGGCAGGAAGCTGGCCCAGACGTTCTTCATGCTATGGTCTGAGGGTGACGAGGCGAAGCTGAGGGAGGCTGTGACAGTTCTCGAGGATGCGAGGCGAAAGCTTGCCGAGCTGATGCTGAGATGATCGTGACTGAGGGGCTGGTGAAGACCTTCGGGAAGCTGGTGGCGGTTGACGGGGTCTCCTTCACAGTCAACGATGGAGAGCTCTTCGGCTTCCTAGGACCCAACGGCGCAGGCAAGACCACCACCATCAACATTTTGACGACTCTGATGAGGCCTACATCTGGGAGAGCCTTGGTGGGGGGATACGATGTGGTGTCGGAGGCGGAGAAGGTGAGACGCATCGTGGGGCTTGTGCCCCAGGATATCACGGTGGATGACGACCTGACCGGGTGGGAGAACCTCATGCTCCAGGCCGGCCTATATCATATCCCCAGGTCTGAGGCTAGGCGGAGGGCTGCCGAGGTCTTGGAGCTGGTGGGGCTGTCCGACGCTGCGGGGAGGAGGGTGGAGACATACTCCGGCGGTATGAGGAAGAGGCTTGAACTGGCCGCCGGCCTCCTCCACGACCCAGAGATACTCTTCCTCGACGAACCCACCCTCGGCCTCGACGTCCAGACAAGGGCAGCCATCTGGGAGTACATCACACGGCTGAGAAGGGAGCTGGGTATGACCGTCTTCCTAACCACCCACTACATGGACGAGGCTGACTCCCTATGCGAGAGGGTTGCGATAATAGACCGTGGGAAGATAAGGGCTTTGGGAACACCTTCAGACCTCAAAGCCAGCCTTGGCGGAAGCATCATAGACCTCGAGATAGTCAACGGCGGCTCGGCGGATGTGATGTCTATCCTAGGCCGGGTTGACGCTGTGAGGAGGGTCAGCCTCGCCGACGGTGTATACAGGCTCTCCGTGGATAATGGTGAGGAGGGGCTGCCGGCCATTCTGGAGAACCTGCTGAGGAGCGGGGTGAGGGTGAGCAGGGTTGTGATGCGTAAGCCAACCCTGGATGAGGTCTTCCTAGAGTATACGGGCCGGAAGCTGAGGGATGAGACAGGCAGCTGGGAGGAGGCCTTCCGGCAGAGAATGATAGTGAGGAGGATGAGAACATGATGAACCTTCTGATGGAGCTGCAGGCACTGGTGGGCCGGGAGCTGAGGAAATGGGTTAGGTCCCCCTTCCTACTCTTTATGACGATGGTCCAGCCAGTAATATGGATGGGGTTGTTCGGTAAAGCCTTCAACCTTACAGCCATCCTCAACATCTCCGACGACGTACTCGCACAGCTTCCACCATACATCACCTCCCAGCTGGGTGAGGCCTTCAACAGTATAATGGCCAGCCTCCTAGGTGCCTCCGGACTGGACTACTTCACCTACATGTCGGTGGGCATGCTCTCCATAGTGGTTCTCTTCACATCCATGTCCACAGGGATGTCCGTCGCATGGGATAGGAGGCTGGGCTTCCTCAACAAGCTCCTAGCCGCCCCCATCAAGAGGGGCACCATAATATTCTCGAAGGTCCTCTCCTCGGTGATTAGGTCTGTGGTGCAGGCCCTGATGGTTATGGCCATCTCCATAGCCTTCGGCGCCAGATACTCCCTGTCCAGCCCCATCTCACTCCCCGCAGCCCTAGCCTCCCTCTTCCTACTCTCCCTAGGGCTTTCATCCCTCTTCGTATCGCTGGGCGTGAGGCTGAAGAGCTGGGAGAGCCAGATGGCCGTGATGAACCTCCTAAACCTCCCCCTCATGTTCGCCAGCAACGCATTATACCCCATCAGGATGATGCCCTCCTGGCTCCAGTCCATCGCATCGGTGAACCCTATAAGCTACGCCGTGGACGCCGTTAGACAGTCGCTCCTCTACGGGCCGGCCGCAGACCCTTCAAAGCTCCTCCTAGACTTGGGCGCGGTGGCCGTCTTCGCAGCGGCCTTCACGGCGATAGGTGTGCTGATAGCTGACAGAGGCCTTAGAAGGGGCTAGCTCATGACCAGGCGTCGGATAGCCTCCACCCAGCAGAGCCTGCGTTCTAGTTTATGGCGATAGGCCGCCGTACCTCCGGTATTGTGAAGCCTTATATAAGCAGGAATCATCCAGCACCATATCGGATTAAAACTCTTAAATCCCTGCCAAGAATGTAACTGATGGTTACATGTCCAAAGAAGAAGAAAGACTACGACTGAAGTCGGTCAGGATACAAAACTGGAAGGGCTTCAAGGACTGCAAACTGGAGCTATACGACGGCCTCAACGTCTTGGTGGGCCCCAACTCATCAGGCAAGACAAGCCTGCTCGAGGCGTTCAAATTCCTCAAGAAAGCACTAGTCCAGACAGAGTCACCATACCTACCTCATCTAGAGTGGTGGACCTACAGAAACATAGTCTACGGGAACGACGAAACAAAACCGATAAGATTCGAGCTCGAATTCCAACTCCCAGAAGAACACGTTGCAACATACGAGGCTGTCTTCACAGGTGCCGGCGGCATGGTTACATTAGCGAAAGAGAGAATAGACCTAAAAAACGTGGTATCTTTATCCATAGAAGGAAATGTGCTGACGATTGAATATGATGAACACTTCTTCGAAAAACATTTAAGCTTACTAAAAGAAAATGGAATAAGCATTAAAGTTAAATTTAATGTTGAGTTAATAAGTTTGCTTCAAGTAAAAATTGGATTTGGTCTTTTCAAAAAATATGAAGAAAGTCAGGTTGTACTGCTTTCCCTTTTTTTGTTCAGAAATATACCTGATTTCGAATTTTTGGTGAGAGAGGTTAAGCTACTGTCCCCGAACTTAACATCGCTAGATGAGCCCCTAGTTACCTATACCTTATACAACTTGAAAAAATTTTTCGCGAGTTCTTTGTTGATTAAACATCCTGATTTGGTCGGTATCAGGCAGCCTCAGACTCATAAAAACGGGGATGTTATATCTGAACGTGGTGAAAACTTGGCTGCGATACTACATAGATGGTTTTTACAGGGCGGCGGCCGGTTACCGGATAGAATCGAAAGAGCTCTACAGAATCTTTTCCCCTATTTCACTCTAAGGCCGGACATAACTGTGGATGGGAGGGTTTTCCTGTCGATACAGGATGGTATGTACGGTGCTAGACTCGACCCACCATCCATCCCCGATGGATTCTACAAACTTCTACATGTTTTGACGGCTGTCGAGAGCAAGCCATCAATACTATTGATTGATGAGTTGGAGAACTCTCTTCACAGTGAAATACTCGAATACATCGTAGAAGAGTTGAAAAACGCAAACATCACCTCCATCGTTGCAACTCACTCACCGATAGTGGTGGACGTTGCTGGGCTTGAGTGTCTGCAGCTGCTGGAGAGAACATCCGAAGGGAATAAGGTGAGACGGGTTGAGAACTTGGAGGAGATACAGAGGTGGATGAGGGAGAAGAAGCTGACGCCCAGCGAGATGTGGCTTTACCAGCTTCAGTGAAACCGATTTACATAATCTGTGAAGACCAATACGGTAAGTTATTTTTTCAAAACCTGTGTAAGAAGATAAGTAACTGTATCAAGGTCAAGGTGAAGTCAGCTAGAGGCAGAGGCCGAATACTCTATCACGCACCCCGCATAATCAAAGCAGCCGCAGAGAATTACCGTAAGTTTATAGTTGTTTTTGACTCAGATGGAGAAAACAACGCAGAACAGGAAATTCAGCAGAAACTTACGAGAGAACTTTCTAAAGACAACCTACAGATAGAATTAATTGCAGTTGCATGCAATCCCTGCATCGAAGAATGGATAGTAGCAAACATGTGCCTCAATGAAGCTAAACCTCTCGAATTTTTGAAACGGAACCATGGATATGAAAAAAGTCACTTACCCGGCTTCGCCGATAGACTCGACATTGGTACACTGTTGAGTAAATCACAGAGTTTCAGGAAATTCTATGATGCCTTGCATCGCTTTTCAGGAAATTAGGTTTGTCTTTTGATGTAAAGGGGAATGCGGCGGTGGGTAGATTCAAGCGATATGTTGAAGGTGTGCTAATAGATGGCGGAGGCCTTGCTCATGACCAGGCGTCGGATAGCCTCCGGTAGTCCTCCAGAGAGAGCCTCCACCCAGCGGCGCCTGCGTTCTCCTCCAGATGCCGCCTACTGGCCGCCTTCGGGATGGTGACCACCCCCTCCCTCCACACCACCCAGTTGAGGGCTATCTGGGCAGGTGTCCTACCGTATCTCCCGGCTATCTCGGCCAATACCCTGCCCCTCACCGTTCCCCTGTGGGCCTCATCCACTATCCTCCCCCTGCCCAGAGGTGTGTAGGCCACCACCGTGACGCCGTTACGCTCGCAGAAGGGGATCAGCTCCCTCTCCACATATCTGCTGGAGAGGCTGTACTCCACCTGGTTGGAGACTATCTCCTCACTCTTGAGAGCCTGCATGGCCTCCCCCAGAAGGCGTGCGTCAAAGTTGCTGACACCTATGTAGCGTGTCAGCCCATCCTTCACGAGCTTCTCCATAGCCCTCATCGTCTCCGAGAGGGGTATGCGTGGGTTGGGCCAGTGGACCATGTAGAGGTCGACATATCTGAGGCCCAGCCTTTCAAGGCTCCGCCTGCAAGACCTGATGACGTCGTCATATCTGAGGTGTGTGTTCCAGACCTTGGTGGCTATGAAGAGGCTGTCCCTATCAAAGACACGGATAGCTTGGCCCACCAGCTCCTCCGAATGGCCCGCCCCATAGATCTCTGCAGTATCTATGTGGGTCATCCCCAGCTCCACAGCATATCTGATGGCTTCCACAGCCCTACCGTCAGATGAGTGGTCAGCCGTAGAGTATCCGCCGATACCCCATGTCCCAAGGCCGATAACCGGTATCTCCTCACCTTTTCTACCCAGCCTCCTCCTCTCCAAGCCGGTAACGGGGCCACGTCCGCATTAAAAAATCTCCAGGCCTGTAGCTGTTTTATACTGGCTCCCCTTCTTATCTAGGGCTGGTTTGGGTGAGGAGGACCACTGGGTTATCAGGATTCCCAAGCCTAAGAGGGTGTTGAGGGCGTTGTCTAAGGCTTTGAAGGCTTTTGCAGGCTCCCAGATAACCCTGGACATACCCCTCGTAGTATTCACATCCGGCCTGCTGGCTGTTGTATCCTTCCTCCTCTTCACCCTAGCCCTGAAGATTCCCGACCTGGTGTCCCTGGTCTTCTCAGCTGTTCTGGTGGTTATCTATCTGGTCTCAGTCCTATCCCAGTTCAAGCGTTAGCCCCCCATCTCCAGAAGCTCACCATCTCCATCCTCTCCCGCTGGTGGGTGAGGGCTCCGTGGACAGCCAGGGCGAGGGAGATTACGTAGTCGTCGTGGCCGCCTTCCGGCGCCTCGTATCTGACACCCCCGGCCGCAGTCTGCCTCCTCTGGAAAAGATGTAGCTGGTTGATGAGCTCCACCGCGTCCGCCGGTATGGCCAGACCCCCCGACTCCACCAGGTTCTTCAGCGCTCTCACCATAGAGTCTTTGATGGATGATGTTATGGTGACAGGCTTTAGCATGGGTGTGGTCCTGGCCAGGGATTCGGCGATGGGTATGCCCAGGCCGGTCTTATCCACAGCCACCACTGCAGGCCTGAGAAGCCTCACCACATCCTCGATAACCTTCACCTGTCCGGCGAAGTCCATCTGCCTCAACTCCTTGAGGAAGCATATTCTAAGCCTTCCGTCCGGCTCCCTGGATAGGCCTGTTATCACGGTTGAGTCCCTGTAGCGGCCGAAGTCTATGCCCAGGTATGTGGTGGCTCCGTCGGCCGGCTTTGAGGGCTGGTAATCCTCTACGCATCGGAGTATCTGCTCGTAGGGGAATAGGGCTTCCTGCTCCCTCAGGAACTTCATCTCCATCTCCTGCTCCCATTCAAGGCTTGTCATCACCTTCCTCAGCTCGTTCAGCTCTTTCTCGGTTATGTGGGGTGCGTCCCTGTAGTGGACCATGTGTTTGGACCATCCCTCCTCCCTGCTCCACACCTCGTAGAACCACCCCCTACAGCCCTTCGGTGTGGAGACTAGGGTGAGTCTGCCATCCCTCGCAACTGTGGTGAAGGCTAGGGCGGATTTGAGGCTGAAGTCGTCCCTGAACATCCCCGCCTCATCCAAGTATACGTGGTCGGCTCTGAAACCTCTCAACGAGTCGGGGTTGTTGGGGAGGGCTATAATCCTGCTGTTGTTGGAGAATTCGGCTGATGTCTTGGTGGTTTTGTGGCTGAGGCTGTAGGCTGTGTTGCCGTGTCTCAGTTTTAGACGGCTCAGCATGGATATGTGATCCCTGACCTTCTTGAAGAGTTCTAGGCTCTGCCGCTGGGAATAGCTTACAAGGAGGATGGTATGGCCCTCCGAAAGTAGGCTGTCCACCACGGCCTCGAGGGCTACGGTGTAGCTGGCTCCCACCCCCCGGGATTTGAGGACTGCACGGAACCTTGAGCCGTCGTCTAGGAATCTGGCCTGCCAGCCGTACAGTTTTACGCCGGCGCCTGATGCGTCGAGGAGGAGCTGGGCCAGCCTACTGGGCCTCATCTCCTCCCCCTAGGGTCTCATCCAGCATCTCCACCAGCACACGCTTCAGCCTCTCCCCATCCCTCCTCGTTCTAGCCCTCCCCTCCACCAGTAGGTCATCCCCCAACGCCTTAACTGTGCAGCTCATGGCCAGAACGGTCTCACCCATCTCCCGCTCCTTCGGCTTCCTAGACGTTCTAAGCAGCCAGCTCATAGGATATCGCCTTGATGTGGCGGTTATACCTTTGAGACTCTTTTCTCCAGCCTCCCTATCTTGTAGGCGAGGACCGCGACGAGGGTTTTGAGGTCGTAGCCTTTACCCCTTCTCAGTATTGGTGGAAGCTCCTCAGCCACATACCCTATCTCCTCCTCTCTCCTCCCTCCTTTACGGATGTATCTCTTCGGTTTTGGAAGCTCCACCTCAAGCTCGTCATCCGGGATGTCCCTCACATCTTCCTTGTCTCCGGCTGTGGAGGCTATGGTAATATTCGCTGTTATTATGTCGTTCAGGTAGTTGTCTGGGTCTCCTACCGCTAAGGTGTTGGGTGATACAGGCTTTAGATATCCGTCGGAGGTTAGCTGGGCTGTGGCCGTATCCGATGGGATGAACTCTATCCTATCCCCCGCCTTCCTCACGCCGAGGCCGCCGCCCTCAATCATGTTAATCCTATCCCGCAGCAGCTGGTTCTCCTCCTCCAACAACGATATCATCCCTCTGAGGAGGCTGTTCTCCCGCTCAAGCAGGCTGATTCTCGCCTTAACCTTCTCAGCCGCCGTCTCCGGTAACCCTGTCTCGCCGTCTATCCACCAGCTCACACTATATCACCCCGAGAAGGTCGCATGTCACTCTGCCTTTTACGACATGTATCTTTGAGATGGGCGCTCTGAAGTTGGGGTCTATGGCTACTGCGTCTCCTGATGATGCGAGATAGATGTTTGTTTTATCGTTTATGCGTGCTAGGGTGTCCGCCGTGTCGGCTCTAATCTTCATTAGATATAGCTCTGTGAAGCCGAAGTCCCTCGGGGTTACCGGGTTTTTGTTATAGTAGAGACGTGGATAGTAGGTTACCTGATTATATGCACCGGCCCCCCTAACCAGAAACTTTACGGGCCCTACGGCTGGGGAGATTATTTCGGGTGTGGAGCCTGAGACATCCCATCCTATGGTTGTATAGGTTGTGGATGCTGTGGATTTCTCGGCGGCGGGTTGAACGGATGCGGCCGATTTCACGACGACGGGTAGGGCGTAAACCGTGCCGGTGGAGGCCTTCATGGTGATGGATGTTTTGGGGGAGTAGCTTCCGGGTCCGAGGTAGTATGTTTTGTCGAAGACATGGGAGACCTCTGCGTATTGGCTGTAAGTCTTTCTTACGAGAACGTCATCGTATAGGTAATCTGAGCCGATGCTGTGTTCCCTAGCATAGTCAAATAAGTTAGCACCCACCGGCCCCGTTATAGCTCCTGTATGGCTGCCACGCTGTATCATGTAGCAGTTGCTCGTGTCGGGTGATGTTGGAGAAGAAAAAACTATACACATTACCGGGTCTTTTTGGGCGAATCGGCTTGAGTCATTAGCATGGTATATTGATGTGTAGGCGGCCGTTGTTCCGAAAACATCGGCTGGCACAACGTATTCATCATGCTTCTGCACGGGTTTATAGGCTCTGGTAGAACAGCCCAACATTACAGCTGGATAAGCGTTTGCTGTCTCCTGCGACCATGTAGCCCCGCTATTAGTTGAATACCAATAGCTGTGAATAGACCCGAAGGTGGCGCCGGGCGTGCCCTTTACCAAATATGTGGAATTGCTTGTATAGCCGATGAATGAATACATACCCGGAGATAATTCGGCGGGGGGTGATAAGGCGCTCCATGTGCTGGATGTTATGGATACTGGGCCGTAAACTGTTGTTGAGCTGGGGCGGCCGTCAGATTGCGCTGTCCTGATTAGGAAATCCATAGCCACATACGAAGTGGTTAGAAAATTGACCGACTTAATCATGAGAGGCTCCGGTATATTTCTCGTTACCGCACGCCACTTGTTAAAAACTGTGGTAGTATTAAAAAATGAGCCGTCTGGCTCCCTTATTTCATCGTTAACCCAGTCCGTTGGAGATTGCTCAGCCGTATATGCCTCAACCTTCAGAGGCCCCGGGTTCCCTACCTTTCTCGCATAAACCTCAAGGTTTGTCCATAGCTCGTATTGGGCGGTAGCTGCTTTTCTGATAACTTGAACCAGCTTCACATCTCCATATACAGGAATCTCTATGGGTGAACCTATGTTGGCAGGTGTGTATGTGGACGATGCTGTATCCACGTTGAAGGCTTGGTCGCTTGGCCATGTCTTCACGGTCTCTATGTCTAGCGGCTCAAGCTGAAGATACGGCCACCGAAGCGGAAAAGCCTCCAGCTCGGTATACACTATCTGGCTCATTTATCACCCCTCCCGCCAAACCATCTTCGCCAGCTTAACTATAGGGCTGAGACTGGAGGGGGTAGGCCGTGAAAGGTTGAACTTCATCACCAACTTCTCTCTCTTGAGAGGTTGGAAAACCCAGTCGGTATCAACAAATAGTGTGGGGGCCGTCGTTATGATACTGAACCAGTTGACGCTATTTCTATTCGGCGTCCCCACCTCCGTCATGGTGTCTATGACTATCTCATATCCCCGCCATGCCCCGCCTAGGTGGTTTAATGCGGCCTCATAGTAGTTTGAGGCATCCGTATGCAGCCTAACCTTGAGGGCTGGGTCATCAACATAGGAGAAGAGATAAAGCCTCATGTATCTGTAGGGCCCTAAATCCCATCCTGCGGACTTGTCTTTAGGATAGGATAGCTCCATGCTAGTTGCTCCGGCACTTTTATCTCCTCGAATTGACCAGAACGATATGACGGCCATCTCGCTATCGCTAAGGACACCGCCAACCACACCCCACTCCGACGCGTTCTGCTCGGTGAAGATCCCGGCCACAGCGGGTAGGTAGGGGATGTCATAGTCCTGTGGGATGTTGTTGGCTATAACGCTTCCATCGGAGCGCTGCAAATCCACCTGAACCGAGCCATCTTTAAGCTCAGCCGTGTAGTGGGCTCTAGACCATCTTCGGAAAATCTTGCTCTGTGGGGTGAATTCAACCGTGAAGCCTCCAGATGTATAGCCCGACGCAAGCTCAACCCCGCCGTCAGCCGCCAGCTTCACATTTACCCCATTCACGATGTTCATGGGAGGCCTGTTGACATACCTGACCGTCTTAGCCCTTGCCTGAATCTTGATAGCTGTATTCACGCTGTCTATCGTCGTGTAGATAACGGATATGCTTCGGGAGATATCAGGCCCGGGCCCGAACCTGGTAGCCTCTTCGCCGCCGAACCTCCTAGCCAAGTAGTCTTCCAGAAGCTCTTTATGGCCTCCGAAGGTTAAACGCCTCCACCAACTACGGGAGCCAAACTCATACTCTATCTCCAGCAGGACCATATCCATGTTGTTGAGGCCTAGGCTGGGTAGGTTGATCGTGAATGTGTCACCGAGATTGGGGGCTAGGGCTTCATAGTCCTTTCTATGCAACGTAACAGTGAGGCTCCTTCCATACTCCCTGTATATCGAGAGCTGGGTCTGGGCGATTCTATTGGCCTCGTTAACATCTGAGAGGAAGGGGTTGTGGATGGTTTCAGGCAGGTCGCCCGGAGGCTCGCTAACATCAGCCAATACCTGCCCGTTAGAGCCAACAACGATAACCCTGTTGCGATATCTCCACCTGTCCTCGCTATACTCTGCCTCGACAGCGATAGCGTCGCTTATAGTCCCTCTGCTGACCCCAACCGTCTTCGGCTTGAAATATAGCTTCCTCCCCGGCCTCATCCACAGCCAATAGTTCACACCCCTGGCGACATCCTGCATAACCTCAAGGGCCTTAACCCCCTCAATCTCCCAATCCTGTGCGAGGGAGGGGCCGTCATCCACGTCCGCCACATCCACACCCGTCTCAAGGGATGCGAGGTCACGGATGATGGCGCCTGCAGAAGTGCCTGCTGCATATGTCTTGAAAACCACGTAGGTATCATACCTCATCAAGTCGGTGTAGGCTGTGAAGCTGCAACGCTTCACATCACCGCTCCCACGCTGTCTATCCACCTCATACACCACACCCTCAAAAGCGGTAACACCGCCCTCCCTCAGCCTAACACTGTCGCCCACCCTAAGCTCGTCATCCACCATCTCACCCTCCACCAGCTCCATCTGCCTCGAGGCTATACGCCGTCGGAAGGCTGTCAGCCGGCCGGTCTTATCCAGCCAAGACCCTGTCCCAGTATCCCAGACCTCAAAGACGGCAGACATCTACATCACCGACAGGTTGCGGTTAATCCTACGGCTGACTATCTCCGCAACCCTCCCCCAGTTAACCTCAGAGCTACCCCCCGAAACATTCACGTTCACGTTGACGGTTACAGGCCTTCCCTGCAGGGCTCCGCCGCCGTGTCTCCTGAACCACTCCGCCACAGGCCTCGGCAACACCATCTCGCCGGGATGTAGGATGGCGTGGGTTGTGGACGGTATGTTCCATGCGCCACGCTGATAAGGCCTCCCCTGGTAGCCGGGCTCGCTCTCCCCAGAGGGCTGGGTTACGGTTTCACGTATCTCCACAACCCTATAGGTCACCACCATCCCGTTGAGGGCGTTGAGCTGTGCTATCAACCCGGAGACACTCTCGCTATTCTTCTCCACCGCCTGCCGGGTCACCTCAAGCGCTTTCACCAGGACGTTGTGGAGGGAGCCTGCGACGTTTCCCGCGTCCACGCCCAACGTGGAGAGGAGGGCCGTAAACTCCTGCTGGGAGACAACGCCGTCAGCCAGGGCCTGCTGAACACCTGCAAGCGTGTTGATGAGTATGCCTCCGGCCTCGCTGGCCCCCATCATGTAGAGCTGCAGGGCCTGCTGCTCGAGGCTGAACACCTGTGTCAGGTAGTTGAGGACGCTCTGGGTTGCGGAGAGGTACTGCTGACTCCTCACCTGCTCCTCTGTGAGAACGGTGTTTACGCCGAGGGCCTGGTTGACCGTTGAGATGACGTCGTAGTAGTCGAGGGATATCTGGAGGACCTGGGATGCGGTGGAGAGGCTCCTCATCGCCTCCTCCGCCTGAGATATCGCATATGTGAGCTCCCGCAGGCTCTGGGAGGACTGCACCGTGGAATCTGAGACCGCCTGAGCCATCGCCGAGAAACTCGTAGGAACCTCCATACCGGCCTCTATGGCGGTCTCAATAAGCTGCTGGATGCTGGCGTCGTAAAGCCCTAAAGCCTCAGCCATCTTCAACCCCTCGGAGACCGTAATCTCACCCATCTCAACCCACGACCTGATCATCTGGCTGGCCTGCTCCTCGGTTATACGGCCGAAGACCCGTAGCTCGTTCTCGAGATAGCCAAGCATCCTGTCGAAGTTGCTCCCTGTTACGGCGCCCAAGAGGGTTCTCCACCCAGAAACAACTGCGTCGAAGGCCTTGAGTATGGCCGGCGCCACCATGTTGTATATTGCAGCCGCCGACTCGCCCAGAGACCTCTGCAGCCTATCCACCTCAGCCCTCAGGGCGGCCGACCTACCCTCCGTCGTGGCCAACACGCTCTGGTATGCCTCCCAGGTGGTGCCCGCCCTCGAGATCTCCGCCTGCAGCTCATCCATCGCCTCACCCAGATGGGTGAGGGTGAAGAGGGCTCTGACAGCCCTGACATCCACTCCCGCAAGCCGGCTCTGGAGCATCTCGAAGTCACCGCCCAGAAGTCTGGCGCTCTCAATCACATCCCGCATAATCTCGGAGGTGGCCCTGAGGGCCTCACCACCATCCCTTATCGGAACCCCGAGCTTCCCAGCAATCTCGTAAAGGTCCAACAGGAACCTGTTGAGCTGGGTCCCAGCCTCCTCCGCAGAGCCCAGCCTCCTCTCGAGGACCACCAGCCATGCAGCCGTCTCCTCCAGCGATAGGCCCAGGGCCCTGGCTGTGGAGCCGACGTTGGCCAGACCTGATGCGAAGTTGGCGGCTGTTCCTATGCCCAGCCTCGAGGCGTTGACCAAGACGTCAGCAGCCCTTGCGGCCTCATGGCTTTGAAGGCCGAACTGGGCCATCACCTGGACCAGACTGTTGGAGGCCTCCCCAAACTCCACACCCTCAAGCCTGGCCAGCTGTATGGCGGTTTTCAGCGCATTCATGGCCTCAGCTCCGCCAAGACCCGCCTTAACAAGCGATTCGAGGGCCTCCATAGCCTCTATGCCTGAAACCGCCAGCTCCCTGGCTGTGGCCGAGGCGGCCACCCGGAACCCCTGGGCCAGGCTATCCACAGACTCTCCGGCCTCTCTGGATACTGCTGCCAGCCTGACCGAGGCCGACTCGAATCTGGCGAAGGCCGCAACGGAGTCTGTGACAAACCTTTTCAGCATCTCGGCCGACTGGTAGATGCCTATCCCTATCGCCCTCTCCAGCGCCGCTCCGATAGCTCCGAAGGTGTTCTGTAGCCTCCGCCCCTCCTCGGCACCTGTTATGCCCAGCTCCCTCAGACGTATCTGGGTATATGCCAGGGCCTTCGTCAGATGGTCTTCAGCCTCCAGAACCACTTTCACGTTATACTGGCGCTGCATAGCAACACCATAGATTGGGACCCCTTTTTTGAATCTGAGAAAGTATATGTGTGGCCCACGAGGGCTGATATGGTGTGGAGAAGGGAAGGGTAGAAGTAAGCCTCAGCTGCCCTATCTGCGTCAGCCGCAACATCATACCCGTCTCCCCCGAGAAATCAGAAAACACCTTCGAATGCCGGGAGTGCGGGGCCCAGTGGACAATCGTCAAGCCTAAGATACTCGGATATGAGGTGGTTGTGGCGAAGAAAAAGGATGTGAAGAAGCATAGGAGGCTGGGGAATATTCTTGACGGTGTTTTGCTGGGCTGGCTACTCGGCCGCTAGGGCGATGGATATGGCTGGGCCCATGAAGGGTTTGGGAGGCATCTTGGAGGTGCCGAACTCCACATAGCCTGCGTAGGGTGCTGAGGCCTCCACCACGTACAGTAGAGGCCCCTCACGGCTCGCCTTTATGCTGGCCCTGAGACGGCCGGTCCTTACAGGGCATAGCTCCCTAGCCGCCGCCTCGCATCTCCCAGCCATCGAGTTCATCAGCTTCGAGACCTGGCCGAGAACCTCGCCGCCTACCTTCTCCAACCCGCTCGGGAGGACGACCCTAATCATCTCCTAGACCGCCTACCCAAAACCTTCTCCAAGGCCTTCGGTGCGAGGAGGTAGTATAGCATCTCAGGCCTCGTGAGGGAGAGTATCTGGTCATGGCTCCAGCCATACCTCTCAGCTAGGACGGCATATTCGAAAGATTTGTTGAGCTGGAGTCCTGCCTCGATATGGGAAAATCCATGTTCCAGAGGTGGAGGTCGAAGACGGTCTCCAGAAGCTTAGCTATCACTGCCGCCGGCAGCTCCTCAGTATATCTCTGGCACCTAGGCTCCAAAACCACCTTAGAGAGGAGGCTCTCCCAGATATTCACGATCTTCTCCATCCTGTCCCCGGACGGCTCGCCAAGTATCCTCTCCCTCTCACCATACCAGGCCAGCTCCTCCATCAACGTAAGCCTCCTCAGCCTGAACCTGACACCCGCTATCTCCACCTCCTTAAACCTGTTGAAGAGGTTTGTGGGTGATGTCTTCTCCTTGAGGGTTTGAGGGTCTGGCGGCTGCTCCATCTGCGTAGCCTCAGTAGGCCGGTATGTCGTCTGAGATCTCCACCTCAAGGTCTGAGGGTTTGAGGGTGAGGGTCTGCATCAGCTCGCCCTCGGCCGCAAGCTCCGAGTCCACCGAGGCATAGCAGTCGAAGAGCCTGAACTCTATGTAGTCGGAGGCGCTCCGCTGAAACCTTACCACGACATCGAATAGTGTCTTGTTAAGCATCAGCTCGTAGATACTGCTGTCTAGGTAGTAGAGGGTCAGCTCAGCCGTTATATCGGCCACATCCGCTATGGGCCGGCCCTGGTAGTCGCCGACACGGGGAAGCCTCACATGGTTGTTGGTGAGGGATATGCTCCCCTCCAAGACATAGCTGTTCTCAACACCGTTGATGGTGACGGTTTTGCTGGATGATCTGAAGTAGTCTCGGGTGTCGGGCTCGACCGATGGGAGGGATGTGGTTTTGATGGGTCTCTGGGCTAGGAGTTCAACGGATGATGTGAGCAGCCCGTCCTCCTCCCAGCTTACAGTGATGCTCTCAACCCTGCATCCCGTGTAGAGGTAGCCGTGGCCGCCGGCTCCGGAGATTCTATGCTCCAGCAGTGTTATGGATGGGAGCTCGTATCCGTCGGATATCCTCAGGGTGTGGATGTAGGGTGGTGATGTGCCGGTGTTGGATACGGAGCCGAAGCCGTATTTGAAGAAGCGGCCTGTCTGGACATAGTACTCCAGCTGGGGCGAGGTGTCGACCCCGTGGACCATGGTCTTCCTCCTCCTGATGCCTGAGAGGGATGCCACATCCTCGCTGGCCAGCTCCACGCCGCCGCTGAACTTGGTGGCCCCACCTATCCACTGGGATAGGTCCTCGGCTGGTACGCCGTATACGCTCTCCTCACCGTAGGATACTATTCTCCGGAAGGTCATGGCTCTGTCTTGGTGGCTACTGCTTATATTGGTGAGAGAAGGCTGTGGTGAGGAATTCGGCGGTCTGGAAGGCGTCCCAGGCGTTGATTAGGCCCATCCCGCAGTGGTTTCTGGGGTCTGTCAGCCTGGGCCAGGCGTCTAGGAGCTGTCTGAGGGCTGCGGCCTTGCGGAGCCCTGCGAGTGCTGGGTGGGGTGGCTGTGATACGGGGATGCTGGTGGCGGTTAGCTCGACGACCTTGATGGCCAGCTGGGGGTTGTGGAGTTTCTTGACTAGGACCGCGCCTAGGGCTGTGGCCAGGGGTGTGGAGAAGCTTGTCCCCACCGCTGCGGAGCCGAGGCCTGGGGGTGTATAGCCTGTGGGAGCCACTATGTTGGGCTTCCACCTACCGTCCAGTGTAGGGCCTCTGCTGGACCTCTTCCAAACCCTACCCCTCATATCCGTGGCACCCACCGTCAAGGCCTTCTCAGCCACCGCAGGCGAGCCGACACTCATCAGCCTTGGCCCGCCGTTTCCGGCTGCTATGGCTACGAGGCTTTTTTCGGAGACGTGGTTTACGTAGGTGGATGTGGGGTCTGTTCCGTCGCTGGGGATTTCGCTGGTGATGGAGAGGTTGATGGCGTGGGGTTGGAACTCCATCGCCTCCTTCAGGGCTGTGATGAGGATGTTGTCTGGGAGTGGGTCTGGGACCTTCACCACGTATATCTCCGCCTCGGGCAGTATGTGGCAGATTATGCTGTGTATGATGGAGCCGTGGTTCTCCGTATCGATTATGGATTGCTGGGTGAGGTTTACGGAGTCCTGGACAGGTAGGCCGCCTCCAGCACCGCTGTCTATGATGACGATGCGGACGCCGTCTCCGGACTCGTTCTCGCAGAGCTCCAGAAACCTAGCCATGCTGAGGGCTTTTTCGATGGGCTCCGCCAACGTTTCCACCCACTCTGAAGGACATCTCCTTGACCACGTATTCTGCGGCTCCTGTGCGTAGGGCGTTCCACGCCTCCTCGGGTGTGGCCGGCCTCATCTCGGGCATGAGCCAGAAGGTCTCAGCCTTGTAGTCCCTGTTGACCAGGCCCCTCCATAGAACGTCTCCGAATGGGCATACCTGGGGTGAGCAGGGGAGCGGATACCTCTTACCGCAGAAATATTTCCTAGTCCTTGAGATTCTGAAGATGCACATCTAGCCCACCACCCTGAAGCTTAGGATGAGGGTCTTCCTGGAGACGGCCTCCTCCTCCAGGTCTCGTATGTCTTCGAATTTGAGGTCGAACCATCCGCTTGCCTGATGGATTATGCTGCGGTTTGTCTCGAAATATTGGATGATCATGTCCACCAGCTCATCCCTCTTCCTGGCTGATGTGTGCCAGATGTCTATCTGGAAGCTGGCTGTGTAGAGGGCTTTTGATGCGGCCAGGTCTAGGGGTGTTATCGAGATGGATTGGGTGATGGCTGTTATCTGGGGGTAGCCCGCCTTCTCGCTGAACCACCCGCTCCGGGCCGTCAGCCCTGTGGCGGATTTTAGATGGGCTAGAAGCTTCTCCACCAGCCCCTCTATAGATATCAAGCCCTCAAGACCCTCTTGGGAAGTCCGGCCTTCAGCCTCTCAATCTCGCCACGTAGAATGCTGAGCCTTTCACCTATATCGTCTGAAGTGAAGGCCGCAGCTACTACCCCTCCGTAGTCCTCGCTGAAGCCTACCTGCCTCGCCACCCTAGCCAGTATCCAGTAGGTGGCTATCAGAAGGGCTGTCTTCCTCACCTGTGGAGGCGTCTCAGAGAAGCCTGCCACATATCTGGCCTCCACCTCCAGGGGTGCTGTCAGATACCATGGTGGGGTGGGTGTTCCGGCTGAGTAGTTCTTAAGCCTCAGCAGACCTGTTTCATGGCTGACCACCTCGTAGCCAGCCTGACCGTCCACCAGCCTGCCGCCGGCATCGTAGACCTTCAGGCTCTGGACAGATATGACCGGCTCCGAGAGGCTGAACTCGCTTCCCCGGTGTATCTTGAGACGTTCCACCTTCTCGTGGGGGTAGAACCTGATCCCCGTAGCCGACTCTATCTCATCCTCGGCCGCCTCTATGGCCAGGGCTATCTCCCCATCCCCGACAGGGTGCCATGAGTAGTCGGCGGTGACCAAGGCGTTTCCGGCCGGAGGGGTCTCAAGCCCCACAACACCCTTATCCGGGTCGATGAAGGAGGGCTCCACAGCCTCGCCCTCGACATAGACCACCACATCATCCACAATAACCTCATCACCGTCTTCATCCACTATGGGCTTCCTAGAGGTCTGGAAGGTTCCGCCCTCGATTCTGGACAGCACCTCACCCTTCACCCTCAACGGAAGCCATCCATTATAGGCCCTTACCTCACGGAGGGAGATGTAGTGCGTGGGCATGAGTGGGTGAAGCCTCTAGATCTTATAGAGCTCAGACAAAAAAGGTTGGGGAATTACTGGGAGAGGGCGTTGGATAGGATGTAGATGGCGTCGGTCCTGGCTATACGCCACGCAAACCTCAGGCTGGCCGCAATCTTGGTGAGGCCGGACTCCACATCCCTATCCCTCTCAATCCGCAGCTGCCTCCTATAGCCGCCCACACCTGCGTCCCTAGGCGAGCAGATGATCACATCGGATACCTTGGTGGTGTCTGAGGCGCTGTAGCTCCTCTTCTCCAAGTTTGTGGTGACATGTATCTGGCTGAGGCCCAGAAGCGTCTTCACATCACCGGTTCTGAGGACGTCGCCGCTGATGCTCTCCAACCCCTTCCCCGCCAGGTCCTTCCTGAGATGGAAGGCGGCCTTGGGATGAATGAACATCACAAGGTTGTCCCGGTATCCTAGCTCCTCCAAGCTGGCCACAGCCTCGTTCACATGGTCCACCGTGAGCGGCTCCTTTACGAGGTCTTTCAAGGTGGTCTGGCTGTCGGGTAGGGTGTGGGCCCTCTGCAGCCCCGTGAACAGATTGTAGGCGTCCGAGCCGTCGCCAGCCCCCCTCAAAACATTCTTATCCACCACATCACCCATCTTCCTCGCCATATCCTCCACAGTCAAAGCCACAAGGTCTACGATACTCTCCTCCTCAGCCACATCAGATATACGGCTGACGGTTCTCACCTCCCTCGCCTCAAGGACTACGGGGTTTCCGAAGGATAGCTTGGTCTCGGGTGGTGCAACACCCTCCGACGGAGCGAAGACCTCGGGGGCCGCGGTCTTGACGTAGAACTTGACGGTGTCGGAGCCCATGGTGATGAACCGGAACACCTTGGCGGCAACGCTCTCCTCGATGAAGATATCGAAGATATCCCTCACGACGGCCTGAGGTATCTCGGGGAAGTTGGTGTCGCTGCTTAGGAGGGCTTTACCGAACCTCAGATACTCCATCTGGCTGCTCGAATACTCTCTCATGGCTTCCACCAAGGACTGGAGGGCTTATCTCTCTGAGAGCTAAGCCTCTCGAAGAGCCGCCTGAAGTATGGGGTATCCATCTCCAATCCGTGGACAGGCTTCACCACAGCCTCCACAGGATGTGAGACAGCCCTACGGCTCGAAGAGCCTAATGTGAGAACCCCGTCATCGGTTATGATGTAGCTCTTCCCGAAGAACTGGAGGATTCGGGCCGAGGGGTTCACCCCACGGGGTGTGAGGGAGACCTCCAATATTTCCGCATCCTCTATCTCCCTCACAGGGCCATCCCGCCTCAGCCGCCTCGCCACACCGCCCACACTCAGGGCTTTCAGAACACCTGTCTTAATCAGGCTCCATATCCTCTCGAAGGACCTGTAGATGCCGGCCCTAATCCTCAACCCTATACCATCCTCGTAAACCGCATCCAGAATCTCTCCCACGGGCTGGGGCCCGACGCTCGGATGCTGTCCATGTATCAGCATTATGGGCTTCCCCCTAATCCTTGCAGCGTTCTCCCTCAACGTATTCGGTGAAAGCCTATCACCCTCTAGGTCGGTTTCAGGTGTTGCCGCTATCCCCTCGAAGAACCCAATGAAGCCCCCCTCATCCCACTCCCTGAAGCTTAGGGGCCGTATCTCCAGAATGGTCTCCCAAAGCATATCCCCCAGGCTTATCCGAGACCTTAAAGCCGTGAAAACCTCACCATAGACTTGATAATGTTCTCCAAGACCGCCACCTCGCCTGCACTAGCCAACGCCGCCGCAGCCTCCAAATCCATAGGGACGCCGGCCAACGTGTTAAACAAGCCAACAGCCACTCCAAGGGCGAGTGTCTTAAGAAACTTCACAGCTTCGAAGGCTTCACCACTCTTGAGATAGCCGGTCAAGCCATATAGGAAACCGCCCACGACACCGTATAGTATCGCCATCACAGCCCCATGAGAACCTGGAGACGTTATCTATCTGAGAGACATAAGAGCAGGATACATCCACCCTCCCATGAGCTGGCTCAAAACCCTCTTCAAATCAAGGGCTAAGCCTAAGGCCCTAGCCTCCACGATATCGGGGTTCTACGGTAGCTGGGGTGAGCCGAAGCCCCTCGACCAGTTGAAACTTCTGGAGCTGGCTGAGGGTGACGCCGATGTGAGGGCCTGCCTCGACGCAGTCGTGGACTCGGTGATATCCAACGGATGGCAGGTCGCAGCCGGAGAC
This sequence comes from archaeon HR01, assembly GCA_002898355.1. Taxonomy (GTDB): domain Archaea; phylum Thermoproteota; class Nitrososphaeria_A; order Caldarchaeales; family Caldarchaeaceae; genus HRBIN01. The sequence continues at coordinate 54,668 of BEHD01000001.1, read as the reverse complement.
CCGACAATTAGAGATACAGTCTCCGAATGGCTTAAGGCCAGGGAGGATGAGTTCTGGCTCTTCCTCCGAAACCTCACCCTCACAACCCTCATCTTCGACGAGGCCTACATAGAATGCACCTCAAGTTTTCCAAGGGTTATAGCCCCATGGACCATGCGTGTGAAGAGGAACGAGTACGGTGAGGTGACCGGCTATGTCCAGCAGACATACAAAACGGTCAGCTTCACATCCGACGAGATAGTCCACATCGTCCTCCACCCACTGGCCGACAGGGCCTATGGCACGCCGAAGATAGCCACGCTGGCCCGCCTCCTCATGGCCAAGAGAGAGGCTGAGCTCTTCCTCTTCCAAGTCTTCATGAGGAAGGGCGTCCTGTCGAAGGCCATCATAGTAAAACATGGTGATGACAGCACCTTCGCCCGCATCAGGAACCAGCTCGAGAACACAAGGCCTGGAGACAACATACTCCTCATGGGGGAGGTGGAGATCGAGAGTCTGAGCCAGCCCATCGAGGACCTCCACATCATAGACCTTCTAAAGGAGTTCAGGCAGAGAATACTGGCCATCTTCAGGGTCCCACCCATAGTCTACGGGGTGGTGGAGGGCGTCAACCTAGAAACATCCCGAAACCAGATGATAACCTTCTCCCAGTACATCAAGTCCATCCAGAGAATCATATCCGCCGGGGCCACACAAGCCATCAGAAGAATCCTCAGGCTTGAAGGCTTCCACATAAAACTCCATGAATGGATGAACCCCGAGCAGGAGACACGAATCCATGTCCTGCGGGTTGGCTCCGGAATCGAGACCGTCAACGAGGCCAGGGCCTTCCTAGGCCTACCGCCCATAGAGGAGAAGCGGGGTGGGGCGGGAAACCAGGGAGAGCTCCTCAGAGAGAGTGTGAAAGAGTTTCCGGTGTAGCGGAGATGAGAAAGATAATCCTCGCAGGAGTGCTGGCCTCCCTCCTAATCTACCTCGCCGACCCCCACCCATACGGACGGATAGCCGCATACACTATACTGGCCGCCCTAACCATCTACCTCTTCACATCCCTACTCATCCCCCTATTCGCCGTCGCATCCCACCTGCACAGCCGGGAGAGTATGAGAAAGACATGGAGCGAGAACAGATACGCCTTAGCCACCCTCGCACTCCAATCGGCCCTGTCTTTCGCCTCCCTCATAACCTACGTGCTGGCGCCCAAAAACCTAATCCTCCACATCATCCTCTTCGCCGTGAACACATACATGACGGCCAGGCTCGCAGCAGAATGCCATGCAACACCCGACAGAGGCCTCGCCCTCACATCCCTACTCCTAGGCCTCGCCACCTACCTAGTCTACTCCCTCACCCTCCTAGGCGGCCTAACATGAGACCAGACGACATCCTAGACACATCCTCTAAAATCCTAACCCTAGCATCCATCATCCTATACTTCGCAGGCCACATAGACCTCAGCATGATGCTGGCCCTCCTAGGAACGGCCTCAGCCTTCATAGCCACACTCTTCATCCGGAGACTGGGCAGGATGGTCCGTAAGATGCTCGAGGGCCCCACATACACGCTGAAGAACTTGAAAGGCTCTCTGGCGGTCGTCTCCACAAGCTGCCGCATATGCACCCACCCCAGCAGGCAGATGATAGAGGCTGCGGTGAGGGAGGCCGGGATAGACGCCGCCATCCAGAGGTTCCCCGAGATAAGGCGTAGAGACCTCGTCAGCCATATCAGGAGACATCCAACCCTCAACCAGGAGATGGAGGGTGGGAGAGATATCCGGAGGGAGATGTGGATGCTGGTTGAGAGGCTGAAAGAACTCTACGCCAAGCTGGAGCTCTTCGACAGCGAATATCTCTCAGGCGGTAGGGAGATAACGGCCAGGGACTACATCAACAGCGTAGGGGAACGCCTCGACATCATCTCCAAGATAAGAGACCTCCTCCTCTCCATAGCCAAATCATCGGAGCCCCAGGAAGAGGTCAAAGACCTCACCGAGCTTCTCAGGAGCCTGTCGGATGTGGAAGACGGGGGCCAGACCCCAAGCCATGAAGCCACGGCGCATACCTCTCCACAAACTCAGGCCTGAGAGCCTCCAGCTGGACATCCCTAAACCTCGGGTCCGGGTTCACCCAAAGCCCATACACCTTCGGAGTGGCTGAGACATAGATCTTTCTCAGGGTTAGGAGGAGTATCCGCCTATCCCTCAGCCTTCTTATGTACGGTGAATAGCTACTATCCAGGAATATGGTGTAGTTCTTCCTCACCCAATCCGCCACACCCCTGGGGAGACGGCCTGACCGGGCCACCTGGTAGAGACCAACCCCAAACCTATCCTCAAACCCCTTCAGAGCCTTCAACTTCTCCGCCGAGGGCTTCACCTCAAACCAGGCCATGAAATCCCTCGTGAAGTTGATGACCCTATGCATGACGCTGAGAATCTCCACGAAGGCCGTCTCCAGCATCGGCATGGAGCTGGTGAGAAGTTTCTTGGCGGCCCCTATCCCCCTAAAGCTGGGATGGATGACAACCCTCTGAATCCGTAGGATGTGGCCGAACCTTCTCCTCTCATACCATCCACGGTTGAAGCAGTGGCCGTATCCGCCAGCCTTGAAGTATGGGGTCGAATAGACCACCACACCCACAGTCCTGGGATGATGGGAGCCAGCCATACCATCCAACACCAGCCTGTAGACCTTCCTGACACCGCCGGCCCTGTGGCTCCGGTAGTGGAGAAAAGAGAGGGCGAGCCAGTCCCCGTATTCACCCTCCTCCACCCTCATCCGGGAGAGGAGGCTGCAGCCACCAGGCCGCCGGCCAGCCATCCTCCTCACCTCCACATGGGGCCCGATATGCTTCACCACCAGAATGTCGGGGGCCAGGTCCTCCAACAGGTCGTCGACCGCTGTCCCCACCACCAGGGTCACACCGTTCCTCCTCGCATATTTCTGGATGGTGTAGGCCGTGGCCTTGGCCGTCTCCCTGTCGAGGTTGCTGCAGAACTCGTCCAGTATAATGGTGCGGGCCTCTCTGTCGAGGGCTAGAGCGAAGAGGTGGCGCAGCTTCTGGCCGTCGCTGAGCATCCTATGGGGTCTGAGCCATGTGAAGAGGTCGGAGAGGCCGGCGGCTGTGAGGATGCCGATGCTCCGCTGGAGGCCGCCTTTCACCGTCTCTATCAGGGGCTTGTCCTGGTCTACCTCTATCTCCCAAGATGCAGCCACCGGTGCGAAGCCGCTATGCCTGGACATCACCTCGGCCATATACCTCAGAAGCAGGCTCTTACCCCCGCCGCTCTCGCCTGTGACATAGACCACCATCCCAGGCTCTATCTCCAGCTCCAGACTCCTGTAGACCTCCAGCCTCACATTCTCCAGGCCTCCTCCGAAGGCCTCCGCAGCCTCAAGGGCCTTGGCCGAGCTGGCTGGAAGTGTCTCGAGGGTTTTGCCGTATCTCAGCTTAAGGCCGGCATACGTCCTCCACGCCTGCACTATGGCTGTGTTGTCGGTGGGTGGTAGGGGTATCTGGAGTATGGCCATCGGGGTCTATGGATTTTATGGCGTTATAGGGACGAGTCAGCTGATTCTGAAGCCTGCGGAGGCGAGGGGCTTCCTTATCTTCTCCTGCTCTAGGGCGTATCTCACATGGTCGCAGATGTTCCATGTCTCGCAGAGCTCGCAGTAGGCCTTGTCGGGTAGGCTGAACCTTATGCATGCGGTGGTGTTGAGCTGGTGGTCTCTGATGAGGGCGAAGTCGTCGTAGGTGTTGATGTGGGTGTATCTCCGCCTCTGAAGGTATCCGTGGGACTCCATGAACTCTATCAGGGCATCCACCACCACTGAGGACCTGCTCCTATGCCCTCTTATGGCCGCATCATCGGTTCTGAGGTATTCGTCGATGAGGGAGGCGAGGCGGGCGGGTATCTTGACCGTTGCGTAGGCTGTCGAGTCATCCATGTTTCTCTCATGGCTCTCCGATGGTTCTTTCACGGCCTATCTTTTTCTTCTGGATTGTTGATATCTTTTTCCTAGGGTTGGCTGAAAGTGGGGCCTTCTCTTGGGATAGTAAAGCGGCTGGACTAATAAGAGGTCAGGGTGAAAGTGGGTTGCCGTTTAAATACAGCCTCGGAAGAAAGCCCCAGAAAATAACTCTGAGGCTTCCGCCGGAGATGTTGAAGGCTCTCAAGAATATGGCTGAGAGGGAGAACCTGTCGCTGGCGGCCATGGTCCGGAAGATTCTCCGGAGCGCCCTGGAGGGTGGTGTGGATGCCTAAGATGTTCTTCAAGGAGAGCGCTGTGGATGTTTTGCTGAGGCTTGGGGATAGGTTGGCTGAGGTTGCTGCCGAGAGGGGTGTCTCCCAGTTGACTGTTGGTAGGGGTGAGCTCCGTTCGCTTCTCAACCCCGGTGGTGGTAGGTCTAAGGATGTTCTCTCGATGGCTCTTCGGAGGTTTGTTCTGGCGGAGAGTGTTTCGACCCCTAGATGGTGTCTGGAGATCCTGGATAGGAGGAAGCCTCTCATCATCTTCCGTAGGGTGGGCCGTTTTGAATGTTGAGTTTCTGGATACTGCGCTTCTCAGGACTAGTTCCTACAACCCGAGGATTGTCCATGACCCTGAGCTGATGCAGGCTTTGGTGGAGAGTGTCCGGGTTATGGGTGTGAGGCAGCCTCTCCTGGTGGCTAGGGTGGGTGAAGGGTTTGAGGTGTTGGATGGTGGGAGGAGGCTTGCGGCCGCCAGGGCTGTGGGGTTGGAGCGTCTCCCATGCATCGTTCTCGACTGCGATGTGAGCGGTTTGAGGAGGGCTGTCCTCTCCATCCATCTCACGCAGGATGATCTGACACCGGCTGAGCTGGTCAATCTTATTGAGAGGATGGTGGCTGAGGAGGAGTTTTCAAGTGTTGAGGAGGTTTGCAGGTTCTTCGGACTCTCCAAGCAGTGGTATTATTCGGTGAAGAAGGCGGCGGTCCGGCGTGTTTCCGGCGTCCCCGTCTCCGTCCAGGCTCTGGTGGAGGGTTCGCAGCTGGATGATGGGAGGAAGGCAGAGTTGCTGGAGCTGGTGAAGGCGAAGAAGATACCACGCTCCTCTGTGAAGATGATTCTGGAGCAGTTGGAGGCCTCCGGGGATGCTAGGGTGGATGAGGTGGTGGAGAGGGTTCTGGAGAGCATGCCGAGGAGGCTGGATGAGGTGACTGTCGAGGCGGAGGGGAGCTACACCTACCAGATTCAGAGGCTGGCCGGTGGCGTGGATTTTTTGGTGAGGAGGAGCGGGGTCATCGTCGCTAGGTTCCACATCCCCCTCAACGACATACCGGTAGTCAAGAAGCTCTGGCAGTCCATCTAGAACATCCCATCCATGCCAGCCCCAGCACACTCCCACTGAAGACGGGAAGTCTCTAAATATCTCTGTGAGGGGTTTGGTGTGGATGTCGGGTGTATCCGTCTGGATAGGTGTAGACGATACTGACTCCAGGCATGGTATGTGCACCACCTATGTGGCCGCTGTTATGCTGGAGAGGCTTGCCGGTGCTGGGGCGAGGGCTGTGGACTATCCCCACCTGGTCAGGCTTAACCCCAACTGCCCCTACAAAACCCGTGGAAACGCCGCCGTCTCCCTCCACATCGTGGTTGACGCCGCCATGTTGGGGGTGGTGAGGAGGGTTGTGTTGGAGACTGTGGAGGAGCTGGCGGAGAAGGGTTTTGAGGAGACTCAGCCGGGTGTCGCATTTCTTGTGGGCGGCGGCGTTTCCAGGAGGTTGGAGGAGTTCGGGCTTAGGACGGTGCGGGAGATGGTGGAGGTGGATGAGGCCCGGGAGTTGGCGAGGATGGAGGGTGTCGAGCTGGTGGGCTACAACGGTGGAAGGGGTGTTGTGGGTGCCTTAGCAGCCATCGGATGCCCCCTCGAAAAATACACCTTCGAAGCCATAGCCTACAGGGTGAGGGAGAACTGGGGGACTGTCAGACGTGTCGACCCTGAATCGGTCTACATGCTTCAGAGCTGTGGGATATCCTTCGACAGCCTGGACCCCGAGACCGGCGAGATACGTGTCACACCCCACACGCCCTGCCCTGTCCTAGCCGGTGTGAGGGCTATGACGGCCGGCGACGCCTTGAGGGGGTTGGGTATGTTGAGGTTCCTCGAGGATGTGGAGAGGGTTGTGGTCTTCAAAACTAACCAAGCCACCGACATGCATCTCACACCCGCAAAAATATCCCAGCTCAAGCCCTACTCCAGCGCAGTCGTGGAGGGTGTCGTCAGGTCTATCCCCTGGACGATTGCTGGGGGGCACACCTTCGTAATAATAGGTGATGAGACCGGCGAGCTCACATGTGCGGCCTACAGGCCTACAGGAAGGCTGAGGGCTGTGGTCCGTGGGCTGCGGCCAGGTGATAGGGTGAGGGCTGCAGGCGGTGTCAAGCCTAAGGAGCAGGGGCTAACCCTAAACCTAGAGAGGCTGGAGATATTGGAGCTGGCCGAGGTGGCCTTAGCCACCCCGCCTAGATGCGTTAGCTGTGGCGTATCTATGAAATCGAGGGGGAGGGATGCGGGATACAGATGCAGGGTCTGCGGCGCCATCCTCCCATCTACGGCCGCTGTTAGGAGGGCTCTGCCGAGGAGTGTGCGGGTTGGTGTTTACGAGGTGGCTGCCACGGCTAGAAGACATCTATCTAGGCCTCTGGCGCTATCTGGAGAAGGATTCTAGGATTGCGTCGTCCGCTAGGGCTACCGCATAGCCGGCCACAGACCTGAAAGCTCTTATGATGAGTCCTAGCGTGTATGCCTCTTTCTCAGGTCTACGTATTATCATCCTGAAGATATTGGAATAGTGCTCCCTAACCTCGGCCATGCGGTCTATAACCTGGCTTGCCAGCGAGGGGTTACACTCCAGTAAGGACTGGACCGATTTCTCCAGCATATCGAGGACTATCTCACCCATCGCACTGGTGGATGATAGAATCTCATCCGGCAGTTTAGAGCCCAGCTCACCCGTCCTCTCAGCCACCCTCATCGAGTAGTAGGCTATCCGCCCCAGCTCCCGGACCGCGATTATCCTCACCACAAGGCTTGTGAGGGAGCCTACTTTGATGGACTCTCTGACCCTGATGTTTCGAAGGGCTTGGAAGCATATCCTCATCATGAGCCGGTAAAGCCTGGTGCTCTCCACACCTCTCTCATATGCGTCGCTGGCGAGAGCCCTATCACCTGTTGTAATCGATATGAGGGAGTCGTTGAGTATCGCTCTGCATATCGATGAGAATTTGGCCAGAAGGTCGTCGAGCTCAAATTTCGATGGGTCGACTAGTGTCTGGAGGACAACCCTGCTGGAGTAGTCCTCAAGTATCTCTATGCCCATCAACCCCTCGGCGGCCGTTCTTATGCTCTTCTTCTGGCTGAGGCCGATGGGCCTGTCCGAGACAATCTCGGCAACGTCATGGCCCCCGATGTATAGATTTACTATGGCCAGCTCCAGCATCTTAGGGTCTGGAAAGTCTTCAATCCTCACAATCTTGGTCTGTCTCGGTGTGCGAGCTACCGCAGGCGTCAAAACCAGCTTCCCATCATCCATGTGGACGGAGACCATGTCTCCCTTGGATAGTCCGAGCTGTTCGACTGCGGAGCGGGGTAGGGTGACGATATATGTTCCGCCGGCGGTGGTCTGAATCCTACGTATCTCCATGTCAGATACGTAACCATCTGTAAATATATCATTTATGTATGTATAACGTCTCAGATATACAAACGATATCTATAAGAATCCCCTAGGATCTCCACCATCTCACCGACTCGGCATGAGGGCGGAAGATGTATCGGCCTCCACGCTGGAGGAGAGCTGGAAGTCTAAACGCTGGGAGGGTATAGTTAGACGTTACAGTGCTGTGGATGTTCTCAGGCTTCGGGGGTCATGGAGTATAAGCTACTCAGTGGCTGAGAAGGGCTCCGAGAAGTTTTGGCGCCTGCTCCACAGCTCACCATACATATTTGCGTTGGGAGCCTTGACAGGTAATCAAGCCGTCCAGATGGTTCAGGCAGGCTTCAAAGCCATCTACGTCAGCGGCTGGCAGGTGGCGGCGGATATGAACGCCGCCGGACATACATACCCAGACCTGGGCCTCTACCCATCCAACAGCGTACCTCTCCTTGTCAGGAGGATTGTACAGGCTCTTCAGAGGGCTGACCAGATTCAGAGCCTGGAGGGGAAGGGGGCCGTCGACTATTTCGTCCCCGTTATAGCGGATGGTGAGGCGGGGTTCGGAGGGCCGCTCCATGCCTTTGAGCTGATGAAGGCTATGATTGAGGCCGGTGCTGCGGCGGTCCATTTCGAGGACCAGTCACCCAGCGAGAGGAGGTGCGGCCATCTGGGCGGTAAAGTCCTTGTCCCAGCCAGCCGGTTCATCAGCATACTCAGCGCAGCCCGCCTGGCCTCCGATGTCTTGGGCGTACCATCCATCATAATAGCTAGAACTGATGCGTTGGGGGCCAGCTACATCACGAGCGATATAGACCCGGTTGACAGCAAATACATCAGGGGGGAGCGCACCCCTGAGGGCTATTACAGGGTTGAGGGGGGCTTGGACCTGGCTATTGATAGGGGTCTGGCCTATGCGCCCTACGCCGAGCTGATATGGTTTGAGACATCCAGGCCATCCCTTGAGGAGGCTAAGGAGTACGCAGCAGCCATCCACAACAGATACCCGCATAAACTCCTCGCCTACAACCTCTCCCCATCCTTCAATTGGAGGAAGATGGTGGACGCCGACACCCTGGTGGACTTCCAGAGAAAGCTCGCCTCCTACGGCTACAAATACCAGTTCATCACCCTGGCAGGCTTCCACAGCCTCAACTCATCCATCTTCCACCTGGCGAGGGAGCTTCATGAGAGGGGTATGACAGCCTACGTCGAACTACAAGACTTCGAGAGGAAGCTGGAGAAGGAGGGTTACAAAGCCTTCACCCACCAGAGCTTCGCAGGGGTAAACTACTACGATGCAGTCCTCACGGCGGTAGAGGGCGGCAAAGCGGCCACGATGGCTATGGAGAAGTCGACGGAGAAGGAGCAGTTTACAAAGTGATTGTGTCTTGGCGGATAGGGTGGAGGTAAAGGGCCGCATAGATGAAGGGTTTAAGGAGATACTCTCCGCCGAGGCCCTCGACTTCATAGCCTATCTCGTGGAGAACCACGGTCCCAAGCTGAATAGGCTTCTCGCCTTGAGGGATGAGAACGCAAAGGCTTTGAGGTCTGGAAGACTTCCCACCTTCCCATACGATACGAGGGATGTCAGGGAGGGTGTCTGGAGGATAGGCGAGATACCGAGGGATCTAAGGGTGAGGCATGTGGAGATAACGGGCCCTGTGGATAGGAAGATGATGATTAACGCCCTCAACTCGGGGGCTGATGTCTACATGGCCGACTTCGAGGACTCCTTCTCACCGGTCTGGCGTTTAACCATACAGGGGCAGATAAACCTCTACGACGCCGTAAGAAAAAGTCTGGAGCTCACAACCCCAGAGGGTAAAAGATATACGCTGAATGAGAAGACCGCCACCCTCATGGTGAGGCCTAGAGGACTCCACCTCGTCGAAAACCACGTAGAGATAGGTGGGAAACCCGTCCCAGCCCCCCTCTTCGACTACGGCCTATACCTCTTCCACAACGCCCGAGAGCTTCGGATGCGTGGGACAGGCCCATACTTCTACATACCGAAGCTGGAGAACCGGCTGGAGGCCGGATGGTGGGCTGAGGTCTTCCAAGACTCTGAGAGGATTCTAAACCTCCCCAGGGCTACGATAAAGTGCAGCGTCCTGATAGAGACCATAACGGCGGCCTTCGAGATGGACGAGATAATATACATGCTAAGGGAGCATATCACAGCCCTCAACCTGGGCAGGTGGGACTACATCTTCAGCTTCATCAAGCGGCTGGGCCATGACCCCGGATTCCTCATGCCCGACCGCCGCTTCCTCACCATGGATAAGCACTTTCTCACCTCTGCGGCCAGACTCCTTGTGAAGACATGTCACAGGAGGGGTGCCTACGCTATAGGAGGTATGGCGGCCCAAGTACCGCTCAGGGGCCAGCCCACAATCCAGAGGGAGGCGGTGGAGAAGGTGTTGGAGGATAAGAGGCGGGAGATAGCCCAGGGGTTTGACGGAGCGTGGGTGGCCCATCCAGACCTGGTCCAGCCCGTGAAAGAGCTCTTCAGCCAGATAGGTGAGAACCAGCTGAATGTGCGGCATGAAGACCTCGTGATTACTGAGCAGGACCTTCTCATGGTGCCCTCGGGTGCTAGGACGTTGGAGGGCCTCCGCAGCAACATCTCCGTCTGCCTAAGATATCTCTCCTCATGGCTGGCCGGCAACGGAGCCGTGGCCATAAATGGGTTGATGGAGGATACAGCCACCTTCGAGATAGCCAGGGCCCAGGTATGGCAGTGGATACTCCATAGGGTCAGGCTGGATGATGGCGGCGAGATGTCCTACCAGCTCTCCAAGGCGGAGCTGGAGAAGGCCTTAGATGATGTGGGGAGGGGTGACAGATACTTGGAGAAGGCTGCGGAGATATTGGACCAGCTGGTCTCCTCAAGGGATTTGATAGAGTTTACGCCGTCCATAGCCTGCAGATATCTAGACATGCTTACCGGCTGAGAGATACTCCACCAGTCTGTTGAGGCGGTAGGTCTCGACATCTGCTGCTGCGTCAACCCTCATAGGAGATATCGAGACGGCTTTCTCGACGAAGACGGCGTAGACATCTGTCCCAGGCCTGAAGCTCTCCCCGGGGAGCAGCTCACCATATATCCAGTAGTAGGGCCTGTTCACCGGGTCCCTCCGCTCATCCACCACCTCCCTATAACGTGCGGTGTGGACGCGGGTTATGCGGATGGGTGTGGAGGCAGAGATGTCCTCGGGGAAGTTGACGTTGAGATAGTCCACACCCTCCGGCAGGCCCTCCTCGAGGATGTAACGGACTATTGCCCCAGCCACCCGGGCCGCCTCAGCCATCCTAGCCCTGAGGAGTGCGGGGTCTAGAGGTCTCCGCCTCGGCAGGTCGAGGGAGAAGGCTGCCGAAGGTATGCCCAGCAGGGCGGCCCTTATCGCCGCCGCAACGGTCCCGCTCCCGTAGATGGCTTGGTAGGAGACATTCTCGCCCTCGTTAATGCCTGAGACCAGGATATCCGGCCTCTCCCTCATAATCTTGTTCACAGCCAAGATGACGCAGTCTGAGGGTGTGCCGGAGACAGAGTAGGCTTTGAAGCCCTGATGCCTCAGCTGCCTGATTCTGAGGGGTTTGTGGAGGGTTAGGCTCATACCCGTAGCGCTCCTCATGGATTCGGGGGCCACCACCACCACATCACCCAGCCCCCAGAGGACGTGGTGAAGGAGCCATAGCCCAGGCCGCCTCACACCGTCGTCGTTGGTCAGCAGTATCCTGGCCAAGGCCCAGCTATTCCTTCAAAAAAAGTGCCGCTATCTCCTTCCGAAGTGTCGGCCGGAGCCTCTCCAGCCTAGCCTCCACTGTGTTGTCATAGATTTTGGAGCCGTCCACGGTGCTCACCCTAACACCTGCCACTGTCTTGATGGGGGTTTTGGAGATACGGAGCTTCACACCCTTCTCCGCCTCTACGGCGGGCGCCAGCCCCTGAAGCATCTGGATGCCTGCGGCGTTGGACTCCACCACCAAATCCCCACCACCTAGGGCATCCACCGCCTCCAGCAGAAGCCTTCTAAGGACTTCCTTGAAGGAGCCACCCCCAGCTCTGGCCGCTATCTCCTCAAAAGCCTTATCGAATACGGCCTTCACAGCCTCCTCCACCACGGCGATGGACTTGTTTTTCGCAGATATCTCCGCCAGGCTTATTATCCTCTGTCTAGCGCTCTCCCTGGCGGCTGCTCCTGTGCTGGCTATTGCAGAGGCCTCCCTCGCCGCCTCCTGCTCAACCCTCTCGACAGTCTTCAGAGCCTCCGCAAGATACGAGTCAATCTCCTCCCTCACCCTCCGCAGGGTATCCTCCACAACCTCTCTAACCACCTTCTCAAGGGCCGCCGATGACAATCCGGTTCACGGATGCCTGTGAAAGCCGACTAAAAAATACTCATCCAGCCCTCCCACAGCTCTTCGGGGCCTAGACACCTAGAACCTCCCGCAGTATGGCCCTGTAGTCTATCCTCCGGGCTTGGGCGGATGGTGGTGGGAGCTCGTATATGAGGGGTATGGGTTTCTTGGCCCTTATCTCGTTGAGTTCGCCTCTAAACTCCCGGGATAGGTCTTCGGATACTATTATCAGGCCTATGTCGGGCTGCTGCTGGAGCTCCCTTATCTTCTGGAAGGCCTCCCTAGGTGTTGAGACCACGTATCCGGCGGCACCTGCCAGCCTAAACCCCGCCACGAAGGATGAGCCTCCTAGAGCAACCACCCTCAAGCCTTCTCAGGCCAAGCATCCAAGGCCACCATATAGGTTTACATGCCTAGAGGAAGAGCTCCACCACGTCGCCGTCCTCCAGCCTATGCCCCGGACCTACCTGCTGGCCCTGTATCCTCACCGACCGCCCCCAGACCCTAGCATACCTAAGCCTCTCTGCGAAGTCCTTATGGATGACCCTTGCCAGCTCTTGGACGGTGGAGCCAACACCCAACACCACAGGCTTTCTCGTTATCACGCCGTCTTTCTGGGTGTAGATGCGGATGATGTTGAGGTTTTGGTAGAGGATGTCCCGTAGATGTGTTATACTCGCCCTGTCTCTGACGCTGAATAGGACTAGAGGCCTGCCCAACTCCTCAACCCTCCTCCTCAAACGCTCCAGCTCGCCGGCGTCAGCCAGGTCGGCCCGGCCCCCAACAACCACCGACGGCTTATACACCGTCTCCCTCAGCAGCTGCTCCTCCAGCTCTTCCAGGCCTGCGTCGCCGTAAACCTTGACCACCGCATTCTTCACACCCACACTCTCCAGCAGGCTCCTCACCTCTTGGAGGGATGCCCTGAAGTGGCCGAAGGATACAAGCCTTATGCCTCCGCTATCCTTCTTCTCCACCACAACTATCGCCTCCCTCCTTCTCAGGGTTATCCCACCCTCATCCAGCAGCTGTATAATCTTCTCCAGCTGTTGTAGGGGGTTGTTGGCGCAGTCCAGCATGATGGCTATCAGGTCTGAGTTGCGGGCGAAGGCTATACTCCGGCCTGTGAAGGATGTCTCCTCCAGCCCATCTGTCAGGATGGCCGGCAGCTCCACAAGCTGTATCTCCACATCCATGTGCTGGGTCATGCCCGGAATGGGTCTGACGGTTGTGAGGCTGTAGGGTGCTATCGCTGGCTTGGCGTTGGTGAGGCTGGACAGAAGCGTGGACTTGCCCGAGTTGGCGACCCCCAGCAGGGAGACCTGCACATCCCCCTCCCTCCTCACCGAGAACTCGTCATGGCGGCCCACCTTGACGGACTTCCGCCTCTCAGCCTCCCTCCTCAGCTTGGCCAGGGTGGTTTTGAGCTGGGCCCTCATCCTCTCGGTCCCTTTATGGTCTGGGATGAGGGGGAGGGCCTCCTCGAGGGCTCGTATCTTCTCCTCGAGGGTTCTGGCCTGCGTGTATTTGGCCAGCTTGGCCTGGGCCTCGGCTGTGAGGTTGGTGGGCATCGGTAGGAGGTGGGGTCTGCCATGATAAAGACGTTTTCTAGGAGAGCCAGTTGAGCATGAGGTAGACAAACACACCTAGTGCGAGGCTGGCGGACCAGAGCCTTACAGCCCATCTCCCCACACCCCGGTGGCCTGTGCCGGCCACCTCCTCAACCGGTGTGGATAGGCCTGTGGAGACGTTGTAGAGGACTAGGGGGACGGAGACTATCGAGAGGATGAGGTGGACGGCTAGGGCGGGCAGGTAGATGAAGAGCCTGAGAACCTCGGGCCCCCCATACTCCCTGACACCACCCAGAAACAGCCTCAAGACATACATGATGAGGAAGAGGGATATGAGGGTGAAGGAGGATAGCATGAAGATCTTATGCCTGCCTATCCTACCCATCCTAACAGCCCTATACCCCAGCCGGAGAGTTATCAAGGCGGCCGTATTCACCGCAGCTATCGCGTGGGGGAGAAGGGATACAAGCCCGTCCCCATGGACGGCCACACCTTCACGGCCGGCCAATAGATAGCCGAGAACCACGTATGCGGCGAGTGTGACCACGGCGGTGAAGTATAGGGAGGGCTTGCTTACAGGCATCAAACCCTAGATGAGCCATCACCATTTAAACCATAGCGGAACACAGACCACCCCTCCAACGGATGTCTAATACCGGAAAGCCAGCCGGCTCGTTGGTGGAAGTGGGATGAATGATACACACCTCTCTCAACATAGCACCGAATCTTCCCCGCCCGTCTCTAACAGCGATGCTGTGCCCCGCTATCCACTATAACTTTTATTATGAACAACCTCATTTACATTTAGAAAACCATGGCCACGAGGCTCAAGAAAAACATCCTCAAACTCATGAAAAAAGACGAGGAGTTCCGCTATGCGGTAGCAGGACTGCTGGGATTGGAGGAAATCCTAAAACGTCTCGACAAGCACGAAGCAGAACTGGTAAGATTGCGGGAGGAAGCCAACAAGCTGAGGGAGGACATGAATAGAGGTTTTGAACTGCTTACTCGAAATCTGAGCGCTATAGGGGCTAGATGGGGTATCATGTCAGAGTCGGCCTTCCGCCAAGGGTTGATGGGTATATTGGAGAAAGAGCTGGGTCTAACGGTGGAGAAATGGGCCACCTTCGACGAGAAAGGCTACGTCTACGGATATCCGAGCGTGGTTGACATAGACATAGCCATCAGAGATGGTAGAGTAACCCTAGTTGAGGTCAAATCCCATGTGAGACGTTCAGATGTAGCGGAGTTCAGTCGAAAGATAGAGTTCTACAGAGGCAGAACAGGGAAAACACCCGACAGGAAGCTGATCGTTACACCTTACATCGAAGCCGAGGCCGTAGAGGCGGCGGAAAATCTAGGCATAGAAGTATATACCCAGCTCTGACACCCGGGCCGTCCCGGCGGGAGCTATAATCTCCTAACCCATCTTCCGGACGCATTAATCCTCGCCTGTCTCCTGAGCAGCTTCTCTATCTCCATCTCGGGTATCTTCTGGCCAAACCGTATCTGTACCGTCTTCTTCCCTGTCCTGTACCCTTTTTTCTCTAGGGTTTTCCGTATTTGAGTTGGGAGGTTGGGGCCGCCCAGTCCGAAGGTGACATGGTCTCTGAATGTGGCGTATCCTGCGATTGGTCTGTTGTTCAGCCAGTAGAAGGGGACGCCCCAGCTTATCCTCTCATCCACATTTGGTAGGGCTGTCTTGACTATCCTACGGAGACCTCTAAGTATAGGCCGGGCCTTCCTAGGGGAGGAGGCTATGTATGTGCCGACGGTGGAAGCCCCGTACCTTCTCAAAGGTCATCCAACCGCCGCGTACCATATCTCTCCCGATTTACAGTAGGAGGTAGAAACTCTTCTTCCAGCCTCTTAAAGTCCTCTATATCACCTATTCTGTGATGGCTCTCAGTAGGATGTCCCGCCTTGAGTTCTTCCAGCCTCCACTGGGCCTCCTCCCTATTCTTCAGAAGGTCTTGGAGAAAGTTGTAGACGGCGTACATCTCTGCATGTACCGCCCCCATACTTACTATTATCAGCTTATAGCCCATAGACGCTATCCTATCGAATGTTAGACGGTGTCTGCTCCTGCCCCATTTGAATGATGAGGAGTAGTTGAAGACTAGGGGTATGTCAGGGTATTCCCTGTGGATATCCTCCGCAAACTTCTCCGCCTCATACACCATATCAGGCGTATCGAATTCACACCAGACCATGTCAGCCCCAAGCCCCGCATATGCAAGACCCCTCCGTATGGCCTCCTCCAAGCTTCCACCCACCGCCCCAAGCGCATCCGTCCGAGCTATTATCATGAGGTCGGACCCGTCTCTGGCCTTCAGGATTGCCTTGTATTTTAGCACCGCCTCCTCGAAGGGTAGCACCATCTTGCCGGCCAGGTGGCCGCATCTCTTAGGTCCTTTCTGGTCCTCAATATGTATCGCCGCCACACCGCTCCTCTCAAACTCTCTAACGGTCCTCATGGCCACGATGGCGTTGCCGTAGCCGTCGTCGGCGTCAGCTATCACAGGGACATCTACTGCGGCGCTTATCTGGCGTGCTATGGCCGCCATCTCCGCCATCGAGAGAAGCCCAAGGTCAGCCTTCCCCAGATAACCTAGCGAGGCCGAGTACCCGCTCAGGTAGACTGTCTTAAACCCGACCATCTGAGCCAGCTTGGCTTGTAGAGGTGTATAGACGCCCGTCGTGTAGATGTAGGGCTCCGCCTTCAGAAGCCTCCTAAGCTCCGAACCCTTACTCAAGCCGCCAAAATATATGCTTGGAAGTATTTATAAATCATCGGATGCGAGTCCTTATGAAGAGGAAAATTAGCAGCAATGATAGCGTTGACAACGTGGGAGGCGGATATACGCCAGAAGCCTTACAAAATGTGGTTGATGAAATATAGTGGCAGTTTTAGCCCATAAAGATATGGGCTAGGATTCTACGGCGAAGCAGATCCGAAAGTGGTGGAGATAGTGAAGGGCGTCAGGCGTATCTCTTGAGATGGTCGAGTTGGCTTTTCAAGGATATTTGTGGCTCCGTAAGCGGGGGCATCCGTGACGGGAAGGCGGGCTGCAAAACCAAAGTTGTCGTTATCCATGCCTTTTTAAAAAAAGTGTATATGCGCCCCACCTATATTCAAAACATGTACCGCCTCCTCGAAGAGAGATACATCTTCGGGCATGACTTTCCGCAATCCAAGGCAGCCGCCGTGCTCCTCATCTACCTTCTAACCATATTGAGTGAGAGAACTAAAAACGCTCCGCATGAGATCGAGCTTACAATAATGCTTAAGAATACGCCTCCGGATGTAGAGATGTGAAAGAAGCCGCTTCGCAGTTCATCCTCCCCAGAATGCGTCAAATAACCTGGGATGATTACCGCCGATACGTGGATGAAAAAAGCTACGTCGAGGTGGAGGATGTTAAGATAGAGGTTGGCAAACCTCACAAAATCTCGTCCTACGGCCCACCAGCCTCATACAATCTGGAAACTACAACGGTGTGGAGCTTCCCCGACCGGGGCGACTGGGCCACCCACTCGGGAGACTACCGTGGAAACTGGAGCCCCTATGTTCCTAGGAACCTGATTCTCAAATACACGGAGCCGGGCGAGCTTGTGCTTGACCAGATGGCTGGCTCGGGAACCACTCTGGTTGAGGCTAAGCTCTTGGGGAGGAACGCTATAGGTGTCGACATCAATTATGAGGCCTGCATACTGGCCATGGACAGGCTCAACTTCGAGTTCCAGCCACTTGACGGAGACAGGCGGCCCGAAATAAGAGTATATCACGGCGATGCGGCGAACCTCGACGCCATCGTGGACGAGAGTATAGACCTGATAGCTACGCATCCCCCATATTGGAACATCATCCCATATTCCCAAAAAAGACCGGAGGGAGACCTTTCCGCATACAGAAAGATCGAAGACTATTTGGCGAAGATTCTGGAGATAGCCCGTGAATCATACCGTGTTCTGAAACCGGGCCGATACTGCGCAATACTCATCGGCGATACAAGAAAGCACAGACACTATGTCCCGATCTCCACCTATGTGATGCTACAGTTTATGCGGGCGGGGTTTGTCCTTGCGGAGGATATAATCAAGCTCCAGCATAAGATGAAGACAACACGTGAAAAATGGGCTGGCAAGAGCTTCGAACAATATGGCTTTCACAAAATCGCCCATGAACACCTCTACATTTTTAGAAAACCGGAGAATGAAGAAGAACGTAGAAAGTTATCGCTAAGCACTTGGCTGATGAAGGTTTGACGGAGCTTTCTGTGGGTGAATATTTCGGCAGAGGTAGGAATAAACGGAGAATACTCGAGGTCTTAAAGCTCAGAAACGGGTGGATACTACTCAAAACAGAGGATAGCAAATCCAGACAAGACTTCAAAGTGAGAACAGTCTACCAGGTTGTGCCCCGTATCAGGTCATATACACCAAAACACGCCCACTTCGCCATAGACTTTTACGGCAAAAGATGTGCAGACCAGACAAAGGCCATGAAGGTCCTAGAGGCGATCGTGCAGGTTTGGCAAGGCTCAGATGTTGCAACTGTTGTTGAAAGATACAGAGATGATGTGGAAGGTCTTCCTGGATACGATCTAGAATACATTCTCCACGCTTTGGTATGGATTTTCGAACAGGAAGACGTTAACTTTACTGGGAGACCCGAAAAAAGACAAAAAGAGCTCGATGAGATACTCGGTATCAGCGGTGTTAAACCGCAGGAAAGAAGACTAGGAAGCCAACTTGCCATAGCGCTTCTCTGCAACATAGCCCAAGGATTACATCCTGTGGATGCGTTGCTGAAGGCAAACCTAGATGTTCTCCCCATCAAAAGAGGAAGAGGAGCCTGATGGAAACACCCTGGTGTGTGGTTGATTAGGCTGGGCTGGCCTGATTCAGTGATGAAGGTGTGCAGGCTTTGGCTATGGGGTTGGGGAGGATTAGCGGGTGGTTGTAGGAGGGCGGTTAGGGCGAGCTGGTGGCATAATTGAGACCGAGAAGGGTGGCTGTCGAGATTCTCTCCGAGGTTGACGACTTCCTGCAGTTTTTGATGGAGGCCATGCTCCTCACCTACTCATGACGATGCTCTAATGGGAGAAAATCCTCTGGCGGCTTGGGAAGGCATCCACAGGGCTTGTATCTGTTCGAGGGCGGGCTGCCAGACCAAGGTTGTCGAGGCCTTTTTTGAAAAAGCTTATATGCATCTAGACCCTATTCAAAACATGTCCAAAAAGATTGTATTAAGCGATGATGAGATACCTAAAAATTGGTACAACATACTGCCCGACCTGCCCAGACCCCTTCCACCACCCATCGACCCATCCACGAAAGAGCCTGTAAACCCCGCCAAGCTGGAGAGGATCTTTGCGAAGGAGCTGTTAAGGCAGGAGCTCAGCAGCGAGAGGTGGATACCGATACCTGAGGAGGTGAGGGATGTCCTACGTATGTGGAGGCCCACACCCCTCTACAGGGCTGAGAGGCTGGAGAAAGCCCTCAAAACACCTGCCAGGATATACTTCAAGCATGAGGGTGTGTCGCCGCCAGGCTCCCACAAGCCCAACACAGCGGTGGCTCAGGCCTACTACAACATGAAGGAGGGGATTGAGAGGCTGACCACGGAGACGGGTGCCGGACAGTGGGGAAGCGCCCTATCCTTCGCCACAAACCTCTTCGGCCTTAAGTGCATGGTCTATATGGTGCGGGCCAGCTACCTCCAGAAACCCGCCAGGAAAATGCTGATGCATTCATGGGGTGCTGACGTCGTACCGAGCCCCAGCGACAAAACAAACTTCGGAAGATCCCTCCTGGCCAAAGACCCCAACCATCCAGGCAGCCTGGGTATCGCTATAAGCGAGGCCCTAGAGGACTGTGTTACACATGACAACACAAGATATAGTCTCGGCAGTGTTCTAAATCATGTCCTCCTACATCAGACTGTGCAGGGGCTTGAGGCTTTGGAGCAGTTGAAGCAGGTTGATGACTATCCGGACATTGTGGCTGGCTGCGTCGGAGGCGGTAGCAGCTTCTCAGGGCTTATGTGGCCCTTCTACTACGAGGTTGTCTCGAAGAAGGCGCCCAAGCCGGTTAAGTTCGTAGCAACCGAGCCCACCGCCTGCCCGACCATGACCAAGGGCATCTACACCTACGACTTCGGCGACACAGCCAAGATGACGCCGCTCCTACCCATGTACACCCTCGGCTCCGACTTCATACCCGCACCCATACACGCAGGCGGGTTGAGATATCACGGTGACGCACCAACCCTATGCCTGCTACTCCATGAGAAATGGATAGAGCCGAGAGCCTACGACCAGGTTTCGGTGTTTGATGCTGCGGTAACCTTCGCCAAGGCTGAGGGCTTCCTCCCGGGACCGGAGCCATCCCACACCATAAGATATGTTATAGACGAGGCGCTGAGATGCAAGCAGACAGGGGAGGAGAAGGTTATCCTGTTCAACCTCTGCGGCCACGGTGCCTTCGACCTCCACGCCTACGAGGAGTTCTTCGAGGGGAAGCTTCCTCCATGGTACTATCCGGAGGAGGAGATCAGGAAATCTATAGAGAGGTTGAAGAAGGAGCTGAGCTGGCTGCCTGAGGTTGAGAGAAAGTTCCTCGGCGGCTAGTCACCGCCACCCCTCAAGCCGGTAAACTCCACATTCGCCACCTCAACCATTTTTTTCACTATCTTTTCGGGGGCCCTCCTCCCGCCGACCTTGACTTTCGACAGCTCGGCCAGGGCTGCCGGGTTATTCGGGTCGAGGGCTGTGAAGAGGTTTCGCAGTGTTTTGAAGTGGAGTAGCATCGCTTTGGCTGTCTGATGCCCGCAAAGCCCCTCCAGCACGTAGAGAGCCTGCTCCCCCGCTTCCATCTCCTTCCTCTTAAGCCTCAGCGGATACTCCCGAAACTCTTCAGCCTCTCCCAGCGACTTGTTCTTCCACACAAGATATGTCAGCGTGCCACGTATGTCTGGGGTGGGGATTATGGGTACACCCCACTTGTTGACTATCCTATCCATGAGGGCTAGAATCGAAACCTCCCGCCAGCCCCGTTTCCTGTAGAGGCCGAGGTAGCCCTCTAGGATTAACACCTTCTCACCCTCAAACTCTTTGAGGAGGCTGAGCTGGTCCCAGAGCCTCCCCCTCAGGCTGTTGAGGAAATCCATTATGGTCTTCCTCTCAATCAAAGCGTTCATCTCCCTCCCCACTATCATGTAGTCGCCGGCGGGGAGCGGCTTGACCGCTGTCTGAACAACCTTCTGCAGGGAGGCGTAAATCCTGGAGTTCTCGGAGGCCTCGTTGCTATCCACTACTATCATTTCCAGTTAGTGTCTGCGTCTCCAATTATAACGGTTTTGGCGCCTCGATATTCTCCACCATACCTCGGGGCTGAACACAGCAAGGGAATTTGGACCGCGCCCATGAGAGGGTGGATGCGTTTTCGCCCAGACGAGCTTTCCTTAGGCCACTCGGGCGGTTGGGAGTGGCGGGCTGAGGATGTCCGGCCGAAGCCTCCATCCGTACACCCCCACCCCATCAAACCCGTCTTCTACGGGAGC
The DNA here is from genome assembly GCA_002898355.1 of archaeon HR01. Taxonomy (GTDB): domain Archaea; phylum Thermoproteota; class Nitrososphaeria_A; order Caldarchaeales; family Caldarchaeaceae; genus HRBIN01. Next base: position 33,490 of record BEHD01000001.1, on the reverse strand, counting down.
CCTCGTCGCCGGAACAGGCCTGTCGCCAGGCCCTTATCCAGCGAGCGGCTGCCTATTTTCGGGAGCGGCTTCGAGCTTAGATGCTTTCAGCCCTTATCCGCGGGGGCGCAGCTGCCCGGCAGTGCCCTGTAGGACAACCGGTAAACCGTTGGCCCCGGCGCTCCGTTCCTCTCGTACTGGGAGCACCTTCCCCTCAGGCAGCCAGCACTCCCAACAGGTAAAATCCGATCTGTCTCACGACGGTTTGTTCCGCCTGTCAAGGGGGAGATAGTTTATAATGGATGCTTTCTGGCATGTACTGTGACACTATCTTAACTAGGGTTGGGAGGCTGCTTTTGAGGACGTATACTCTATCCTTCTGTAATGTTGTTTTTAGGCTGAATTTTCTCTCGAGCCATGCCCGTATCAATTCTCTTTCTCTAAGCCTGTAACTATCCACTGATATCTTGACCGTTCCTGCGTTTTTATCAAACGTACCATCATCGCCTATGAAGATTGCCAGGGCAATCTCATCCATATCGTCAAACAGCTCTACAGGGAATGTTTTCACGCCGTTGTTATAAAACAACAGCCGCAAATACGTGAACAGAGGATGTCTACGTGTATTGAACCCTACCTGTCTATAGGTTTTGCCTGTTCTTCTATCAAGATACTCATAGAATATCAGGTCGAGGCTTAACGGCTTTAACACACGGTTTTTGAACTCAACATAACCACGCTGTTTTATACTGTGTCTAACTTGAAGCCTTGCATTGCCATCGGCTGGCTTATCCAACCATGCATCACCCAGCAAAGAGCCATAGATAACCTGCAGCCTCTCCCAACCGGACATACCCCAGATAACACAACAGTAAATATAAGAACTCCCCCAGACGAGGCGTCTAAACCCAGCTCACGTTCCCCTTTGATCGGCGAACAGCCGCACCCTTGGCCGCTTCTGCACGGCCAGGTTGGGAAGAGCCGACATCGAGGTACCAAGCCGCGGGGTCGATTTATCCTCCCGCCCAGTGTTGGAGGAGCGATACCTTACGGCTGCAGCGCATTATTGATGCAACTTTGTCACATAAAACAGGGATTTGACCATGCGGGATTCTTAAAACAATTGATTCATCGTCTTTAACTGTGAAAAATTTTACGCCCAATTTTCTCAATAAATTGGAGTAGAGTTCAAACTCAAAGGTACCTGATTTTTTACTCAGCGAGACAGAGATAGCTACTCTCTTTTTATTGTGCTCGAATCCGCCTTCTGCATCGAGCACACCTGCCATAAATGATGCTGCAACCTCTTCTCCAGAGGACTCAAATCTTAGCAGTAGTGTGTTCTCGATTTGGTTCATGACTTTTGTTCTCAATGCACCATTCTGAACAAATACAGCGTAGATCCACGGCCCAAATATTGTGTTGTCTATCACCTCAACCGGGGTGGTTGGAAGGTTTATGTTGGTTGTCGGCTCAATGCTTACGTTGCTGTTCTTTTTTACGACAAGAACCTAGGACTATCCTGTTTCATCTTTTTTCGCAGGAACCAGTAAAAAGCGGCTATCAGTTCAACGTCTTTGTTTTTGATGCCAACCCTTGATTTTCCTCCCCATCTATCGCCTAACCATAGTCCGATGTTATAGCAGCATTCTTGGTCAAAGCGTATGTAACGCGGCAGAGTGTCTCTAAATTTTTTGCCACCACTTTTGCCCTCAACTATTATCAGGTCCTCGTCAACCGATCTAACATATGTGCGGATGTAGGTGGGTGACAAGGATTCTAAGACGTCAATCGTCTCCGAATTCAACTCATCGATTGTGATCCTCTGGATTATTTATCCGCTCCCCCAACGGGCGCGGGATGGGGACTCTCGCCCGCGACGAGCCTGTTCTAGGGTTGCGCCAGGACAACCTTCCGCCTCATCATTCTCCTTTTTTCAGGGTGTCTGAAGCCTATGTGTTTCATAAATTGGGCCATTCTACCCCTACCATAAATCGGTAGGGCATACACATCTCTTGAACGTGTTATTTTCCCACATTCCAAGCCATGGTTTTCTAATACTCTGCGGGCAGCTTCGAGTAATTTGACATCATTCTGTCAAATCCGTTCTCCAATAAAGCGAGTTTATCGAGGCTTAAGTAGTATAGGTCTTCAGACACCCTGCAGGAGCCTGTATCGGCGGCTTTTATGGTTGCTGCGCGCAATATCCCTGGGGTAACTTTTCTGTCACCACCGGCCCCCACCGGTGGGAGCCGATGGATCGCTAGGCCTGGGTTTCCCCCCAGGACCCCTTGCTTTCAAGGGTCCTGTCAAGCCGGCTTTTGCCCTTGCACTTCACGGCGGGTTTCTGTCCCGCCTAAGCCGACCTTTGGGCCCCCTCGATATCTTTTCAAGGGGGTGCCGCCCCAGCCAAACTGCCCACCTGCCGTTGTTCCAGCGCTTCCGCGCCGGTGAGAGATGCAAACAGACGTGGCCGGTGTTACAGGGGCGCCTCCCCCCACCCCCGGAGAGGCGGGGATCGACGGCTCCCGGCTACGCTCTGCACATCCGTCCACATCCCAGCGACAGGCTGCAGTAAAGCTCCACAGGGTCTTCTTTCCCCGTTGGGAGGTCGTGGACTGTTCGCCCACGTTACGTGGGTTCACGGGGCTCCAGGCGGGGACAGCGGGGCCCTCGTTGATCCATTCATGCACGTCGGAACTCTCGGGGGGCTCGGAGGACCAGGCTCGGATGCTGGAGTGGGATCAACAAATAAAACATTTTTTTCTGATAAATTTGAGAAATTTCTAGACAAAACTCAAACAATTTGCCTTTTCTTCTGCCAAGCCTATAAAGACGTGTTTCAATACCTGCATCCGCTAAGACTGAGGCTATAAACTCCAGCGGTGGACAGTTACCCTCTTGATGCCAAGACTGCCAAAATCTTATTCTATCTCCTCTCTTATCGCCTTCAGCGTCATAGAAGCCAGCAACATAGTGTAATTGTATGTCTAACTGCATCTGCTTTACTATATACGGCGTATCCATGGGTCTTCGGTCAACGTTTGCCTCCCGAATCAATCTCTCAACCATCTTCTTCGAGTTTGCTTTGAGTTCAAAAAGCCTGTCCCTTCTCATCCTCACTTTGAGTTTATCAAGACCAAACACTCGTTGCATCTTGGGTTTAATAACGTCGGTGAGCCACCTGACTTCTCTCTGGACAAACTTTAGCTCATACTCAGGCAAGTAGACACATGCATCACGAATGGCTCCGAGCAGGTACGCGTAGTCTTCATCCATGTCTTCAAACACCTAACCTACCCACTATTTACCAAGGAAAGATAAGCTTTCCACTCCAGCATCCCCTCCAACGGTCACCGTAGCCCTTACCCGACAAGGCATTTGGCTACCTTAAGCAACACCCTTTTTTACGGGTGCTGGACCATATCTTCGCCCCCTCCATTTGCTGAGGGCGCCCGGCGTATGGTCTCTGGGGATCCCCCTGCAGTTTTGTTCAACATATTGACGAGTTCAACGGTTTCTTGGAAGTTTCTCTTGTGATCGCCTCTGACTACCGTCTCAAGTATCTGCTTAAACATCTTGTAGGTTGTCCTTTTTGCTATTAGCTTCTGTCTGTCGAGGAACGGTGCAACCCTGTTAACGATGTTGTTGACGCCGTAGATCTGAAGCCTTCCTCTGCTGATTTCTCCACAGCCTAGAAGCCATCTAATTTTCCTCAGAACATCTGTCTCGGAGCTGGTTATCGTGAGATACGGTGTTATCGACCTTGTCTCCCTGTTTACGTCGAATCCGAGTGAGCCTTCGGCGTCTATGAAGCCTGCGACGTAGTGTTTGAGCGGTACAAGTCCGCTGGGCAGTCTTGTCCTAGTGTCTTCACGGGGAGGCGGCGGCTCCTCGTCCTTGATTATGTCCTCGAACCTCCACTTCCTTCTTGTCTCTCCGTCCCGTGGGATGGAGTATATTTTTCTGATGATCTCCTTGAATCCATCGTATTCTAGATGTCTCTTCTGCTGAAGGTCTTGCGCAACCTCGCTCATTATTTTGAAGTCCAGCCACTTGACCGCTGGCCTGTATTTTTCGAAGAAGGGAACCACCTTCTCCAGCAGCATCCTCCTGTTGGTAACGATGAGTTTGACGTAGTTTTCGCCGGCGAATATCTTTGGCCTAATCTGCATGGCTCTGCAGATCACCTTGAGCATGACCTCGGAGTCTGTGCTGCTTCGAAGCTCCACCTCAAACCTTGGCTGGATTAGCCAGCCGAATTTTTTTCCACCGTCGGGTGAAAGGATTATCGGGAAGCTTCCGTCTCCGTCGACGAACCCTGTTATGTGCCACTTGAGCTGGCTAAGCCTGTTAGGAAGTTCCTCTGGGTCGATTATGTCGGAGAAATCGGTGAGCATGGCTACCACTTTGGCAGGGGTTTCCTGCGGGTCTTCCTCATAACCCCCAACATTGTTACCTTTTAAGGTAGTTGGGGGCTCTGGAATTCCCCGCATACAGCCGGGTTTAACGACTCCCTTTAGCTCGAGAGTCAGAGTTACTCCCGGCGTTTACGGGCCCTTATGCCGGTTGAACCCGGCTTTCGAGTACCCGCACTGGCCAGGATTCAATAGCCGTTCACAGCCTTTCGGCCTTGCGGCTACCTATGTTTTTTAACCGGGCAGAAGCACCTTCAGCTTTGCCGAGGATAAGCACTGGATTAGTTTATTAAGGTCATGTTTTCCGTGAATTTGTAACCGAAAATTTTACCAAAACGATATGTTAACCGTTTGTATCAGTTGCTCTGATTTCTCGTTTAACTAGAGAAAACCAGCGAGATATGGGTTGATTGTCTTTCTCATCCTCGGCGCATCATTAGGTGGTCACGCCCGTTTATTAAACAGTCAGGACCCCCTTGTCACTGCGACCTAAGGCCCCAGCCTTCCGGCCAAGGCCTCAGGCACCCCTTATCCCGAAGTTACGGGGCTAGTTTGCCGAGTTCCCTCGCCCTGGAGTGACCCCAGACGCCTTGGGCTTCTCACCCAGGGGCACCGGTGTCAGTTCTTGGCACGGTCTCCGGAGATCCTTCCCAGCACCCTTTTCACGGGCTCCAGGGATCAGCTGAACCGCCCATACGGGCGGCCGTTGGCGCTTTCACCTGGTTCTCGGCTTTACGCCACTCCCCAGGCTTATACGCTTAGACAGAGCTACGGCCCTGCTCAGCCTACCCCGAAGCGTCGGATGCCGGGCTTGCGTTGCCGCACGTACTCCGGAGGCACCGGAATCTTAACCGGTTTCCCTTTCGGCCTACCCGGTTAAGGTCGGCCTTAGGACCGGCTTACTCCCGGCTGACGACGCATTGCCGGGAGACCCTTGCCCCTTCGGCGGCGGGGATTCCCACCCCGCTTCGCTGTTACTACCGCCGGGATCTACATTGGCGGTCGGTCCACAGGACCTCACGGCCCTGCTTCCACCCAACCGCCACGCCTCCCTACCTCCACCCAGCCCAAGACTGGGTGAACCCGGGTTTCGGCGGCCCGCTTAGACCCGTCAATTTTCGGGGCCCCCCTCCTCGGCGGGTGAGCTGTTACGCACTCCTTAGAGGATGGCAGCTTCTGTTCCCACCTCCCCGCTGTCTTAGGAGGGAGACGCCCTTTGGTTTGTCACTTAGCGGGCACTTGGGGGCCTTAACCCGCGGTCTGGGTTGTTCCCCTCTCGGCGTGCGAGCTTACCCCGCACACCCCACTCCCGGCTTCTCCGGCGCCTGCGGATTCGGAGTTCGAAAGGATGGTGGGCCCTTTCGAGCCCTTACCACCCCATCGGTGCTCTACCCCGCAGGCGGCCTCCGCCGAGGCTGTCCTGCGAGACACTTCGGGAGGAACTAGCTATCACCGGGCTAGATTGGTTTTTAGCCCCTAGCCCCAGGTCAACGCACCGAATTGCACGTCAGGACGCGTTCGGGCCTCCACCGAGCTTTCGCCCGGCTTCACCCTACCCAGGGCTAGATCGCCCGGTTTCTAGCCTCACCGCTGTGACTACAGGCCCTGTTCGGACCCGGCCCCTCACCGGCTTACACCGGTTGCGGGCTCTCGGTTTCCCTACGCCTACCGGCTTTGGTGAGCCGTTAAGCTCGCCACAACGGTGAACTCCCCGGCCCGTGTTTCAAGACGGAGCGGGCTACCCCGGATAATCCACCCTACGCACCCACGTGGGTGCATTCGGATGGAGTACCTTGGGAGCAGCCCTCGTCTATTACCAGCCGGTTTCAACCGCTTTTCACCCCCCTCCCGGGGTAGTTTTCAACTTTCCCTCACGGTACTGCTGCGCTATCGGTCTCGGGAGGTACTTAGGCTTGGAAGCCGGTGGCTCCCAACTTCCCACACCATATCCGAGGTATGGTACTCGGGTGGCAGCCCATCTCCTCGTCCGACTTCTTCTACGGGGCTTTCACCCTCTATGGCGGACCATTCCAGGTCGCTTCGAATCGCCGGACAGGGGAGGGCGGCTGCACCCATAACTCCACATCCCACCATGGTTTCCCACGGCGGTTCGGTTTGGCCTGGTCCCCTTTCACTCGCCGTTACTCAGGGAGTCTCGTTTTGATTTCCTCTCCTCACCCTACTTGGATGCTTCCGTTCGGGTGGTTCCCCCTCCAGGGCTTAAAGCCTGGAGCGACACCAACCACCGAAGTGGTCGGCGTCAGGAAATCCCATTCGGGCATCCCCGGATCAACGCCTGCCTGCGGCTACCCGGGGCTTATCGCAGCTTGCCACGCCCTTCCTCGGCCCCCGAGCCGAGTTATCCACCGGCTGGCGTACTCTGGCCTAAGGCGTCTGCTCGTCCAGTTGGCGACGCATCCATACCCTTGGGCGCGGTCATTGAAGGCTGTGAGCTTCTTCCGCTTCGGGTTCCCATCTCTAGGGTGGGAACCGTCATCTCCAGCGGATATTATTGTTTACTGGTTCCTTATAAACGTAGAAGCCTCCGGTGGGGAGGCTAGATTTAAGTAAGTGTAGGGCCAACATACATCGGCATGTCACAGGTAAGAATGGATAGCTCCTTCATCAGGTATACCGTTCCCGAAAGATGCAGGCTGGTTCTCAGCGACTTCAGAGGTGTTTGGAGGGAGGGGGAGGACGGCCTGCCCGTCTTCATGATGTATATCGGGGGACGGTGGCTGGAGTCTTCATCCTCTGAGACGTTTACGGTGAAATCACCCATCGACGGTGAGGCTGTGGCCCACGTGCAGAAGGCGGCGGAGGAGGAGATGTATAGGGCTATTGAGACAGCCAAAAAAAGCCAGAAAGCCATCCGGGAGCTGGCAGCCATCGAGAGGATTGAGATCTTCCGGCAGGCTGCGGAGACCCTACGACAGCGTATAAATGACTTCGCCGAGACTTTGGTGGTGGAGGCTGGGAAACCCAGGGATGACGCAGCTGGGGAGGTGAGGGCTACGATAGACAGGATGATCCTCTCGATGGAGGAGACGAGGAAGATTTTCGGTGAGTATATCCCCGGAGACTGGTCCGACGACACTCGTGGGAAGATTGCTCTGGTCATACACGAGCCTGTCGGTGTCGTAGGTGCAATAGGCCCATTCAACTACCCGCTATACATTCCCGCCGCCAAGCTGATACCCGCCCTCCTATCAGGTAACTCGGTGGTCCTCAAACCATCAAGCTCCACACCCATATCCCAGCTCCTCCTAGCAAAGGTTCTGGAGGAGAGCGGCTTACCGCCTGGCTGTCTAAACGTCGTAACAGGCCCCGGCAGGCTTGGCACAATACTCGCCGCCAGCGAGGATGTTAGGATGATCTCTTTTACAGGCAGCACAGAGACAGGGAGAGAAATCTTCAGAGCGGCCAGCATAAAACAGCTACATCTGGAGCTGGGCGGGAAAGGAGTCGCCATAGTACTGGATGACGCAGACATAGCCCTTGCAGCTGAGAAATGTGTTGCCGGAGCCCTTAAAAACTCGGGGCAGAGATGCGATGCGGTAAGCCTTATCCTAGTCATCGACAAGGTTGCTGAGGAGTTTGTCTCCAACGTAGTTAAGGAGGTTGAGAAATGGGTTGTGGGCGACCCGCGCCATCACGATGTTAAGCTGGGACCCCTTATCAACAGCCAGCAGGTGGAGCGGGTGAGACAGCTGGTGGATGACGCCTTAGAGAAGGGGGCTAAGCTGTTAAGGGGTGGTAGATATTTCGGATGCTATTTCGAACCCACCGTGCTAGACTATGTGCCGAGGACTGCTAGGATTATATGGGAGGAGACCTTCGGACCCGTTGTCACTATAAGCAGGGTGAGAGATGAATCCGAGGCTTTGGAGATTGCCTCCCAGATAAGGTACGGCCTCGACTCATGCGTCTTCACCAACAACTTCTACAGGATGTGGAAGATAGCGAAGCAGCTCCAGACCGGTGCGGTGACGATAAACGACCTCCCGAGACATGGTGTGGGCTACTTCCCCTTCGGCGGCATAAAAGACTCGGGCATAGGAAGGGAGGGTATAGGCTACTCGATAGATGAGATGACTGTCTTAAAGACAATCGTCTTCAATCTGGAGCCGGCTGGACTGGTCAAGATAAAGCGTAGGCAGTCCATGTAGCATGTGTGGGAAATACATATTATCAGGCAATACGTGTTAGATGCACATGTCAGCAGTGCCTGAGATAGTCGACACCATAGGCGATGCCAGAGGAAAGGTGGTTTTACAGGGCTTCCCAGACGTGGGGCTAGTCGGCTCCATCACCGTATCATATCTCGTTGACCAGCTTGGACTTAAGCAGGTGGGGTATGTGGAGTCTGACGACCTCCCACCTGTGGTACCTATAAGGAATAGTGAGGTGAAAGACCTGATACGGATATACGAGGACAGGCGGGCCATAATATTTGTCTCAGATATCCCGATACCGGCCAAGATGATAAAGCCCCTCGCCAGAGCACTTCTGGACTGGTCGAAGTCCAAGGGTGTGGATAGGCTGTACTGTCTGACGGGCCTGGCGGACCCCAACCGTATTGAGATAGAGGAGCCCAAGGTCTTCGTTGCGGCCAGCAGGTTGAAACTAGCTGAGGAGCTGGCCGACCTCCTAGATGCCGAGGTCTTGAGTGAGGGGTTCGTGGCAGGTATAAACGCCGAGCTCGTCAGGCAGGGAGCTAGAAAAGGTTTCGACGTAGGCCTCCTACTGGCCCAGTCCCACTACAACTATCCAGACCCCGGTGCCGCAGCCCAGCTCCTCCTCAGGATGCCCAAGCTAATAGACGCATCGGTGGATGTGGGCCCCCTGCTCCAAAGCGCCGAGATGATAAGGATGCAGCTGAGGGACCTGATGAGGAGGACCTACGACACCATGGGAGACATGCAAAAATCTAAAGAGCTAGAGCTTCCACCAGTATATAGGTGACAGATGTGGCGGAGCCGTGGGAGTGGGTTCGCAGACTCCAACGCAGGATAGAGCATGAGGCCGACGAACTCTTCAGGGCGATAAAAGAATTCGAAGCGAGGACAGGATGCATAGTCCCCCTCTACAACATCGTGGAGACAGGTGATGAAGTGATTATCTCGGTGGACCTCCCCGGTGTCAGAAAGGAGGATATAGAGCTGGAGATGACACCCTCATCCCTGATACTGGAGGCACCATGCAGGACACCCCTACCCTCCAGCAGGTTCGGCTCCAGATACAGGCTCCACCTAGAGATACCCGCCGAGGTAGAGACGGATTCGGCGAAGGCGAGACTCCAAAACGGCGTCCTAGAGATCAAGGCCCTGAAAAAACGCCGGGGCGGAACCAGGATAAAGATAGAGTGAAGGATTAAGAACTGCCCCGCAGTAATCTAGATTGGGTGAGCGGCCGGGCGGGTCACCGGGACCTCCGGAGGAAGTTCCTCCCCCGCGAGACCGGGGCGTGGCACCGAGAGGTGTAGGGGGAGACCCCTGGCAACGCCGCAGAAACGAGACCCCCCGCAGACGATGGCCATGAGACGGCTGCGAAGCCGTCGAGGAGTCTGCGGGTTTGGATGAAACGGGCGGCCCACGCCGGGAAAGGAGGCTGGGCTGTGAGCACCGTCCCCGAGGCCCAGCCTAGTCCGATTAGACAGATCCCGCCTAAACAGAAGGAGGACTACGAGCCGCACACCCAGCTTCATTGGATTGTGCTAATATTCAGCAGAATTTCCATTAGTAAAGCTTAAGATTTTCAACATTGGATTGAAGATGGCGTGAAAAATAATTTAAAGACGAAAAATAGAAAGAAAATGAAGAGAAGGGTTAAAGCACGTCTAGTGATTTACTACCTGGAAAAGAGAGGAAGAGAACTTCTCGAAAAATACTGGCGTGACATTGACGAGACGATCGGAAGAACAAAAATAGGGGTATACGCGTTATATGCCAAATCAGGAAACATCTACTATCTCGGTGTAGCAAGAAAAAATATTGTAAAAAAATTACTACACCATCTAAATGATAGGCACAAGAACAAATGGTATTCATTCAGCCTATACGTATGTAAATCACTCAAACAAATATCCGCTCTGGAGACATTGTTCCTGAGGCTGTCAAGGCCCAAGGGTAATAAAATAGCTGGCCGCTTCAAGGGAAGTATAGATTTAGCAAATGAGTTGAGACGCTCCCTCAATGAGAAACGTGCATTGTTGGCTAGATGATTTCTTCTAGTCTTGTCTTGCATGTACGTAGGCCGCCGATAGGGTCTTCGTTATAGAATATTTCGGGAAGAATATATCCATCCCAGCCCAGCGACTTTAGCTTCGCCACCACTCTCCGGAAGTCTATGCCCCCCATCCCTATGGGCAGGTGTAGCGGTCTGTCTCCGTGGTTGTCGCTAACATGTATGGTTTTGCAGAGGAGGTCGCCGATAACATCCAGGTATTTGGTGGGTGGGAGAAATACGTTGGCGTTGGCTGTGTCGAAGTAGACCTTGACACTCTCGGAGTTGACCGACTCCACAACATACCTGAGCTCCCATGGAAGGTCTATGAAGTTGCAGACCACCGCATGCTCAACTCCGAGGACGACACCCCTATCACCCGCATACGCCGCCAGCTCCTTCAGGGATTCCACCAACTTCTCCAGATGCTGCCTATACGAGTGGGGAGACTTCATGAGGTCCGGCTCATCAATCTTGCCTGGGAGAGTTAACACCGTATCCGCGCCAAAGTCGACCGCCGAATCCACCACCTGCTTATAGAACTCGACAGCCTTTCTCCTAGAACGCTCGTCGAAATGGGCTAGGTTGAACTCGAACCTGAACTCTCCCCAGCTACCGGGCTCGAGGGGTAGGGGGCATACGGACGGGACATTAATGTTTGTGGTTGAGAGGGTCTGCAACGCATCGGCCCTCTGCATCTTTGATGTGGTGGGTGGCCAGAAGTTATCCCTATCCAGCCAGAGCTCCAATGACTTGAAACCCAGCTCTTCAGCCACTTTAACCCATTCCCCGAAACCCATGCCCGCTAGGGCTAGAGTCCCACACTGTAGGCCCAGCTTCAAGTCCCCGCCATCAACGTTATGGAGGTATTTGAGTTTAGAGGGTTGCCTGGAGAAACACATGCTACCCGTTGATGATAGAGTTGTGGAAGGCTGCGAAGGCTTTGAACATGGGCATGGTAACTACAGACACAGCGTTGGACTCTTCGGCATCAAAGACTCTTGCTTAGATACAGCCGTGTAAAGACGTCTGCCTGATAACGGATTAGAGGCGTTGGTTAGACGAAGAGGAGCTATCTACTGGGTAAGATTGGATGCGAAGGTTAAGCTCGGGTATTGGCGGGATGTACTCATAGGTGGCTTGACTAAAGGCTAACCTTTGAGAGCAGATGGGAGCGCAATATCGGCCTCCCGCAGACTTGGCAAAAGGTCATTCTCACGTGACCCTTCAGCGAGCCGGAGAAATCTTTGTAAACCCTTATTTACTACATCCTATTACTACCAAAAGGGAGACCAAGTTGGTTGAGTATGTAACCATCTCCACAAAGGTCAGAAAGAAGTTAAAGGAGGAGGCGGAACGACTCGGTGTCAAGGTCTCCGAAGTACTCAGGCGTGCCTTAGAAGAGGAGGTAAGGAGACGGAAGCTAGAGGAGCTCGAGAAAAAGCTGGAGAACCTCGACACCGCCCTCGATAAGCTCGACATCTCCAGAATAGCCCGGTTGATTCGGGAGGACAGGAAATCTAGGTGAATACTGGATGGGAAATCTTCTCTTCGACGCATCTTCCCTAGTATTTTTATTAAAGCTTAGGAAGCTAAAACCACTCAGCAACAGCTACATACATTGGTTAACTGTCTACGAAGTGGCTAATGCTTTGTGGAAGGAGGCGTACATGATAGGCAGCATTAACGCTGAGGAGGCGCGTAAAATCATTGATGTTCTGAGAGGCGTTGTAGATGTTATGAACGTGCTAAGCCCCCACCCACACGAACACGAGATTCTAGAAACTGCGGTTAAACTGGGGATTACGGCATATGATGCGTCCTATATCGTCTTGGCGAAAAATAACGGCTTTTCACTTGTAACTGAAGATGTTGAGTTGAGGGATAAAGCGAGAAAGATGATTAAGGTAATGAGCGTAAGCGAAATATTGTAGCCCACCTTCCCGTTGAATGGCTGAAGTGTAAAACTGCCTCCATTTTGCTCGCGTCAGAATAGAATTTGCATGGTACAGCAAAGCCGTTATGTACGTGCTGACGTGTGTGGACTTTTCGGCGAGCGTTTGTGCGTCTTCTGATATTGCTTGTGTGAGGGTCTTGGTGGTTGCCGGGTATGCGTGTTTTAGATGTGTGTTGAGGAAGCATTCAAGTTTTTCGGCTCCTGTGCCGTCTGTCAGTTGCTTGAGATAGGCGTCGACGGTGAGCCCTGACATCCCCGAAACCCATGCCTGCTAGGGGTAAATCCCCGCCATCAAGGTTAGAGTGTTGTCGGGAGGGCCACATGTTACCCGTTGATGTTTATATGATATGCCTCCACGTTTTCCGATGTTGATAATAGCCAGAATAGAGTTGGAAGATGGCTCGGCTGATTGGTTTGATGTGGGTGATGGGGTTTTCGAACACTTACTAGGCGGTAGAGGGTTAGGTGTGGGCATCCTCTCAACAGCTAAGAAGATATATAATCCTCTCCATCCTTCAAGCCCACTTATCCTGTCTGTGGGTGCGTTGACTGGGACCAGCTTCCCCATGGCCAACAGGCTTACAACGGTTTTCCGGTCACCTCTTACCGGGACGGTGGCGTGGACCCAGACCGGAGGCTACGTCGGACCCGAGCTGGCCGGCCACGGATTAGACGCCGTCGTGATAACTGGTAAGGCGGAGAAGCTATCCTACATCCTATTCGAAGACCGTCAGATAAGAGTTGTCGAGGCGGAGTGGCTGAGGGGGTTGGGGGCTGTTGAGACATGTTCCAAACTGAGGGGGATGTATGGCGATGCTAGAATCCTTTCCATAGGGCCGGCTGGTGAGAGAGGGGTCAGAATCTCAACGGTGGTAAATGATATGGGAAGGTCCAGCGGTGTCAGACACGGGTTGGGCGCCGTCTTCGGCGTGAAGAACCTCAAAGCCATAGTGGTCAAGAAATGCAGGGAGACAACCAGAAAAATACGCGACCCCTCAGGGTTTACAGGTCTCTTGAGAAGGCTCCATAATCTCTTGAGGGGGTCGCGTCTCCTAAACCATGAAAACGGGCTGCTGGCGTTGCATGGGACGGCAATAGCGGCTGAGGCCTTTGGGGAGGAAGACGCCATACCCGTTAAAAACTATAGGGAGACTGTCTTGAGAGATTTTTACCGTGTAGGTGGAAGAAGCCTCACAGCCTCGGTTTTAGTAAACAGGCTAACCTGCTCCAGATGCCCAGTCTCATGCAGGAGGGACAGCGCCGGTCTCGGTTTAAGGGGTGAAGGCCCAGACTACGCCCAAATATCTTCGTTGGGGACCAACTGCCTCATCCTCGACCTTGAGAAAATCGTCTACCTTACACAGCTCTGCTACGAATACGGGTTAGACCCCATAGAGATGGGGAATACGCTGGCGGTGTATGCGGAGCTTTCTGAGAGGGGATATGTGGAAAAACGGTTGAGATGGGGAGATTTCGAGATGATGTGCAGCCTGATACGGCAGACGGCATATGGTGAGGATGTGGGGGCTGTTCTAGGTCAAGGGGCTTATCAGACGGCGAAAGCCTTCGGGGAACCGGATGCAGCCCCCTCAGTGAAAAACATCAGTATACAGAACACGGACCCTAGGGCGGAGCCTGCATGGGGCCTGATTAACGCTGTGGAGAGCTTCGGCGGCGCAACCCATGTATGGGTTTACCCACGTCTTCTAAGAAGCTTCGTAAGACTGGGAGTGGATACAATATACGGGGAAAACCCCACATCCGAAAGGGCAGCCGAGCAGGTCTACCGGGAACAGATATTCGTAGCGGCTCTAGACTCCCTAGGTGTATGCGCCTTCTCAAGCCTCTCTTTCGGCGTAGGCGAATACGTCGAAGGGTTAAACGCTCTCACAGGGAACAAGTATTCAGAGGACATCCTCTACCAAGCGGGCTTGAACACCTTATCATGCGAGAGACAGCTCAACCAGAGGTACGGATTCACGGAGGCTGACGACACACTTCCAAAACGTTTTCTAGAGGAGCCTATCATGGACGGAAGGCATGCTGGCTCGGTCTGCCCGTTAACGGAGCTTCTGAGATATTACCGACGACGACGTAGAGATGTCAGCGTAGATAGGTTCGTCGCCCTGATTTCTAGTCTGGCCTTATGAAGAGGCTGAGCATCCTCATACCGAAGTCTAGGATATCCCTCGTGGAGATGACGCCGAGGGGGGTCCCATCTCTGCCAACCACAGGTATGTGGCGTATGTTGAAGTCCTTCATCTTCTCCACAACCGATAACACATCGTCTTGGGGGGAGGCAGTGACCAAGTTCTTGGACATGATAGACCCAGCCTTGACATCCCTACCAAAGAGAAGATGGGCCGACGCGTAAAGCATATCCCTCTCCGTCAAGACGCCGACAAGACGGTTCTCACGGTCAACAATCAAAACACAGCCAACCCTATTCTCCCACATAATTCTCGCAACATCATCGATGGATGCATCCTCCGAAGCCGTTATAGGAGGCTTGGACATAAGACCCTCCGCCAGCACAGGAGAATATCTCATATACCTCTTGAAAACAGGCACAGATAATCCCTTGCATACGAACTTAAAAACACATCCACCATCTTCAAGATTTAAATAAAGACAGGAGAAGAGGATGCTCAGAGCTCCGGTGGTGTAGTCCGGTCAAACATAATCTAAAAGCCGATTATATTCCGGAAAAGCATATCGGCCTTTCGAGCCGGTGACCCGGGTTCAAATCCCGGCCGGAGCACCACAAAATTGGTATAAATCTCTATATAGGACTTATGAGCTTTTATCTTATGATAAGAGTTGCCCGGCGTTAAGGGTAGGCATAAACTGCTGCTCAAAGATCCTTCGATTACGCGCTGGTATAACAATTTGGCAAGATGAAGCATCACAACTGCTGAGAATAGGCTCAGAACACTTGGCTTATTCAGCCCGAAGGAAAAATGATGAGAATGAAGAAATATTCTACCTTGCTTTCAAAAATATAATAGCAAGGTGTTTGGCTTGAATTACTTAACATTGTTAAAAGGGGTGAATCTCCCGCGATTTGACGAGGATTACAAGAAACTTGTGCTAGACCGCAGACATATTTGGGAGAATATTAACCAAATTTCTGAGAGTGAAGTGAAAGATACTATTATTGAATTTCTCAAGCGCTGGAAGATCAGAAATGTTAAGAGGATTGTTCCCACCCAGCTTAAAGAAGTTTTAAAGGAATTAAGCAAGCACTTTCATGAATTGCGCAATAGCAGTTTAATTGATCTTGATTTTAACGAGAAAATAGATGTCGATGGGCAGAAAAAGAGAGTATCGGAAATTATTAAAGAGATATACACGCAACTTACCGAGCGTGTTAATGGTGTTGGACCTACCTCTGCCTCGAAAATCATGCATTGTATTATCCCACAACTTTTCATGATGTGGGACGAGAAGATAAGGAACGGATATGGTTATGCTGGTAATGCAATTGGCTATCTAAAGTTCCTACGCGAATCACAACAGATTCTTAAAAGCATAATAGCAAGTTACGGCAGATCACCAGAGGATTTGTGTCGTGAAGCTTCTCCAACGATGAACAAAACTCTAACTAAGCTACTCGATGAGTACAACCATATGAAATTTACACAGAAAAAGGATTTACCCAGTCCGACCGAAGATTGTTAAATATTACTAGAAGAATATTTAGCAAAACTATATGTAAAAATAGTGTGTGGGAAAAGTGAAAAGAATCTATATAACCCATTGCTCGGCTAAGAAAGATGATTCATTAAAGAATACTGGTAAGAATGTAACTCCAGATAAATTGTACACAGCAACTTCAACTCAGAGGTTTATGAAAAAATGCAAAGAAAAGCATGTTGAATGGGCAATATTTTCCGACCTTTACGGTGTCTGGTTTCCAAATGTTGAGAATGAATGGTACGAAAAAGATCCAAATACGGTTACAGAGGAAGAATTTAGAAAGCTTTTAAAAGATTTTGATGAAAAACTTGCAGCCTACGATGAAATCTGATTTTATCACAACCCAGGTTGCTTTCATCTATTGTACCGAAGGCTGTTACGGGAAACCAAACTAAAAGATAGAGTGAAATTGTTTACTCACATTAAAGAAATTGAGTGAACGTATGTCTGACCTCTGCAAATGGCTACACGAGCAGTTGCCTGAAAATGGAATTTATTTCTTTTATGAAAAGGGAGAAATTTGGGGACATGGTGGAGATAAACCGAGGATAGTTAGGATAGCTACGCACAGAGAGGGGAACTTCAGAAGCCGAATAGGAAAACACTACCTTTTAAATGAATCATGGATGAATTTCGACAGGAGCATATTCCGGTATATAATTGGGAAGCGAATATGAGGTAAGAAGGAGTGGTTGGCTGGAGGCTCGGTCCTATGAGTTTATAGAATATCATCCCGCCATCAGCTAGGATATAGATATGGCAGAATCCTGTAGGTCTTACCTGTTCTCCAGCCTTGGTTGGCCCTATGCAAGTCTGTGGGGTAGCTCTGTAACAAATTTCTCCATTTTTTGTAACGCATCCTTAGTATACCTTTAGAAAAGCTTCCCTTGGTTTTCCGCAGGCCAGCTCGTGTATTGTCTTTCTCCTGTCGTCAAGCTTAAGCCCAAGCTTCTAGCGGCTGCAACATTTAGGTTGACTTGAGCTTGCCTCCCGAGAAGCCACGGCCAACATACTTCTGCTTAAACAGCCTAGCTTATAGACAACGGCCTCTACACCAGCAATAAAAGTCGAGCCAGTTACTCCTTACACATGGGTTCCCTAACATCCTCTAAATAATAAAACGTAAGGCAGACTTAATAGCGGGAGCAGTTCAGTATGTATTGGCCTTGAGCACTGGATTAGAAGGGCTTGCGCACATGCTGGCCGTTAGGGTTATCCAACTTGTAAAAGATATTTTGGGAGACAGGCTTGTATCAGCTATAATATTCGGCTCACTAGCTGCTGGGAGGTTCAACGAGGAATCCGACATAGACCTCCTATTCGTAGTAGAAGATTTTGGGGGAAAATCGATGGCGGCTAGAATCGAGGAAATAGCCCCAGCGTTTGAGAAGCTACGTGAAACCAGCGAATACAATACATGGAAAAAAGAGACGGGCAAACCCACGATACCTGATATAAACCCGATAATCTACACAAAGGAGGAAATCAAAAAACACCCCCCAATAATGCTAGACCTAGTATACGACGGAGAGATAATATATGATGTGGGCGATTTCATAAAAACAGAGCTTAAACTATTGGAGAGGAGGCTTAACGAGCTGGGGGCTAGGAGAATAACAAACCCGGACGGCACTTGGTATTGGATACTCTCACCGAGGATTAGACGTGGAGAGGCTATTGAAATATGAACACGAGGGAGATGGCGGAAGAATACCTAAAGAAATCCATTTCTAAGAACGGTGGAACTTGCTCGGAGTGGGCTTCAAAACTGATCGGCCATTCCTTTTTCAAGGGCTCGGCTCACGACTTCCCGGATATAGGGCGTGGGTGCCTGAGATTGGGTCTGGAACTCCTCTCTAGGAAGTCGAGACTATCTCCAAACCATTCACATACGAAATACTCCTGAACCCGGCGTCGGCCTAGATCAACTGAGAGACTTCCCCATGTCTGGTGAGTCATATGTTGTGGGCGATTTGCTAAGGAGGTTACAAGTTTATTTTTACGTCTGTGGGCGGTGTTGTTTCTCTCCTTAACGCTTCCCTGCTGGCTGTCAGCTCGGCTATCTCCCTCTGCAGGCTTTTTCTCGTGTCATCTAGCCTGCTCAGCTCTTCTCTCATCTCCCTCACCCTTTCCTCCAGATGCTCCATCTCCTTCTTCATCTCCTCATACTTCTTCAGGTCTGTGAGCATCTTCCATGTTATCACGAATTTGTACAATTCGTCTTCGTTCCCGGTGAAGATTACTTGAAAGCTTGCCATGGCTTCGGCGATGTTACTTCTCAACGCCTGTTATAAGTGTTGCCGGCTTCATCTTCTCCCCCGCATCCATTGCGCTGGCCGGGTTTACGGATTTAAGCGTGTCTCGGCTGGGCCTCACACATCCCGTGGCTGGTGGAATCATTATCTGGAAGCCGTCATCTGGATGTAAGCCTTATATCCCCAGAAGCCCGGCTATCCCTTGGCAGGATGATTCTATGGAGTCCGTCAGATGAGGTTGTGGAGAAGGCCAATATGACGCGCTTCATAGAATACGCCAGCGATTTGAACGGGCTTGAGCTCGACCCTTTCAGAAGGGGCTCATATTTCCAGCTGTACAGGTGGTCGATTGAGGAGATACCCAGATTCTGGGACACCGTCTGGAGCTTTCTAGGCATAAAGACCTCCCAGCACTACAGTGCTGTGGTGGATGATCTTGGAAGGTTTCCTGGAGCCTCATGGTTTATCGGTGCCAGACTCAACTTTGCGGAAAACCTTCTCCGTAGGAGGGATGGGAAGACAGCCTTGATCGCCTTGAGGGAGGATGGCCAGGTTAGGAGGATGACATACTCGGACCTCTACGGTTTTGCTGCCGGTGTTGCTAAAGGTTTGAAGGAGGTGGGTGTTAAATCTGGTGATAGGGTCTGCGGCTACATGCCCAACATGGCTGAGGCGGCTGTATGCATGCTGGCCACCGCATCCCTCGGCGCCACATGGTCATCCGCCGGCACGGAGCTGGGAGCTGACATAGTGGTGGATAGGTTCGGCCAGGTATCGCCGAAGGTGCTTTTCACGGTGGACGGATACTACTATAGAGGCAGGAGATATGACGTGTTGGAGAGGGTTCGTAAGATAGTTGTGAGTATCCCCTCGATTGAATGGGTTGTCATCGTCCCATATATCGGGGACAGCCCTAGGGTCGAAGGTGTGGAGAAGGCCGTCCTCCTTCCAGACTTCATGGGTGGCGGCGAACCTTTTTCCTTTGAGCAGGTGCCTTCCTCCACCCCTATCTACATAATGTTTTCGTCGGGGACTACGGGTAGGCCGAAGTGTATGGTCCAATCTGTTGCAGGGGTACTGGTAAACCAGCTGAAGGAGCTTGTCATACATTCAGACCTGAAGTCTGAGGATGTGATAACATACATCACCTCTACAAGCTGGATGATGTGGAACTGGGTGATGCCCTCTCTTTCGGTGGGTTCTACGCTGATGCTCTACGACGGCGACCCAAACTATCCAGACTGGAGAACGATGTGGAAGCTGGTGGACGAGTACGGTGTCTCAATCTTCGGCCTCAGTGCGAGCTACATCAACCATTTGAGAGGTGTCGGCGCATCCCCAAAGAAGATGTTTGGACTGGAATCGCTTAGGGAGATCTCCCAGACCGGCTCACCCCTATCGGCCGACGGGTTCAGATGGGTCTACGAAGAGGTTAAGAAAGACCAGCACTTCAACTCTATCTCGGGCGGGACAGATATCAACGGCTGCTTCGCCATAGGCAGCCCCGTCCTACCCGTTTACGCAGGCCAGCTACAGTCGCCAGGCCTCGGTATGAAGGTCAGATGCTACGATGAGAGGGGCGAGCCAGTTTACGATAGGGCGGGAGAGCTTGTATGCGAGGCTCCCGCACCCTCGATGCCGCTCTACTTCCTCAACGACCCAGGCAACGAGAAATACCTCGACTCGTACTTCAGGTTTTACAGTCATAAACGGGTTTGGAGACATGGCGATTTTGTCATCTTCCACAGCGACACCGGAGGCATCACCTTCCTGGGTAGGTCGGACGCTGTGCTGAAGCCTTCGGGGGTGAGGATTGGGACGGCTGAGATCTACAGGGTTGTGGAGGGTTTTAGAGAGGTTGCGGACTGTATCGCTGTTGGTCAGGATTGGAGAGGTGACCAGAGGATAATCCTCTTCGTCAAGATGGGTCATGGCTATGTTTTGACCGACGAGCTTAGGGAGAGAATTAAGACGGCGTTGAGGGAGAAAGCCTCTCCCAGACATGTGCCGGCTAAAATCTTGGAAGTGCCTGAAATACCCTACACCTACAACATGAAGAAGGTTGAGATAGCTGTGTCCAACATAGTTAACGGCCGGGAAGTATTAAACAGGGAATCCCTCATCAACCCTCAGTCGCTCCAATACTTTGAGAAGATTCTCCCCCTACTCCAGACCGATTGATTCGGATAAAGCCTTTATAAGCATGGTGCAGTCATATAAACAGGTATCCATGTTTCAGGCTCTCTCACCGGATGGTGAGGAGTTGACGGAGTTTAAGCTAAGCCATGACCTCCTCCTCTCCATGTATAGGGATATGGTTATGGCGAGGGTTTTGGATAAGTGGCTCTTTAACCTTCAGAGGATGGGTAAGATAGGGATTCACGCACCCTCGGAGGGTCAGGAAGCATCCTACGTTGGGACGGCCTACTCGTTGGCCGAAAACGACTGGGTTTTCCCGCTCTACCGGGAGCTACCCGTCTACATAGCCCGAAGAGTACCCATCGACGACATCATCAACAGGCATCTCTCCAACTCTAGAGACCCTCTGAAAGGACATGATTTCGCCATCTACGGCGACAGAAGATATAGAATCGTCCCCGCAGCCATACCGGTCTCGGTACATATCGCGCCAGCCGTCGGCTTTGCCCTAGCCATCAAAATTCTCGGGGAGAAGGACGTAGTCATGAGCTTTTTCGGTGATGGAGCGACGTCGAAGGGCGACTTCCATGAGTCTCTAAATTTTGCGGGTGTCTTCAAGGCGCCGGTGGTCTTCGTCTGTGTAAACAACCAATACGCCATATCCATGCCTGTATATAGGCAGACGGCGGCCAAGACTTTGGCCGATAAGGCGGTGGCTTACGGGTTCCCCGGTGTGCGGGTGGATGGGAACGACGTGATAGCCTGCTATCTGGTTGGGCGGAATGCGGTTGAGAGGGCGAGGGAAGGACATGGACCCACTTTGATAGAGGCTGTGACCTATAGGTTGGGGCCCCACACCACCGCCGACGACCCCAGACGCTACCGCCCCGTGGAGGAGGAGCAGGGATGGAGGATGAGGGACCCGATAAAGAGGCTGAAGAAACATCTTATACGCCGGGGTGTCTGGAGCGAGAAAGAAGATGAGGATCTGTGGGTGGGCTGCGAGAATACAGTTAAAGAGGCGATCGAAAGATGTGAGAGAAACCCACCCCTTCCACCGTCAGCCATCTTCGACGACGTATACGCCTCTGAGACGTGGATTCAGATGGAGGAGAGGGAGGAGTTTATTCGGCTTTTGTGAACCATTTTATGTCGAGTATGCTGCCTATACGCTCCCCATGATACACCGGCCTAACCTTCAAGGCCTTCTCCGGAGCCACCGACGGGTCAAGCCTGTGAAGTAACCCTCCTTCAACACCTTCAAACCTCACATACACCCAGGTGACGGGCTGGGCCTGGCTTCCATCTAGCGAGATATGGGAGCAGGTGAAAGTCTCCACGAACCCTAACCCCGTTATTTCATGGAAGTCATTGATGGGGTTGAGGCATTTTGCGCAGTAGGAACGTGGTGGGATATGAGAGGTGTTACACTTGCCGCAGCGGCTTGCGATAAGCTTCCCCTCCCTGAGTCCTTGGAGGAATATTGAGAGGGCTATCCCGGCCGGATATTCGTAGAAGCTCTCGATGCTCATCCCACTCCACCATCTACAGGTGTGAAGTAGGCGATGTCGAGGATGCTGCCCGTTCTCTCCCCGTCTCTCCTCCAGACGGGTCTTACACGCATCCCAATAGAGACATTTTCAGGCTTGACTCCGTCCACTATATGTAGTAACCCCGCCGCATGCAAGACCGTTTGCGATGACGGGCTCTTCTTCGAAGTGTTATCGAACCATATCACGGCCACTATTATTGGTTTCTCAAGTCTGACCCCTGGGTCGGTCCCTATGTATGAGAGGGAATATGTTGAGATGGCACCCTCTCCCGAATGCTCAACCCATTCATCGACATCTCTGAAACACCATTCGCAGAAGAGGCGTGGAGGTATCATAACACGCTGGCATCTACCACATTTTGTTCCGAGAATTTTTCCGTCTCTGAGGCCATCTAGGAAGCGTGTCGCAGCCTTCCCTGCCGCATGACTGTATCTACAGGCTATGCGCCAGTAGGTGAGGATGAGGTTTTCAGCCCG
The DNA here is from genome assembly GCA_002898355.1 of archaeon HR01. GTDB lineage: Archaea > Thermoproteota > Nitrososphaeria_A > Caldarchaeales > Caldarchaeaceae > HRBIN01. The sequence continues at coordinate 10,789 of BEHD01000001.1, read as the reverse complement.
CCATTCATCGGTGTCGGTGTATTTCCTGTTGAGGGATGAGGCCCATCCTTCAACCCTTCCAAACTCCTTGTCCAGCTCAAGCCCTATGATGGCCCGCCTCACATCCTCCGGCTGCTGGGCCAGATATCTCTCACTGTATCTTGCAGGCTTCACCCTCACACCCTACACACCACCACCTGGCCAACCTGCATGAGGTCACCCCAGGCCTGTGCCACACCTACGTAGGCGTTGGGCACCTGCCTTCTTCCAGCCCTACCCGAGAGCTGCCAGTAGAGCTCGGCCACCTTCATAAGACCCGCTGCCGCTATCGGGTTGCCTACTCCGAGAAGGCCTCCCGAAGGAGATGTTGGGTGGTCCCCATCCCTTTCCAGCTGGCCCTCGGCGAGGAGTTTCGGAGCCAGCCCAGGCTTGCCCAGCAGTGCATCGAGGTGGTGGAGCTCTTTGTAGGTGAATGGGTCGTATGGCTCGAAGACATCTATCTGTTTCAGGGGGTTTGTGATGCCGGCCATCCTGTAGGCCTGCTGGGCTGCTAGGTAGACATAGTAGGGGTAGCCGAGGTCACGGTTTGTCCAAAACTGGCTGTCGAGGCATGCGCCGACGCCGTCGAGCCAGACCGGTGTGTCAGTTATCTTCCTGGCCTCCTCCCCGGAGGCCAGCATTAGGGCTACGGCTCCATCCGAGGTCGGGCTTATGTCCAGCCTATTCACAGGCCAGACAAGGACCGGTGACTTCAGCACATCCTCAACCGTTATCTTCGCCCCCAGCTGTGCGTATGGGTGGTCGAGGGCGTTCCCCTTATTCTTCACAGCCACCTCCGCTATAAGCTCCTTGCCGATTCTATGCATCTCCATGTAACGCCGCATCTCTAGGGCGAATATCCAGATGAGGTTAGGGCCTAGGGGTTGCTCTAGGACGGGGTCGAAGATTGTTCTGAAGAGCGGTTGGGCGTGGGGATATGGATGGCTCATCTTCTCCCAGGCAACGAGCAAAACCCTGTCGTAAACCCCCGAGGCTATATGCCACCATCCCGCGACAGCTACGCCAACGCCTGTGCCGCCTCCCACATAAATCCTTGAGAAAGCCCTCCCCAAACAGTCAACAGCCTCCGAGGAGAGCAAACCCTTGTGATGGTATCCGTCGAACGCGTCAGGGGCTGAGCCGGCTACAACAGCCTCCACATCTCTGAGGGTGAGGCCGCAGTCGTCCATGCATTTTCTGACGGCTTCGAAGATAAGCTCCTGGGGGGTCAGAGGCTGCATGGACCTGAAGTAGGTCATGCCCGCGCCTACGATGGCAACCCTACGTCTCAACCGGTCACACCTCCGAGGTCAACACGACAGCTGAGCCGGCGTCGACGACCTCGCCGTCGGAGGAGAGAATCATACATGTTCTCCAACCCATCCTAGACATGGCCTTGACAGATTGGACCACCCTCTGGAGCCCTGCGGCGTTGAGTGGGTAGCCCATCCCGAGACATCCGCCTGATGGGTTTACTGGGAGGTGGCCGCCGAGGTCGTATCCTCCAGCCCTCAATGTTTTGTGGGCCGGCTCACCATCTATCCCGAGGCCTTCCAAGGCCATAAGCTCTGTATGGGCGAAGGGTTCGGAGACTTCGACAAAGTCAACCTTCCCTATTCCGGCCATCCTCAGAGCCTTCTGGGCCGCATGCCTGACCCAGGCCAGCAGGCCCCACATCCTGGAGGAGAGGTCGGAGGAGTACGCTCCAAAGGCGTTACCCACACCCTTCACCGTAAATCTTCCAAGCCTTCTATCGGTGGTCAATATGACGGCCGCCGCATAGTCGCATAGGGTGGATATATGTCCTCTTTTGAGAGGCTCCGAGACGGGTGCCGAGTTCTCCACATCGTCAGGGGTTGTGGCTCCGGCGTAGGCGGCCGAGGTATTCCCCAGCGCGTTTTTCTTGTTCTTGACGGCTACTAGGGAAAGGTCACGGGGACTGGCACCGCTTCTAGATAGATATGCTCTGGCGTCTAGGGCTGCCAAAACGTATGGGTGGGGGGTCAGAGGCCTCACGACGTGGGGGTCGAAGGAGTTGAGGACAACCTCCGGATAGTTTAACATGTTGGAGGGTTTCGCATAGCATGTCACCATGAGGTTGCGGAAATGTCCTGTCCGGAGAAGCATGTATCCGTGGATGAATGCGTTGAGGGAATCGTTGGAGACGAGGGTGTTGAACTTGAGCCTGCCTCCCACTTGGTCGGGTGTGTAGGAGTCCGTGATGCTTATGCCCTCGTAGAAATCCATACCGCTCGAGACTATACCGTCAATCTCTGAGGGATGGATTCCAGCGTCTTCATACGCCTTCCTAGCGGCAGTGTAGAGCATCTCCCTGAAGTCGAGGTCTCCGTAGGCTGGCCTGCATGGAATCTCACCCACACCCGCCACATACACATCCAAAGCATCCCACCTCAGTAGGATTTGGGGAGGCCTAGAACATGGTGGCCGATGTAGCTCAGCACCAGCTCATTTGTTATCGGCGCGGTCTTGAATAGCCGTATGACGGGGTAGAAGGTGATGATGTCTGTGGAGAGGTCGTATGCGTTGCCGCCGAAAGTCTGCATAGCTATCTCGAAAGCCTCCATGCTGGCCTCGGAGGCGACAAGCTTCGCCATGTTAGCAAGCCCGCCTCCCCGCTCCCCCCTGCCGTAGAGTTCTGCAGCCTCGTAGTTGAGGAGGCGTGCCGCCTCTAGGTAGGCTTTGGCCCTCGCCATACGGAACTGGAGCCCCTGGTAGGAGCCGATGGGCCTGTCGAAGACAACCCTCTGGCCCGCATATTCGACAGCCCTTTTCAGGACATACTCTCCCAGACCTATGCTGCATGCAGCAATCAAAGTCCTCTCCACGTTCAGCCCGTCGAAGAGGTAGTCCGCACCCCTCCCCTCCACACCTATGAGGTTATCCACCCCCAGCTCAACCTCGTCAAAATAGACCGTGTACTGCGTCTCAGGCGAGTATAGCTCTATGTTTAAAGGCTCGAAACCCACTCCACCACTCCTCGTCTCCATAACAAAGAGGGAGAGACCGTCCCTCTTCCTCTCAACCTCCTCATACTTCTTCGTTCTAGCAACCACCAGGAGATATTCTGATTCGCGGGCGCCGGTTATGAATGTCTTCTGCCCAGATAGGAGATAGCCTCCGTCTCTCCTCCTAGCATACGTCCTGATTCTCCACGTGTTTGAGCCGGCCTCAGCCTCGGTGAGGCAGAAGCTAATCCTCTCCCCCCTCCTACACGTAGGTAGGACAAACCTCTCAAACTGCGTCCTCGAACCATACCTTAGAATGATTTCCCTCGAGAGATGTGTGGTCAAGTATGTGAGGAGGGGTATACCAGCCCTGGCCAACCCTTCCTGAACCAGGACTGCCTCCAGGAGGCCGGTAGCCGGAGACCCTTCGAGCGGGACACCGGCGGAGGTTAGGCCGGCCTTCAATAACTCGTTCCAGAGAAGCTTTGGCTCCGTCTTCTCACGTGCGCATCGGAGCCAGTATTCACGCCCCACATGCAACCCAATCCTCTCAGCGGTCTGAAGTATAAGAGACTGCTCTTCGCCGAGCACATCTTTTATTGGGCGGCCGGATAATTAAGCGTTATAACCGAAGGCCGGGTTATGTCTGGATTAGCGGTCTCCCAAGTCTTCGTGCTCTCCCGTTGGACAGCATGAAATTGTGAAGCTCCATCAGGGTGGGCATGGCTTCTTGGGCGCCCAGCTTCGTTGTGGCGAGGGCTGCAGCGTTGTTGGCGAGCTCCGCAGCCTCGTGTATCTTCATTTTCCTAGCCAGACCGAAGGCTAGGGCGCCGCAGAATGTGTCGCCTGCTCCTGTAGCATCCACGCTCCTAACCTTCACACCCCTAAGATGTGTGGTCTCCTCCTCACTCACTACAACCACCCCCTTTCTTCCGAGGGTCACCAGCGCATATGCCACACCTCTGCGGAGAAGCCTCTTTCCAGCCTTGATGGCTGTCTCGACGTCGTGAACCCTTATCCCTGTGAGGTGGTAGGCCTCTAGAGCGTTGGGAACTATCACGTCAACCTTCTCGAGGAGGGTTTTGGGCAGCTGGCGGGCGGGGGCAGGGTTTAGAACTACCAGAGGCTCCCCCCTATATGCTATGGATACTGCATGCTCAACCGTTGCAAGAGGTATCTCCAGCTGGGTTAGGAAGACCTTGGCGGATGAGATGGCCTCACGTGCAGACTCCACATCATCTTTGGAGCAGCTCTCGTCAGCCCCAGAAGCCACAGCTATCACGTTGTTTCCACGTCTATCAACCAATATCAACGCCACACCTGTCCTATCCCCCTCACCCCTGAAGACATACCTGATATCCACCTTCTCAGACTTCAGCCTCTCAACCAGCATGTCCCCGAAGAAGTCGGAGCCAACCCGGCCTATCATAGCGACTTGGCCTCCCAGCCTGGAGACGGCCACCGCCTGGTTGGCGCCCTTACCGCCTGGCGATACCTGAAAGCTGCCACCTATCACTGTCTCACCCTTGGCCGGTATCCTAGACAGCTTCACCATCAGGTCCATATGGATACTTCCCAGGACAGCTATCTCAGCCATCGGCCTACCCCCCACAGCCCAGGGCCGCCCTCAACTCTTCCAAGGCCTCCGACACAGTCAGCATACTCATGTTGAAGCCACGGCTCCGAAGGGACTGGGCCAGCCTGACAGTCTGGGGAGGCTTTATTGCAGCCCTGCTGAGAAGCTCTACATCGGCCATGATGGAGGATGTCGGGCCGTCGGCCAGTACCACGCCCTCGGCCATAACCACGGTCCTTCCAGCGGTCTCCGTGACAAACCGCATGTCGTGGGTGATTATGATGACGGTCTTGCCTTCGCTGTTCAGCCTTTTCACCACCTCGGCCACCTTCCGCCTACCCCTGTGGTCCTGTCCAGTCGTCGGCTCGTCCAAGACAAGGACATCAGGGTTCATAGCTACCGCAGACGCAATAGTCACCAGCTTCATCTGCCCATAGTCCAGGTCGTAGGGATGGGTTTGGGGGTTGAGTGATAGGCCGACCACCTCAAGGGCATAAGCCACCAGTTTATTCACCATCGTCCTAGTAAGCCCCATCTGTAGAGGGCCATAGGCCACCTCGTCGTAGACCGTGCTCATGAATATCTGGTGGGAGGGGTTCTGGAAGACATACGCAACTATCGAGGCGAGCTTGTGGGTGGGGGTCTCTCTGGTATCATAACCCTTAACACGTACAACTCCCCTACGGGGTTTCAGGAGGCCGTTGAGATGCTTGGCCAGCGTGGTCTTCCCCCCGCCGTTCTGCCCTATGATGGCCACTACCTCGCCAGCCCTAATGCTCAGACTCACACCCTTGAGGGCTGGAACATCTTGGTCATACCAATACCAGACATCCTCCACATCAATCATATCCTCCCACCCTCCAAAAGCTCAGCGAACAGCCCGACAGCCTCCTCCACGGTGATGGGATAGTCTTCCAACCGCATCCTACACACGGTCTTAACCAAGTGGGCCAGCTCAGTCACCGACGGCGGGTCCACACCTGAAGACTTGAGCCGCTCCACCTGCCTCAGAACATGTCTCGACGAGCCATCACAGAGTATCCGGCCACCATCTAGCAGTATTAGGCGGTGAGTGAAGGTGGCCAGCTCCTCAATCTCATGCTCAGCCACGAGTATCGTGGAGCCCTCCCTCAGAAGCTCCCTCAAAACGTCGAAGACTTGGGACTTGCCTAGAGGGTCTAGCTGGGCAGCAGGCTCGTCGAGAACTATCACTTCAGGCTTCATGGCCAGCACCGTCGCTATCGCCAGCCTCTGCTGCTGTCCGCCTGAGAGCTCGAAGGGTGAGCGGTGCTCCAGCCCCTTCAGCCCCACCTTCTCTATGGCCTCCCGGGTTCTATCAAGTATTACTTCTTTGGGATAGCCGAGCATGGATAGGCCGAAGCTTATCTCATCCTCCACTGTGAGGGCAAGACCCGAGAGCTGTGTCTCAGGCTCTTGGAAGACCAGGCCGACCTTCGTGGATAATTCGGCGACCGTGTGCTTTAGGGTATCCATGCCGGCCACGTAGATTCTCCCACTCATCCTTCCACCATAGAAGTGGGGGACGAGTCCGTTGAGCGCCCTACAGAGTGTCGACTTGCCTGCACCGTTGGGGCCTATAATCCCCACAGCCTCACCCCTCTCCACCTTGAAGGATATATCCCTCAGAACATAGGGTTTGGATGGGTATGAGTATGTGAACCCCTCAACAGATATGGGATATTGAACCTTGCTGACAGCCAAGTCAGACTACCCTAGTAGCAGGTATCTGAGGTGGACTATGGGAGAGTAGCCCTCCGTCACATAGAGGAAGCCGAGATAGACGGTTGCGGCAGCCATGCATGCGAAGAAGACATAGTCAACCCTCTTGAACCTGATATCGTAGAGGACCGTCTTGGCCACTGGGGCGCTGAAACCCCTCGACTCCAAGGCTATTGCCCGTGTCTGAACCTTCCCCAGCGAGCTGAGGGTTAGAGGTACGACTAGGGTGAGGAAGTTCCACAGCTTTTTAATTATTCCCACATCAGTTCTCAAACCCCGGGCGAGCTGGGCCTGGTAGATACTCCTAACCTCGTCCACCATCAAGGGTATCATCTGTAGAGTGGCCGCAACCATGTAAATAAACCTGAACGGCATCCTGAACTTGAAGAGCATGGCGACGAGGGCGGTCTGCTGGGTGGTCAGGTAAAAGAGGAGGGCGGCCGAGATGGTCACACCGATTCTAAGGGGCCATGTGAAACCCCACGCCAGCCCCTCGAGGTAGACAGGTATATCAAGCCCAAGCATCTGAATCCTGTATACGACCGTCTGGTTCCATGGAAAGCCGAGCGGAAGCGAGAGGATGGGGACAGACAGGGCCATCCACGGCAGAACGACCACAAGGAGCGGAAGCCCCACCTGACGGGCCACCCTACCCACAAACGCCAGCAAAATGTTGACCGCCAGAAAGACCAGCGTCAGAACATAGTCGTAGAAGATGTATGCTAGGAGCGATATCCAAATAAAATAGAGGAATTTTGTCCTGCCGTCTGCTAGGTGTAGCGGCGTCCGCCCAGCGAGTATTGTCTTCTTGAGGAGGAGCGAGCCGAGGGAGCTCAGAGCTGAACACCGGTTTACGGCGCCTACCTCTTCAGCAGGACCAGCCGGCGTGGAACCCTGGAAGCTATGGCTAGGGATATGACGAATGAGATTATTTTATCGGGTATCTCGGTGCTTATCGCCTGCACGTAATTAGCCAGGTAGAAGTTACCTGTGGAGCTGAGGGTTGCGGCGTATACCGCTGCGGGGAGCGGCTTCCAGAGGGGGCCGCCACCAAACAAACCTATAGAGACAGCTGTTGTGAAGATGGGGTAGACTAAGCCGAACAGTAGGAACGCTGGGATGAGCTTCACAGGTTTTCTAAGGTCAGCCCACCCCATCTTCACACATATGACAGTTATGCCCGCTATAACCACGTTGGCGAACCCCCAAACCCAGTTTGGAAGCCCCCAGAGAGTGAAGGCCATTATGATGTTGTATAGGAATCCTCCGATGCTTCCAACCCAGAAGCCTGATATGAGGGTGCCCAGCATAGTCGCCCAGGTGTCACCCCATATGGGCGCCTTCAGCAGCTCAACAATTACACCGCCCACATAGTTGAGCGCCGCAATCGTAGGTATCATCACGACTGCGAGGATTTTAGCGCCGGTCGGCACAACCTCCACTTCGCCCGATGTCTCAGGCTTAGATTCGGTCATAGTAGCCTCGCATCTCCTTGGAGGCGGGGGTAGATAAGCTTTTCGAGTCCCTCAGAAGCTGGGAACACCCCGCTATGAATCTTTTTAGCGGGGAAGCTCTCCTTGAGGATGTGGTCAAGGTTATACTGGATATGGACCCCGGCATAGATGACGCCCTAGCCATAATTCTGGCCCTCAACTCTCCCGAGCTGGAGATTCTGGGGATAACCACCGTGAGCGGGAACGTGCATGTGGAAAAGACATCCGCCAACACGTTAAGAGTCTTAGAGGCTGTTGGAGGAGGTGACATCCCCGTATACAGGGGTGCCGAGAGGCCGCTGGTTAAAGACCTCGTCACAGCTGAGTGGGTTCACGGCGAAGATGGGCTGGGGGACGCCGGCCTGCCAAAACCTTCGAGACAGACGAGGGATGGGGCTGTGAAATTCCTGACAGAGACCCTGATGTCCGAGAAGGATGTGACAGTGGTGGCCACCGGCCCCCTAACCAACATCGCCCTAACACTGGCTTTGGAGCCTGAGATACGCAGTAGGCTGGGCCGGCTTGTATTGATGGGTGGAGCCTTCGGCCTCACACCCTACGGACACGGAAACGCCACACCTGTCTCAGAGTTCAACATCCACGTAGACCCCGAGGCGGCAAAGATAGTCTTCGAGTCGGGTGTGAACCCCCTCTGCGTAGGGCTGGACATAACCACAGACCCCGCCACAACCCTGAAGAGAGAGGATGTGGAGAGGCTGGCCAGCGCCGGGACGGCTGAAGCCAGAACAGCCGCCAGAATAATACGTAAATTCGTGGAGCGGTTCGGGTTCATGCAACTCCACGACCCCATGGCTGTTGCGGCGGCGGTCAAGCCATCACTCTTCAAAACATCCATGCAGCACGTCTACGTCGTATGCGAAGGAGACCTGACACGGGGACAGACAATCATAGAGAGAAGGTTCTGGGTTCAGAGCCAGCCCAACACCGAGATATGCACAAAGGTCCAGCCCCAAGACTTCCTCAAAATGTTCTTTGAAAGGCTTGGTGCAGAATAGCCAACAGCCCCTTTCTCCACTTTTAAATATCAGGTTCACCAGCAGAAAACGGGCCCGTAGCTCAGCCAGGAGAGAGAAGATTATGGCATCATAATCTCTCAAGCACCGGGCTTTTAACCCGGGGGTCGCGGGTTCAAATCCCGCCGGGCCCGTACGCTACAAAGATGTGCCTGTTTCCCTAGCGTTTCTGGCCACTGGTTAGGCGGGCTGCATAATGTTATCCGGTGGATGTCGCATATGGAGGAAGTCTTTGACACGGCCCAGCTCAATGTTTATTCTTCGGACGATATATGACATCGCCAGCCTTCCCACAGAGCCCCATAACAGCCTATCCAATACGCTACGCATGTTGTGGGTGGGGAGCCTGTTCAGTGAGAGAAGTACTTCGAATGTTTTGTGAAGCCCTTTCATAAGCAGCTCCTTCTTCAGGCTGTCTTTGAGGATCTCCTCCAATATCGACCAGCCGGTCCTTCTTAAGCCTCCCATAGGTATGAAGGGGAGGGTCCAGATAAGCACTTTATGGTGTTTAAGCCTGTCTACAAGCTCCAGGTTTCTTATCAGGTCCTCCTCCCTCTCTCCCGGAAAGTTCATCACCATGGTGCCGCAGACCACCCACCTGTTATCGTTCAGGATTCCTACAGACTCCACAACGATGTCCGGATACTCCGAAGGCTTGAAGGGCTTAACCTTCCCAGGCATTATAATCTCAATCATCCTCGGGCTCCCAGTCTCTATACCCATCTCGATGAAGCTGTAGCTGTTGCCGGGGTTGATGTATTCTGCGGCCTGCTCCACCAACCTGGGGTCTGCGACAACAGATACAGCCGTCGTGAAATCGGTCGTTACCCTTATATCCCTACCACCATTATTCCGGTTCACAACCCTGTCAACCCTTTGAAGAAGGGAGAGAACCGCCTCCCTATTCGGCCGGAACGGGTCCATACTCCCGTACTTGAAGAACTCTTCTGAATGGAGGCCTACATGGTCTGACCCGTTTCTGATGTTGAGCAGTATCTCTTTCTCGATAAGCCCGTAGGGCATGCTCACCCACCTGAGAAGTGTGGGGGTGCAGAACTTGCAGCCCCTCCCACACCCTCTGCTCACCTCCACGATACCGCCTATCGACGGCGTCCTGATAGGTGGGATCTCATCAAGCGACGGAGGCATCCCCCTGAAGACCTTAGGAAGCGTCAGACCGTCTACAGCCATCTTAATTAGCCTCCAGCCGTCACGCTCAAACTCCCCCTCAAACACACAATCCACACCCAGGGGGTAGTGGGAGCCGGTATCAACCAGCTGCCAGGCCGCAGGCCCGCCCACAACTATCCTAGGCCTATACTTTCTAACAGCTGGATGGAGCACCACATCGAAGAAGCTTCTACTGATATATGGCAGCCCATCCACCTTAAACCCCAAAGCCTTCAACATCAAATTCACAACACCGACACCATAGCTTACACCCATCGGGTCCATCGTCGTTACACCCAACACCTTGGTCTCCGGCCCAACCACCCTATCCAGCTTCCTGGGGTCAGCGATAACCACCTCCTCCCGTGAAAAACCATGCTCCAGCAGTGACGCCTCCACCTTGCAGAGAGAATAGGGCGCTACAAACATCCTACCCTGGGAGTCGCTCCTGGTGGGGAATAGGCGGCGCTCAACAAAACCCCTAATCCAACGCTCCGGCAGGGCTGAGGTGAAACCGATCAATGTCTCTCCGCCATAGTCACTCATGATGGCGGTCTCTCCCGTCAACACCACCTTAAACCCACGACCCATACAAGCTGGCATGTTATAGAATCTTAAAAATTTCCCTGATTACTTAATCATGCGGTTTTACAGCCTCCCTAGCCAGTGGATTCCCCTATAGCCTAGACGGCCGCCAGGTTTGTTGGTATTATATAGTGCGGGGATAGGCTTTGTTCTATGTGTCGACAGAGTGAGCTACACCTCACCCAGGCATCAATTTTTTGTGTTTAA